>JAGOVF010000117.1 GCA_018060885.1 Oligoflexales bacterium | reverse complement strand
GTAAAAAGCTCCGGTGCCAATAGGCACACGATTGAGGCCTGATTTATGAGTTACAATAATTTCTTTTGGCACTATAGATAAACTGCTGTCCGCCAAAATTCGAAAAAAACGTGGATGTGGTTTTTTTAGTTCGATTTCAAATCCATATCTGTCTAGCACTTTGAAACCGGAAATGGAGATATCATTTGATACGCCATTTAATGGGTCAGATTTAAATGTTTTATTGCGATATTCAGCAAAACCAGAAACCAACTCATGTAAAAGATAGTAGTGATAGCTATTTGATTTATAATTTGCAAAACGTTTTAAACTATATTGAATGTCATCAGCAACCAATTCTCGAGTTTTCTTTTTGCCAAATACTCTATTTGGATGAAAATAGACACCGCGTCTTAATTGCATTCTAAACTTAGTTTGAGCTTTGTTTAAAGGTATGGGAAGTTCTTTGAGTAAAAGCGGCTGGACGACAAATTCATTATCTTTAAAGTGGATTTCTGTGAGTCGATCATAGATACTTAAAATAAACATTCGAGATATTGGGTCGCTTGCAGTTAGCGGATCTAACGAAATGGGTCGGTAGGGTAAGTCTATGCGTAGAGTCTTAAATTGAGCTAGCGACGGCTCCTGCGCATTTGAGTCCGAATTCTGAACTAAATCAATATCAGAAGTGTCTTCGCAGCTGGTAGGAGCGCAAGTAACGAAAAAAAAGCAGGTCAAGACCAGTATAAAGCCATTTTTAAACAAGTAGCACTTCCTTAAAATCACCTAGACTCATATTGTTATTAAAACAAGATGCTTCTAGAATGACAAGCATCAGTTCACAGGCATTGCTACGGAAATAGAAAATGTATCTTAAATCAATCCCCTTGGAAGATGATCTGCTGAAAGTACTTATTGAAGATTTACTTTTGTTGGCAAAAGATGACTTGGCTACAGTAATAGTCGTTTTACCGACAGCTCGTTTTGGTACTTATTTAAAAGCAGCACTTGCAAAATATTATGGGTCTTTTTTAGCGCCAAAAATCGTCAATTGGCAGCAAATGCTGGGTCATTTTTGGGATCAAGAGTCGGAAGATCAAATTGTCAGCCCAGAAATTGCAGAATATCTTTTAAAATCTACTATTAAATCGATGAATCTTCGAAATCTCGCAACCTTTCACGCTCACGAGCTTTTACAATTATTTAATGATTTAGAAAATGCTGGTGGCGAGGGTTATTTTATTGATCGATTAAGAAAAGAAATTTTGCCGACTTTAGATTTTGCTGTTGAACATATCGCTCTTTTAGATGACAGGCTCGTAGAAATTGAGGCTTTGAGAGTTCAGTTTTACCATAAATTGCAACTTTTTAACCTCATAACTAAAGCAAAGTGGGAAAGATTAGCTGCTGAAGCAATACTAAAAAAGTTAAAATCCGAAAATAATCTTTTTAATAAGATATTTATTGCTGGCTTAACAACTGTTAACAAAGTGCAGTTGGAACTATTGGAAGAATTTGCGCAGAAAAAAAATGTTAATATCTTGTTATCCCGAACACCTATCTTACATAAATTAGCTAAATTTAATCCTCTGGGAGAAATTCATCGGGCTGTTTCAGTTAATGTGCATGATTCAAATTATGCAAAAGATGCGGAAGATAAACGCGAGATTTCTGAGAACAACTTAACTAAAACTATAGTCTTTGAATTTGAAACCCCCTTTCAGGAGGTTTGCACAATTATATCCGAAATTAGAGAGCTTATTTTAACTCGAACGATCCCTCCATCGCAGATCGCAATATTGCTTACAAGTGAAGCTGAATATGGCGCTTACTTACGCGAGAATACCCAAAATAAGGAATTTTCAACAAATTTTGCAGTAGCCTATGCCTTTTCAGACAGTCCCTTAGGAAGACTTTTTGTTGCAATAAATCGTGTGATCAGTGAAGAACTTTGCTGCGAAAGTATACTAGCATTGATGACGCATCCGCTTATAATTAGTCAGCTGAAAATTGCCGGAGATCCCAAAGAAAATGAACCAGGTGCCTCTACTGATTTAAATTTATATTTAGTCGAAGCAGCTTGTAAAATCGATCCCCCAGAATCTAATGAAACCCTAAGAGGTTACGTAGATAGATTGCTGCGCAAAGCTAGTCTTGAATTTGTGGCAGAATGCAAGACGGCTTGGGAAGAACTTGTGCTAGCTTTGGAGAGTCCAAAGCAAGTTAACACGCACTGGATTGCTCTTTTAGAGCGATTTTTATTGGTGTTTGGTTTGGATGCATTGGTCGAATTACTGCCAAAAGAAAAGTCAAAAGGCCTCTATCTTTCTGCGAAGTTGGCATTTCAAGAATTATTAGAACAATTTATGAGTCTTCAACAACTATGGCCGCAACAATCTCGATTTAGAGAGTTTCTTTTAGATTTTTTTGAGCAACTATTTAAGAAAGACATTCGTTCTGTTGGCGATCCCTTAGCTGGGGTACAGGTCTTGAGTCTTGAAGAGTCGCGTTATGTGCCATTTCAGTTTATCTATGTACTTGGATGTTCAGAGGGACTGTTTCCCAAAGCGTTGCCCCAAGACGTGCTTTTAAACGATAATTTGAAAAATTTAATGGGACTTAAGGGATGGGGATATCTGGAGGCAATGGAAGACACGACTTTTGCATTGCTACGTCACCGTGGCAGCAAATTGAGTCTTAGTTATTCGAAAGCCATTGGTGGCAAAACAGTAATGCGCTCGAGATATCTAGATCAGTTGATATTCGAAGGTCAGGTAGAATTCAAAAAAAGTGAAGATTCTCTAATAAAAACCTTGTCAAATGCGCAATTCCTCAAGTTAGCAGCCACCAAATCTGCACAAGGGTTGTTGCAAAAAAAATGTGTAAACTTATTTTCAATTGAACACGCAGAGTTTGCCAAAAAAATGTCTGTCAGTTCTTTGGAAAACTTACTGCGCTGTCCTCAAAAATTTCTGCTACAGACACTCGCGGTCAAAGCTCGACAGCTCCCACAGACTGATGACCAAAGACGATTGGGAACGACGTTGCATAAAATTTTAGAACTTTTTTTTAATGGTGGAAAATTTTGGAATAAGAGTCTTACGCTTTTGGAATACTCTCAGAGCGAAGCTAAATTATTGCAACGCTTACAAAATATTTGCGACCAAGTATTGCCTTCTCACCTGCAGAAGTCGGGTGTTGGTTTTCATTTAAAATATTATAGTTGGCCAAGGTTTATTCAGTCTCTAAAGTTAGTCATAAATCAGATGCATTTAGAAGATAAAGATGGCTATTTTATTGCGGAGAAGAATTTTCCACTTCAAACTGAGGCTTTTTGCGTCGAAATTTCTGAAAATCAAAGCATCGGAATCTGGGGACGCATTGACCTTGTTGTGGAAACAAAAAATTGGCGTTTATTGGTAGACTTCAAACAGCGAAGAGGTGCTTCGCCGCTCGATAAAAAATTCCAAATTACGTCTCAATTACCCATTTATGCAATGTCTCAAGCCGCAGAAAATGGCTTAAAAAAGACCATTCTTACATATTTTAATCTGCTTCCGAGCGAATGGGAGTTTTTTTCATTTCAAGATGGCGCGGAAGATTTGGCGAAAGAGCTGGGCATAGTAAAAACAAGGCCAAGTAAAAATCGCAATTTTGAGCAGATACACGAAAATCTACTTAAAGTCATCCAAGCTAGGCTTGCAGATTTGAGGCCAGATGGATTTGGATATAAGGCGGATCCAACAAATTGTGGATATTGTGACTTAGCTGGGGTTTGCCGACGTGATGATCCAAGATATTCTCGGACTATATGGCAACAGAAGCGCTTAGAGTCTATCAATGTGAAACAGGTTTCAAGTAAATAAATTTGGGTCTAAAGGAGTCGTTAGTTTAGAAGATGATAAAGCAAGCCACAAGCCTAGAACTTTGCAAAGCCTATGATCCCTACAAAAGCTTCGTCGTTCGGGCATCTGCCGGATCGGGAAAAACATTTCAGCTAAGTCGTCGCTTTTTGTTTTTGGTAGCTGCTGGAGCAGACCCGAGCAAGATTCTCACAATTACATTTACCAACAAAGCAGCAGCTGAAATGCAAGAGCGTATTCTTGCAAGTGCTTTAAAATTAAAGATAGATGCAAAATTTGCTGCTGAACTTGATGATGAAATAGCTTTTTTTTATCGGGATGCCTTAAGCAAAAATGGCCCGCAATTCAATTATAAGAAACCACTAAAATTTCGCGAAGTCTCAGACATCATTTTACATAGTGCGCAACGACTCACAATTTCAACAATTGACAGTTTGTTTTGGTCTTGGGTGCAGCGCTTTCCATTTGAAGCGCAACTATTCGATTTAGATCAATTGCCTCAAAAGCAATTTCAATTGATTCTTGGCGCAGATTTGAATGAAAGGAATAATGAATCATGGAATCAATTTATAGTTGAATCATTTCGCGATCCAGAAAGCTTTCTGGCGATGAGTATGCAAAAGATGATCGAAGAATTTGGCGTCGAGAAAATTGCACGCATAGTTCAAACATTATCTCGTTTTGATACTTTTATATGGCAAAGGGAGCAGTATGGCACAGCGTTCTGTCCACATAAGGATCTAGAATCAGAATTTCCGGAATTTACGACAGAAGAGAAGTTATTGGACTCGATAAAAGATAACTTTGAGAGACTGTTTGCCACCACAAAAAAGCAGGACGAGTTTTTGGCCGCCTTTGACAGTGGTTTGATCGCATTACGGGCGAGTGGATTTCTAACACAACAATGGAAAGTTTCTGGGACTTTTATAAAACAAGCTAAGCGTATTTTAATGGCAGCGGATGTGGATCAAATTGAAGTAACGTTAAGAAAATACATCGACCAAAAGGCCATTGAAAAGTTGGACAGCGAAGGCAGTTTATACTTTGCGCTTTATCGAGCTTGGCAACAGAGTAAACGGCAGGCAAAATTACAAAAAGTAGAAATAGAGTTCAATGACTTGACCCAAGCTGCATTTCGAATTTTTTGTTCGGAACAAGGTTTAGGTGCTAAATATAGTATTCTTTCAAGCATAGAACATATTTTATTAGATGAATTTCAAGATACGAGCCGCTTACAGTGGCAAGTTTTTAAAAGTCTATTAGATGAATTATTAGCTAGTTCCGAATCGATTTATAATCGATCTGGACTATATAGCAGTCTTTTTGTTGTAGGAGACACCAAACAATCTATTTACGGATTTAGAGAGGCAGATCCAGAGGTTCTGAATGAAGTTGCAGAATGTTTTTCGGACTATAATGTTCAAACGCTCAATCTTGATACAAGCTATCGCAGTTGCCAAGCTATTGTAGATCATATTAATTGCTTCTACACGAAATTTCCTATAGAGGGCTTTCACACTCATCGCACAACGGAAACATTAGAAAGTGTTTGTGGTGGAGTTTTTTTGTTTGATCCATTTAGCGATGATGAACGCTTAAATTTAGATGCCAGGGAAAAGGAAGGAAAAACAATTGCGAGCTTGATCAAGCAGATCTTAGCTATGCCGAAGAAATTCCCGGTCTTTGAAAAAGACCGCTTGGCTTATAGGGCGGTGGAATTACGCGATATTTGTTTATTGTACCGTGATGCAACACATTCTGTGATCTATCAGCGTGAACTTGAAAAGTTAGGTATAAATTGTCAGAGGCATGAGGAGCGTGGATTTTTTAAACGCATCGAAATAGCAGATATGATGCAGCTGATGCAGTGGCTTGCACTACCACATGACCTTAACGCGCTATCAACCATTCTCAGAAGTCCTATATTACGACTATCAGACAAAGAACTTTTCGAGTTTTTAGGAAAAGTTGGAGGATTTAAGGAACTAAATCTTTTACAAAGAGTTTCCGCTGCAGAACTAAATTCCGATCTAAAAAATTTGTTAGATATACAAGCCAAAGTGCAAAGCGAAATTCCAAGTCAGATTTTGTTAGATATCATAAAAAAACTTAATATTTTAGGCAACTATTGTGAAGAATTAGGTCGTGATGAAGGTGGTTTGGCTGTGGAGAATATTTTGCAGTTTGTTGAGCTTTGCAGCAAGCTTGAACAAAATGGTAGCAGAGATATTTTTTCTTTAAATAGACAGATTTCTAAACTTGCGAGCGAAGATTCGGTCGGCGGAGTGCAAACGAGTTCTTCTGCAGTAACTCTTATGACAATGCACAAGTCAAAGGGAGCAGAGTATCCTTTCGTATTTTTAGTGGATATAAATCAAAAGCGGCCCTTACGTGATCGCTATTGGTTGCGATTAAAAAATGAAGAAGAAGTCCATTCAATATATTATGTTGGGAAGAAAGACGAATGGCCGCTGGAAAATGAAAAATTTAATAGCAGAGTTGAGGAACTAAAGCGGCAGATTCAGTCTGAAGAAGATCGCCTAGCCTACGTTGCCATGACGAGGGCTCGACAATATTTATTTCTCAGTGGCTTAGAAGGTTTAGGCGCAAATGATAAGATAGACGAGGCAGCGGAACTTGAAGAAGTTGAAAAAGGAGATACAACCTTATTTGAACGTACTCAAAGCCTATTTGCAGATGTCGTAACGAGTAATTTTGAAATATCTTGTGATGAATATACACATTCCTGCAAACATATATATGCGAGCTCTCCTGACGTTGATATAGATTTTGATAGAGACAAAATGAAGAATAATTTGCCTCTTGATTTAAGAAAAAATGGCAAAGAAATTACTTTACAGAAAAATCTTTATGTCCCTGCGCAAGTCTATATAAAAAATCCACACGACATTGAAAGTGTCACGCAAGACGAAGAATTAGAAGCTAATTTCATGCACCATGAAAGTATTCCAGCTCAGCTTTATGCCCGTGAGATAGGGCTTTTTGTTCATGAAGGTTTAGAGTTTTGGATGGCGGGTCGAAAATTCAATACGATACTAAGTTGGAAGAAGTTCCATGTTAAGGCATCTGATGAAAAGGCAGCAGAATATTGGGTAGCATACAAAGAGGGTCTTAAGCAGATTAATGCTATAATTGCCGATAAAGTTCTTCAAGAAGTTTTGTCAAAATACCCGATCAGACTACCTGAAATTTCGATTTGCAGCTTGCAAGAAAACAGCCTAATTTCTGGAAAAATTGACTTATTTTTACGAGATCCGGGAAAAGAGTGTTTAGTTTTGGATTTTAAATCTCTTCGATTAAGTCTTGATCAAAAGAACAAGAGCGTTTTGGACAAAATAGTTAAAGAGGCAGGTTATGCTTATCAACTGAATGCTTATGCCAAGCAATTAGAGGAAATATATCCTACTGAGCCCATTAACAGAGCTATTTACTTCACATCGATTCAGTATTTACTAATATTGTAACTGCCCACTTGCATCCTTCAAAAGCGAACTTAAATTTAAGTGACACAGGCTTTGAAAGAGGTGTGGTATGGACATGGATCGAGCTACAGAAAGTTTGCAAAAAATCTTGCGCCTAAGTCAAGAAAGTGCTTTAGAATGTGGGCATACACAAATCAATGAGTGGCATTTAGCCAAATCGATATTAGCTTCGCAGGAGGCCATTGTTAGTCCTGCGATTGAAAAAATGCAGATTCCCCTAGGGAAAATAAAACAACAAATCGACTATCGACTTCAACAACAGCCAAAAGTCTCTGGTGCGGGCATAGATACAGAAAAAATATTCATATCTCAGCTCTTAGCAAAATATTTAGATGAGGCAGAAAAAATCTCTAAAACACTTTGGCAAGATGCCTATGTTGCGCCGGAGCATATCATGCTGGCATTTTTGAATGCTGGCCGACAGGAAAAAATTGGGCAGTTTTTTAATGAATTTGGCTTAAACGAAAACAATTTTTTAGAAATGGTGAAAAAAATGCGAGGTAAGCAAAAAATAGAAAGTCAAAATCCGGAAGCAAACTACGATGCACTCGGGAAGTATGGGCGAGATTTAACCGAGGCGGCTCGCAATCAGAAGCTTGATCCTGTTATAGGTAGAGATCAAGAGATTAGGCGCGTGATACGCGTGATATCAAGGAAAACTAAAAATAATCCAGTTCTGATTGGTGAACCTGGCGTTGGTAAAACTGCAATTGCAGAGGGACTTGCTTTACGCATTGTGCAAGGGGACGTTCCAGAGGGTTTAAAAGACAAAACAGTTTTTGCACTTGATATAGGCTCTTTAATTGCGGGAGCAAAGTACCGCGGAGAATTTGAAGAGCGATTAAAAGCAGTGCTGAAAGAAATAAAGTCCGCCGAAGGTCGCATTATACTTTTTATAGACGAACTCCATACAATCGTCGGTGCAGGAAAAAGCGATGGTGCGATGGATGCAGGAAATATGCTAAAACCCATGCTCGCCCGAGGTGAGCTGAAGTGTATTGGAGCCACGACCCTAGACGAATACCGAAAGTATATAGAAAAAGATCCCGCACTTGAGCGTCGCTTTCAGCCAGTTTTGGTAGAAGCCCCCAGTGTTGAAGATACGATTTCAATTTTACGTGGTTTACGGCAACGCTTTGAAGTTCACCATGGTATAAAAATTCATGACAGCGCGATTGTAGCAGCTGCGACTTTATCTGACAGGTATATCAGTGACCGCTTTCTGCCTGATAAGGCGATTGACCTACTAGACGAAGCAGGTGCAATGATTAGAACTGAAATTGACTCCTTGCCTGCGGAACTTGATGAGCTTAAGCGTAAATTGTTGCGTTTAGAAGTAGAAGAAGCAGCTTTAAAGAAGGAAAAAGATGAACTTAGTAAGGATCGTTTACTGACTTTGCAACGCGAGTTGCAACAGGTTCGCAATCAATACGACATTATGATGGCGCAATATGACACAGAAAAATCTTCACTAGGTCGACTACAAGAATTGCGTAAGCAAGTTGAAACGGTTCACAAAGAAATAGAATTTGCGGAACGTCAGTATGACTTGGAGAAGGTAGCCACACTGCGACATGGGCGTTTACCTGAGCTGGAGAAACAATTATTCTCCGAAGAGCAAAAACAAAAAACGGCCTCTCAGACGCCGCAGCTTTTGCGCGAAGAAGTTACTGAAGCAGAAATCGCGCATATCGTCAGCAAGTGGACGGGCATACCTGTGACAAAATTAGTCGAAGGAGAACGCGAAAAGCTTGTGCACTTAGATGATATTTTGCGTAAACGAGTCGTGGGTCAGGATGAAGCTGTTGAACTTGTTGCTGATGCTGTATTGAGAGCCCGAGCTGGTATCAAAGATCCACGCCGTCCGATTGGCTCGTTTATTTTTCTTGGGCCAACGGGTGTCGGTAAAACTGAACTCGCAAAGGCACTCGCGGCAAATTTGTTCGATTCAGAAGAAAATATTATTCGTATCGACATGTCGGAATATATGGAAAAGCATAGTGTAGCGCGGCTGGTCGGTGCGCCTCCAGGTTATGTAGGTTTCGAAGAGGGGGGTCAGCTGACTGAGGCAGTTCGACGTAAGCCTTACTGTGTCATTTTGTTCGATGAAATCGAAAAAGCACACCCGGAAGTATTTAATGTGCTACTGCAGATTCTTGACGATGGGCGTTTAACCGACAGTCAAGGCAAGACGGTGAGTTTTAAAAATTCTGTAGTTATCATGACGAGTAATTTGGGATCCGAATATTTGTTGAATGGAATTGAGAAGGGTAGAATTTCGGAAAGCGCCAAAAAATCAGTCGATGCCGCTCTTAAATCACATTTTCGGCCAGAATTTTTAAATAGGATTGATGAAATCGTTTTATTTAAACCGCTAGGCAGCGCTGAAATTCGCAAAATAGTCGATATAATTTCTGTTGACATAAACAAAAGGCTCGCAGAACAAAAAATGAGCTTAGAATTTACCGATGCTGCAAAAGATTTGATTACGCAACTTGGCTATGATCCCGTTTTTGGTGCGCGTCCCTTACGGCGCTACTTGCAAAAGCATGTGGAAACGAAACTTGCCAAGGCAATTTTGTCGGGTAAGCTTAAACCTCTAACACACTTCGTTTTTGAGACAGCGGGAAATGAGTTAAAGCTACGTGAAAATTGATTTATGAATCTTGCTACGTGATGCACACATTTAAACGAATTTCATAGAGTCTATATCTGGAGGCCTTGTATTGCCGACCTGCCAGAGGACCGCTCAATTTTTATGCCATCCATGGCAAAATTATCGCTACCGGTTCGGGCATCCCGCCCTCACCAGTTCCTCTGGCAGGTCGGCAATACAAGGCCTCCAGATATAGACTCAAGTGACTATCAGTTCAGGGTGCAAACGTAGATCACAACTCGACATTAGTTTTTCAACATACTCTCAGCAGCAGAGCCCGCCGGGCTGCAAACTTCCACGCCGAATGATTAAATGACTTAAGCAGTTCGGGCTATTCCTTTACCTAAAACTACGTGATGCACACAACTTTTCTGAGAGTTACTTTAGAAATCGGGTCTAGGCTTGGGCTGAAGGGACTGCCAGAGGAACTGGTGAGGGCGGGATGCCCGAACCGGTAGCGATAATTTTGCCATGGATGGCATAAAAATTGAGCGGTCCTCTGGCAGTCCCTTCAGCCCAAGCCTAGCCACGATTTCTAAGTGAAAGTCGCTCAAAAAATGTGTGCATCACGTAGCCGAATCTTATTGATATTGGATGGTGATTTTTCCACTTGGATTATCTAGATGTTTGATTATTTTTAATTGATTATTTTGCATTGAATAGTCGCCTGGGTTGAGTGTTAGCCCATTGAGTAAAACAGAGATAACGCGAACGGGTGGCCGTCTTAAGGTAAAAGTGTTTTTTACGAGATGTTTCACATCGGAAGTTAGGTTGCTAAAATGCTGAGTCCAATCAACTTGGCAGATATCGAAGATTTTTCCGCCGGTTTTTTCAGCTAGGTTAATGTAGGCAGAACCGGTTCTTGAAACAGAACAAGTTGATGGATGCGACGTTGCGACAAACCCATAAACAATCGCCTCAGAACCATTTAAATACGGCTGAATAAATTCTAAAAAGTTTCCATCATGAGTGGTATTGGCA
>JAGOVF010000014.1 GCA_018060885.1 Oligoflexales bacterium | reverse complement strand
TTTATACTCCTAATAGCAAGCGAGATGGATCTTCGATGCTATCTTTAACTTTCACTAAGAATTGTACCGCTTCTTTACCATCAACAATTCTATGATCATAAGACATAGCGATGTACATCATCGGCCTAATCTTAACTTCACCGTCGATCGCCATTGGCCGCTCTTGGATTTTGTGCATACCTAAAATTGCACTTTGTGGTGGGTTTATAATTGGCGTAGACATCAAAGAACCGAACACTCCACCATTAGAAATAGTGAAAGTTCCACCATTTAAATCATCTAAACTAATTTTGCCATCTCGCGCCTTATTAGAATATCCCATGATTGCGGTTTCTATTTCTGCTAAAGACATTTTTTCCGCATTACGGATTACGGGAACCATAAGCCCTTTTTCAGTAGAAACTGCCACTCCGATATCACAATAATTATGATAGACAACATCTTGACCTTCTATCCAGCCATTGATTCTTGGAAACTGCTGCAACGCTTCGCAAACTGCTTTTACAAAAAAACTCATAAATCCAAGATTAATTCCGTAGCGCTCTTTGAATGCGTCTTTATATTTCTTGCGCAACTCCATGACTTTGGACATGTCAATTTCGTTAAAGGTGGTCAGCAGAGCCGCAGTATCCTGGGCCGCTTTTAAGCGCTCGGCTATTCTACGGCGCAACATCGACATCGGCTCACGCCATTCTTTTCTGTGTTCTGAAGTTGTATCGAGTGACTTGCCTTGGATTTGATTGGAATTTTGTTTAGAAGCTTCAGAATTTACTTCTACTTTTGTCTCTGAATACGCTACGTGTTTTAAAACATCGCCCTTAGTTACGCGGCCATCTTTGCCGCTTGCCGCTACATTTTTAGGATCAATATTTTTTTCTTGCATCATCTTTGCAGCCGCTGGCCCGTGCCTTTGCAAATCAACAGAAGAAGTATCTTTATGAGAAGTCGTTGCTTCTGTTTTTTCTTTTACTGATTTATCTGAAGTCGCGGTCGCCGATCCTTGGGCGCTTTCATCGATTTCTGCTATTTGCTCTCCGACTTTAACAGTTTCGCCAGCTTGCTTCTTTATTGTAATTTTGCCCGCAGTTTCAGCAGCGACTTCTACTGTAGCTTTGTCGGTATCAAGTTCCAATAGAACTTGATCGCGCTTTACAATATCTCCAGTACTAACATGCCACCGTGATATCATGCCTTCAGTTACTGATTCACCAACAGCAGGTACCTTTACCGCAACAACCATTTTTATCCCCATTGAATAGCTTAAAATTCATGCGACCACCAAAAGGCCGATGCGCTCTATTTATTAATAATCCAGGAAACTTACCTGCTTTGCAAGCACCGCGAAAGCGGCACAAATTGCCTAGCTAAACAAGGCCAATTCGCTGGGACTCTGCGAAGCGAGGTAAGTTTTACCCAATATTTTTTTTTTCACCATCAATTTGTGATAAAAATTAAGCTTAGAAAGCCCGTTAGCTAAAATAAAACTTAGAGCTCTGAAGGTAGGGTAATTTGAAACGATACTTGTTGAGCTTTTAACAAATGAGAAATGCTTATTTGATGCTCCCGATTCGTGGTTTCCAACTCAATTTCGATATCGACATAGGCAAATTGCGTCGCAGTACCCTGAACACGATGATGGTGTATTTCCATGACGTTTGCGCCCGTTTTTCCTATTAAATCAAGAACTTGAGCTAAATTTCCCGGCCTGTCATAGACCCGTACTCTAATGGTCATTTGGCGACCGGAGTAAATTAAGCCTCTCACCATTATTCTTTTCAATAAATTTACATCAATATTTCCGCCCGAAATTATGCAAACCGTTGCGCCACCGTTAGAGTTAAAAAGCCCTTTTTCTGCCAAGTTTAAAAACCCAGCAACTGAAGCAGCTCCCGCGCCTTCGGCCAATAAATGACCACGCTCCATCAGAAGCATGACAGCCGCTGCAATTTCGTCTTCTGAAACTGTAACGATATCATCCACGTACTTTTTAATGATTTCCAGAGTCATTTCACTTGGCTTTTTAATAGCTATGCCATCTGCAATCGTCGGTAGTGCTACAATTTTAGAAATATCGCCACCCGAAAAAGCGACCTTCATGGATGGATACGATTCAGCTTGAACACCAATAATTTTTGCATTTGGTAGTCGCTCTTTAATAACACTGGCAATTCCGCTGATCAATCCGCCTCCGCCAATCGGTACGACCACTGTCTCTATATCAGAAATTTGCTCAAGTAACTCGTGGCCAATCGTGCCCTGTCCAGCAATTACGTCTGCATTGGCAAAAGCATGGACAAATGTACCGCCGTGAGATACTTGATAAGCCTCAGCGGCTTTTAAAGCATCATCTATTGTTTGCCCAACCAGCTGTATTTCTGCACCTAGAGTTTTGGTCGCTTCCAGTTTTATTAAAGGTGTATTTTCCGGCATGAAAATACGGCATTTTGCTCCTAATAATCGACATGTACTAGCAACACCCTGCGCATGATTGCCGGCACTCGCGGCAATAACGCCTTTTTGCAGTTCGTGTTTGGGAATCTGCAATAAGGCATTGGTTGCGCCTCTGATTTTAAATGATCCACCAACATTTAGACTTTCTAACTTTAACCAAACTGAGCCTTTAGTCATTTTATCTAAAAAAAGTGCTGGGACAGCGGGAGTTGGCGCAATGAGTTTTTCGATACGTTTACGAGCTTGTAATAGGCTTTTGGACGAAAGTTCCACTTTAGTAAGCACCTTTAATAATTAGTCAAAAAATTACATTTTGGCAAAAGCTAGGATACCACAAAATATTGCATATCTCGTTTTATATTAAAATAGAGCTAAATGACTAGCTATCAAACGCATCAATTTAGTTGGGGACACCCTTTCTTGTGGAAAATATCTGGCTCTTAGAACCTATAGAGATTGAATCTAAAGATTCGATTTTACCTATTCTTGTCGGAAACTATGCAACAAGGTTATTTCGATCTGTCCAAAATTTGAATTTCTATTTAAATAACAATTCAAAAAAGTTGCCAACAATCTTAGTTGTCAATGAGCCAGGTAAATCTCAAAAAGAACTCGATCAAATAACTTCACTGTCAATTTTAATTCCAACGGTAGTCATTAGCACAAGCAATGCTAATCAACAATTTAAGCCACAAGGAATCGAACTTCTTGAAAAACCTATTGAAATTTTTCAACTGATTAGAAGTATAAATATTTTCATTGAGAAAAAACTTCGCCTAGAGTCAATAGTTTCAAAAAAAGTAATTTTTAAAGATCTCATATTCTATCCAGAAGAATCAAAGCTGGAAATTCTTCCCGATTCAGACTCCATTTTTTTGACCCCCAAAGAAACGAAAATACTAACTCTTTTACTTTCTAAACCAACAACTACGGTTTCAAAAAAAATGCTGCACGAGCATGTCTGGCAAAGCTCCAAACTTTCGCGCAATTGCATTAATACCCAAATTACAAGACTGCGACAAAAATTGATCGGATCAGAAGTAGAAATACAAAACTACTACGGGGATGGATTCTATATAAAATAAATTTCCAAATTATAATTTTTCGCATCTTACTTACGAAGCAAAACTTTCTTCTTTCTTATTTAGGTGTGTTTCATCAGCATCAAAGTCTTCAACAGCCAAATTAATGTCTAAATCTAATGTCGGATAGTTAGATTCAGATTCTTTTTGTACGCTATCCACGTTAATTGCGACTACTACTAAAGTAATATCATCTTTTAGAGGTTTATTTTTAAAGTGCGAAAAGGCAATTTGAACTAATTTTTTATTTAATTCACTTGCTTCCTTATGTGCATTTTCAACTATAGATTTATAAAATGATTTTTTTCCGTATTGAACGTTCGTAGGGGATTCGCCCTCTACAATACCGTCTGTATAGAAAACAATTTTATCTCCTGAATTCACATTTAATTCTTTGCTCGTGTATCTAGAGTCTTTCATCATTCCCAATGGAGTGCCTTTGTGTTTAATTGGACTTATTTCGTATTCGTTGTCATTGTTTAGCTCTAAAGATTCTTGTGTTGTTGCCGGTTCTGCTATTTTTTTTGACAAGTGCAATGGAAAATTATGGCCGGCATTTGAGTAAGTCATTTTTTTTGTATTCAAGTCTATAACTGCCAAAAAACAAGTCATATGAATTTTGCCCTCTAGTGCACTAAATATGACCCTGTTCAGAGCCGTCAAAATATCATCCGGAGAACTAAGCTGGCTCTTTTGCGTTATCATTAAATCTTCAATAGTTTTATAACTTGAATAAGCCAAAGCAGTGATTAAAGCCGCAGGGACACCATGACCCATGGCGTCGGCAATAAACAAGGCAAAAACATCTTTTTTAATTTCAAAATATCCCCACAAATCTCCTCCACACTCAGTTGCTGGACAATAATATCCAGATACCTGCAGCTTATCCGTGAGATTTACATTTTTGGGGAATAAAGTTGCCTGGACAATTTTTGCTGTTTCAAGCTCATGCGCTTTCCTTGCATTTTCAAGTTCGACATTTAAAAGACTTCCTATTTTTTTGGCCATTTCATTTATGGAAGCACCTAAAAACCCGACTTCATCTTGAGAGGAAATTTCAACCGATATTGCAAAGTCTCCTTCCGAAACTCTATTTGTTGCCGTCACAAGCTCTCTTAAAGATTTTGTAATTTTAGATGAAGTAATAGAACTGAACAACAAAGCTAAAAGTAAAAACAAGGCCCCATAAAGGGCCGACTTTACAACAGAGAGCTTTACAGAAGAGAGCGCAATTGCCGCGTCTTTTTGTATAATGACTCGAAGCTGTCGATAATTCGGAGGTGTCGCATAGGCACCAATGAATTGTTCTCCTCTTGAACTATAGTAGCTAGAAACGAGGCCTTGTGATGAACTGGAATTTAGACTGTGTTTCACTATTTTTAATTTTTCTAGATTCTTTTGCAACTGGGTATTGCTTGGCGTAGCAAACAATTTGCCATTGTGCCCTATGATAAAACTTTGTTGGCCATGCCCACTGGGCAGATTGTTAACAAATTCTGACTTCCAAATAGTCAGCACATAAAACAATTCGAGATTTTCAGATTTATTATTCTTCACGAGAAATTTATATACAAGATTTACTAATGGTAATTTGTAAGAATTTTCAACAGAAGCAAGGTAAATATTTTCTTTACTCGCCGCCGAAAGTGACTGAGTCCATTTTCTATTCTTTTCTAAAAAACTGCGTTGAAATGAAACAAATTGCGCCTCGTCGTGGCCAAAACGATCTTTTTTGCTTGTGAAATTAACAGAATATTCCAAAAAGCTCTTACTCTTCCCATAGATAGAAATGACAGCGATGCTGTCGTTTTGGTCTAAATAATTTCCCAATTGCTTTTGTAAAAGGTAAGGATATTCGAGAGCTAATTGCGGGACTAGCACTGTTGCTTGGGCAAAAAACCCGGCTAATGTGCTATCAATCTCTCGGGCACTGCTCTCTGCTTGATAACTTAATTGATCTTCAATTTGTGTCGTTAAAATTTTCTTCAAATCTACAGCATTTCTATAAGAAATACCGCCTACTGAAAAAACTATTAGAAGCGAGGTCAGTATAAATAGTTTTGTAGTTAAGGATTTTCGAAATGCGATTTGCAAAGAAAGCTTCCTATTAAATTAACTAAAGCCGCCAGTCGCCTATCGACAAACCCAGATAAACCTTGAACAAAATTAACATTATTATTCATATTTCCGACCAATATTATTGGGATATTAACCATTAGACTAGAAATTCTGGGTGAGCAAAATTGCAGCGTTCAAGTCATAAAAAATTACGATTCTATCTATTGTTGCTTTGGACTGTAGCTATCCTATCAGTTATTTATGGCATTTATGTTTTGGAGTTCGCTAGTACAACATCTCTAAATAAAATTGCTTCAATCTCACACTATTCAGGAAAAGTTCAATTAAGAACAATGGGTTCACAGCTATGGATGAATGTTTCTAAAAATCAAGGAGTATCGCATGGTGACAGAATAGCAACCCTTTCAAATTCAAAAGCTGATATTCATTTTGAATCTGGCCATAAAATTACTCTTGGAGAAAACAGTCAAATAATTCTTGAAGAGAATTTAAACACAGGGTCTAAACAACTAAAAATAAATTTGATCAGTGGTGTTCTTGAAGCATCAAAACCAATTGATACGACAATATCCCAATCACGTACTTCTAGTGCTTCAAGTGCCCCGCCCAAAAAAGACTATAGTAGCTTCGAAATTGTTAGTAAAAACGAAGTGTTTTCTTTATCGAACAAAATAAAGTCAATTGGAATTTCCGCGCAAAATTCTAATTCAAAAGCCACAATATTTAAAGTAAACGAAGGTTCGAAACACGACACGCAATTAAATTCTATAGAAAAAACAAATACACCACCAACTTTATCCCCCTTTGACTTATCGCTAAGCGCAAAATTATCAAAATCTATTCAAAAAGAATTAAACGATAACATTAGTCGCACTTTGGTAGATACAGGCTTTGAACCTGAATTGAAAAGCCAATCTTTGACTTATTGGAGCTACGACTTTAAAGACCCTACGGAAATAAAATCCTTCACATTAGATTTGTCGCCAAGTCAGAAAAAAACAGGCGCTCAAAATTGGCGCGCACAAATTCTCCTTTCAGATCAGAAAGCCAAAAAGAGCTCAACCAAACTTTCAGCAAATGAGGGAGAACAAAATAGCATCATCATTTCTGCAAGCCTCCTTAAGAAGCATGCTACTTTCCACCCGTTTTTTATAAACCTGAGTTTCAAACTTGGGGCTTCGTACAATTTAAATGGTGAAAACATTGAATCGTTTAGAAGTAAATCTGAGCTTATTACTATTAGGAGCCTGACTTCTCCTTTAGCAAAATCATTTACATTAAAATTTGATGAAGTTCTAAAATCACCACGTCGCCAATCTTGGTATCAAGAGTCTAATTCCGAAGCTAATTTAACGCATCATTTGCATTTATATGACGGTCGGCTATTCCCGCGTGCTGCACTTTCAATAAAAGGACTAAATGAGTTTAAGATTGTAGAGCCAGCTTCAACTAGCCCCTATTCTGCTGCTTTTATTATTAAAGGAAACAGAATAATTGGCCATTTCTCTGGGGCGAGTTTACAAAAAGCGGAATACAAAAGATTTTTAGATTTATTCGCCGCAGACATCATATTTTCTGGCCCGAGTGATGCATTTTTACAAAATTTTTCAGTCGAAAAGTTAGATACTTCTTCTACAAATGACAAAAAGTTATACATCATTTCAAAGGGAAAACTCGTAGATCTAAGTTCGAGTTTTATAAAAGAAAAGGCGCGTCTTTTGAGTTTTATGGCTGAGCAAAAAAATATAATTTTTACTCAGCCCGTTAAAGTATTGGCGGCAAAAAGATGAAGTCATACTTTAGAAAAACAAATTTCTACCGCTGGCTTTTCTTTAGCATGGCTTTCCTGACTCTCACAAAGAATGCACAATCAAGTGAATTTGACACCGAAAATCTGCAAATCAGCCACCTCTTACTCAGAAACTCCAAAACCAAAATGGGCATTGAAACCAGCGAAGCAATTTGGCAAAAATCTTGCAAAAATTTGGGAGATTTCCTCAAACTATCGGGTGGTTTTTATGAAACCGGAATGTTTTTGAACTTCGAATGCGGAAAACGTTCTCTTAACATTTCTTCAAACGAACAAAAAGAACTTTTTATAAAAAAGCTGAGCCCCGGATGGCACCTCATAGTGATTGAATATGAAGATCGTTCTGAAATAGGAGTTTTCTATAAAAAAAATGACCGCCTTCAAAAAGAAGCCGGTATTATCTTAAATACTAATGGTTACCTTATAGAAATGTTAAATCTTGAAAACTATGCAAGGCTTTTGGCATTTAACCTGATAGCCCAACTTCCATACGCATACCGTATTTCTAATGAAGCCCCACCGGGTCAATTGAGCATCAATCATAAAAAACACTTAAAAAACGATGCTCAATCTTCATATGTATCTTCTGAACTAGAAAAGACGAACAATGAAATTGCAAAAAAATTTCTCGAAGATATTCCTCCAGCTCCTGAATTGTTATTTTATAGCTTGAGATTCAATAAAAAATATAGAACTTGGGAATCTAATAGCCTAAGAATCGCTAAAGCTGAGACCATTGTTGAAGAACCCGATACTACAAAATACAAATCTATAAAACCTGATAAAGCTAAATTAATATTCGCTCATTCTGCAGAGTATCGATCAAATGCTTTTCATAAAAGTAAAACACTCATCGAAACTTTTTCAAAGCGCCTTCACAAAGATACAAGCAGTTACTACGATAACTTTTTTAACCAAACATTTATGCTGCTCGCGCAAAATATTTCAAAAGGCTATTTTGGATTGCGCTACGGGCCACAAATCCTCGCGGGGAACACTTTGCTGGAAGAGAGTTCTCTGTTCAGTTTAATTTCTGAGTTTCGTGGAGGATTTCTTTCTGGTGTAAAACTCTATTACGATAAGGTACCAGAAGCAGAAATTAGTTCAGGCGCTGAAGTTGAAACACTTTCTTGGTCGAGAATTTTAGTCGGGTATTCTTTAGGTTTCAATTTCAAGTCATTTATAGACCGGATTGATTTTGTACCGAAAATTGGCTCATGGACCTATAATGCCGATTTGCTTATTTACGCTGAAGATATAGATGATTTTGAATCGAAAAACTTTTCATTGAATAATGAGTTGACTATAGGTGGTGAAGTAGGCGTTGAATGGCAGTCCTCGATGTTTCTATTTCGGCTATGGACAGCAATAGATCAAGCTTTTCCCTCCAAGAAGTCCACGCATTCCATAACAACAAGAAGATATGGAAGCGACCTTTGGTTGATTGACGGCCCGCAATTGACAAAGACGTTCAATACTTCGTTTTTATTATTTGCGCTATTTGAACAAGTTGAAATTGCCAGAAACGAAACCAACTTAGATGTCGAAGATGAAAAAATCATCGACTATATAAATATGTTTACAGGCTATGTAGGACTAGGAGTTGCAATTTCATGGTGAAATTTCTTATCATTATTATTTGCTTTTTCAATACGCGGGCATTTTCTTCTGAACACATAATCGAAAATTTGCTCGCAAATAGCGCAGATTTGCAATCAAATTTAGATTCAAATAAAGATGTCAATTACATTAAATCTATTTTTGTAGTTAATTCACTTAAGCAAAGTATCCCTGAAATAGCCAATACCCAAGGCTCCATAGATTCTTACAAAAGCTATTTTAAGCTTCCTGAATTAATAAAAATAAACTGGGACATTCAACTTAATGCTTCAAGATTTCAACCAGACATTTGGACAAGCCAGGAGCAAGATGAAAAATCTAAGTTAAAGAAGCTTTTTCAGATTTCAAAGTCTTCGCACCTAATATTGAATGGAGGATCAAAATGGAGTTTATATCAATCTGTGCCTTTTAGGCTATTGCATACATCACAAGCACCTAATAACGACGCTAATGCGGATTTTTCTAATTTTTTAATGGATTGGCTTAATCAAAATTTAGGCTACCAGGGTATTATTTTGAAGCGAGTAAAACATTATTTACTCATAGTCGCTGATGAACAACTTTTAAGCTTTGAAGGCACAAAAGGAATTGTAATCAAAAACTCTAAAAAAGCAGGAAAAATTCAAATTTCACGTGCAGAGGGCTCCGCTTTACTTAGACTCATTAAGTCTAAGGAGCAATATGGTGTCTTTGAAATTCTCAAAGCTGAAAAAGATCTTAAGATTGAACCGGGCGATAAGGTTGTGTTAGAATCTCACGTCAATTAGCAAATATCCATTTAATTTTATAGCAACAAAAAATGAACCAAGCCTTACACGTCACATATCTACTCAGTCTTTTCTTAACAAGCCACTATTTATTCTTTTTCTCGGAAGAATTACGCGCCAATGAAGATAAAAACAATCTCACATGGCTTGCGTTTGGTGATTTACGTGGGAATATTGAGCCTTGCGGCTGTGATCCAAATTCAGACTTCGGAGGTGTGCGTCGTCTTAGTCAAGTCATACAATTAGAAAAAAGCAAAAATTCGCTTCTCATAAATTTAGGAAATATATTTTCAAACAAAACGGAAGACAGCATAAATTCCGAGTATATTTTAAAAGCAATTGCAAGTACTTCACCTGATGTGAGTCTATTAAATAGAACTGAAATCTATAATCTAAAGAATTTAAATTCAACTTTTAACAAAGATGCGAAAAAACTCAATTTTATACTGAGCAATTTTTCTTCAAAAGTTAAACGACCCTTAGTTTTAAAGGAAGTTTGGAGCAACGATGATGCAATTTTTTTAGGATACACACATTATTCTGATACAAATTTGTGGACAATGCCTATTGATCAGAAAATTCTAACTCACTGGCGGTCATTAATTGGAAAAAGCTCAAACAGAAAAACCTTTCTTCTATTTTCTGGATCTGAACAGGATCTTAAAAAAATTCTAAATACAATTACTTTTGATTATGTCCTTCGCTCCAACCCAACCCCCATAGATGCTATATTGACTCAGGCAGAAATGAAGGACGATAGTATTTTATTTAATTATGTAAACAGTCAGCTCGTAGACACGGTTCCCGTTGGCGGACAAGGGATAATTCGTCCTGCTCTTAAAAATTCTTCTTCGACGGCTATACCTGATCTTTCAAAGTTGATTTTTAAAAGAGACTTAACGGAAACTACAGCCGGACCTAAAAATCCTAGACTTAGCTTTGGATTTGATAAAAATGCGCGGACAATTTGGTTGTCAAAAATTTTTGAACATGGCGCTCCGTTAAAGAATCTAATTGACGAATACTATGAGAGGAAAAGAAGCGCATTCCGTGCCAAAAATTCCTTGAAACCAAGTTCGGCTGAAATGGGCTTTGTTGGCTCATCAAAATGTATAGCTTGCCATAGTAAAGCTTACGAAACTTGGAGCAAGAGTTCGCATGCTCATGCACTCGACACCTTAAAACAACAAAATAAACATGAAGTAGATGACTGTATTCAATGTCATGTTGTTTCTTACAAAAATCTATCTCCCTATCAAAACGAACAGGCAACACCTCATTTAGGAAATGTACAGTGTGAAAATTGCCATGGTCCACGTAGAGAACATATTAAAAACCCGTTAGTACAGGTAGCAAAAAAGAAAGTTTCTCCAAACACAGATATTTGTTTAAGCTGTCATAATACGGCTCATTCTCCTTTGTTTGATGCAAAAAAGTACTGGGAAAAGATCACTCATTAATTGGAGAAAATAGTGAGAATTGCCTTAGATGCTCGCATGGTCCGCAGTCAGTCAATGCATGGTATAGCTCGCTATGTTTTAGAGTTACTTAGCTGTTTGAAAGATACGGCGACAACAGATGAAATCTATGTTTTACACAGTCGTAATAGCCCTTTGCTGAGTATGGAATGGCCGCCCAATTTTCATTTTGTACCTATGCTTTCGAATTGGATTAGCTTGTTCGAACAGTGGGAACTTCCAAGAGTCTTAAAAAAGCTACAAATTGAACTATTTCATGCACCATCGTTTGTAGCGCCGCTTATTTGTCCTTGCAAATTAATTATGACCATTCACGATTTAAACCACTTGGGATTACCGCAATTTTACACTCTCATTCATCAATTTTATTATAAAACTCTCGTAAGATACTGCGTTAGCAAATCAGAATTTGTCATGACTATTAGCCAATTTAGTAAAGATCAAATAGTCCATTTTTTGAAATTGAAACCCGAAAAAATTTGGGTAACCTACTGTGGAGTTTCGCAAGATTTTATTCCAATAACTGACAAAACTTATCTTTCTTACATTAAAAGTTTATACCAACTTCCAGATGAATTTATACTCTGTGTTTCGAACAACAAGCCGCACAAAAATGTGCATCAACTGGTTCGCGCCTACTGTTTTTCAAACATAGAAATCCCTTTGGTTTTAGCTTGCCCCGTCGAACCGCAAATGATTGAAATCGCAGAAAACTACGGCAAAAAACACTTGATCTATTTTGTAAAATACGTCTCAGATAATCACTTGCCGGCGATTTACAATCTTGCTTCCCTTTTTGTTTACCCATCTACTTATGAGGGCTTTGGTCTTCCTCCACTTGAAGCGATGGCATGTGGAACCCCGGTAGTCGTCGCAAACTCATCGAGCTTACCTGAAGTTGTCGGTGATGCCGCCATTTTTACCGATCCCTACAATTATCAAGATATTGCCAGCGCCCTTGAAAAGGGTCTATCAAACCCTTCCTTGCGGAAGCAACTAAAACAAAGGGGCCTCGAACGCTCAAAGATTTTTGCTTGGAAAAAAATGTCAGATCAAACTTTGCAAGCTTACCATCAATGTTTTAAGTTACATTCTGATAAATTAGAAAATGAACGAGTGCAAAACATATGAAAATAGGAATAAATGGCAGATTTTTGGTTGCCAAACAAACAGGTGTGCAGCGTGCAGCTTTCAATTTAGTAAAAGCTCTCATTCAACTCGATACAAAAAATCAATATGTCATTTTTACTAGCAAGGATCAAATCAATCGACCTATTTGGCAAAGAAGCAATGTCAAAGTTATTGGTTCTGATTTAGGTCCTGAGGGCAGCTGGAAAAACAACTGGTGGGAGCAATTTACTCTACCTAGACTCGCTAAACAGGAAAAAATTGACATACTTTGCTCACCTGCAAATATGGCGCCTATACTTTATAAGAAGCCGTCGGTGTTATTTATTTACGATTTATGCTTTGTTGTTAATCCACAATGGTACAGCTATTCTTTTCGAACCATTTACAATCTATTGATACCCCGTCTTGCAAAAAAGGCGGCGCGTGTCATAACAAGTAGTAATAATTCTCGCAATGATTTACTTAAGTTTTGTGGTATTTCCTCAGAAAAAGTCAACATTGTTTACCTAGCTGCAGATGAAATTTTTTCTCGTCCTGCCATTGAAAATAAATTACGTCAGAATATGCTAGCCCTAAACTCCAAATCAAATGATAACAAACAAATCATTCTTTACGTTGGCTCCCTCGAGCCTAGAAAAAACATAAAAAATCTCCTAGCAGCCTATGAACTTATGCGCGAAGAGCGCCCGGAGCTTTCTGCAAAACTCATTTTAATCGGCTGCGAAAGCCCGCTTTTTGCAAAAACTGGACTTAAAATTGATAAATTCAAAGAAGACATCGAATTTAAGGGCTTTGTCGACGACATCATGTTACGGGAATATTACAATCAAGCCACTGTCGTAGCCTATCCAAGTATATATGAAGGATTTGGACTACCTCCGCTAGAGGCGATGGCAACTGGAACTCCAGTCATTACAAGCTATAGCTCTTCTCTGCCCGAAGTAGTAGGAAATGCTGCCATTATGATCGATCCGTTTAATGTCACGCAACTTAAAGATGCACTTATTAATGTACTCGCAAATTCAAGTTTGCAGGAAAAAATGCGCGAATCTGGTTTCACTCAAGCAGCTAAATTTAATTGGAGTAAAGTTGCTCGAGATACCTTGACAGTTTTCTATGAACTAGCAGATGATCCTAGTCACACTCAAGGTGAAACTAAATTTATATCAATGGCACAATGGCAAGAATTAGAAGATTTAGGTAAAAAAGTAATCACTATATAATGGAGTATTTCTCATGCAAAGACATACCATAGCAAATATTTTTCAAATGAAAGAAGATGGAAGCCCAGTTATTGTTTGTGGCTGGATCAAAACAAAACGAGATTCCAAAGCATTTTCTTTTGTTGTTTTGAACGATGGTAGTTCCCAACGCGACTTACAAATAGTCGTAGATTTGCAAATACCAGGCTATGAAGAACTTTCAGGCTGTGGCACAGGTTCTGCAATTATGGTAGAAGGCAGATTAAAACAAAGCCAGGGAAATGCTCAGAGCATTGAGGTTCATGCAGATAAAGTTAAAGTATTTGGCTTAGCCGATGCTAGTTATCCTCTGCAAAAAAAAGGGCACACGCTCGAATTCTTGCGCGAAATCGCACATCTTCGTCCCCGAACGAACACCTTTGGTGCCGTCTTTAGAGTTAGAAACGCGATCGCTTTTTCCATACACCAATTCTTCCAAGCGCGCGGATTTTTATGGGTCCATACACCCATTATCACTGCCAATGATTGCGAAGGCGCAGGAGAACTTTTTCAAGTTACCACGATGGATTTAAATCAACTCCCTAAAGGCACTGATGGCAAAGTTGATTTTAGCAAAGATTTTTTTGGTGAAGCCACCCATTTGACTGTGAGCGGACAATTAGAAGGCGAGTTCTTAGCCTTAAGTCTCGGTTCTATCTATACCTTCGGCCCGACATTTAGAGCCGAAAATTCCAACACCTCAAGGCATCTAGCTGAGTTTTGGATGATCGAACCGGAAGTCGCTTTTGCAGATTTGAAAGATATGATGAACCTTGCAGAAGATTTTTTTAAGCATGTCTGCAGAGATGTGCTTTTACGTTGCCCTGACGAACTCGATTTTTTGGCGAAAATGTATAAAGGCACGTCGCTTGAGTCCATCGAACGTCTAGCTCAAGGTGCCTTTGGCAAAATTTCTTACACTCAAGCGATCGAAGAACTGAGTCGGGCTAAACATAATTTTTCTTATCCTGTTGCATGGGGACAAGACTTACAATCAGAGCACGAACGCTACCTTAGCGAACAGGTCTTTAAAACTCCCGTGATCGTTACAGACTATCCTAAGGATATCAAAGCCTTCTACATGAAACTGAATAGTGACAACAAAACCGTCGCTGCTATGGATGTCTTAGTGCCCGGAATCGGCGAACTCATCGGCGGAAGTCAACGAGAAGATGACGAAGATCGTCTCAAAGCGCGCATGAAGGAAATGAATATTCCCCAAGAAAAGCTCGAGTGGTACTTGCAATTAAGGCGATTTGGATCTTGCCCGCACGCTGGATTTGGAGTTGGATTTGAAAGACTTGTCCAATACATCACTGGAATGGGCAATATTCGCGATACAATTCCCTGCCCAAGGGTGCCTGGATATGCGCGATTTTGAGCGAATTACGCCTTGACCGCCATTTTGAAACAGAGTATCCTCCGACGCTCAGTAGCTTCAACGAGGAAGATCATGCAAACATTTAGTGTAAAACCACAAGATATCAAGAAAAAATGGGTCGTAGTAGATGCCACAGGCAAGCCATTAGGCCGCTTAGCATCGGAAGTTGCTCGCATTTTGCGCGGTAAGGACAAAGCTAGCTTTACGCCTTACATTGATTGCGGCGACAATGTTTTGATTCTCAATGCTAAAAAAATCAGCTTGAGTGGTAATAAGATGCAAAGCAAAACTTATTTCCATCACACTAATTACATCGGCGGAATTAAAGCTGCACGAGCAGAGGAAATTCTAGCAAAGCATCCAGAGCGACTTATTCAGACGGCTGTAAAAGGCATGTTGCCAAAAAATAAACTTGCGCGCACCTTGATGACTAACCTAAGGATTTACGCAGGTACAGATCATCCTCACACGGCACAAGCGCCGACAGAAGCAAACCTTGATCGATTAGCTGGATCGCAATACTTTAAGAAATTTAGTATCGATAAGCCTCTGTAACAAGTTCGGCTATGTTTTGTATAGTGTTTTGTATAGTAGTTGTTTGGTAGATATTATTTTTTTGTTTTTTAAGCCTTTTTTTGAGGGCTATGATTTTTAGGAGAATTTTTAGATGGCGAAAAAGAACGCTACCCACACTATCGGTAAACGCAAGACTGCTGTCGCGCGGCTCTATATGCGTCCAGGAAAAGGTCAAATCTTTATCAACAAAAAGCCAATCGAATCTTACTTGTGGCGTGCGACATCTCGCATGGTTGTCATGCAACCTCTAGAATTGACGGAAAATGTTGGGAAGTTTGACATTAGCGTTAATGTTAAAGGCGGTGGTCTTTCTGGGCAAGCTGGCGCAATTCGCCATGCAATCTCTAAAGCCTTAGTCGAACTTGATGTGAACTGCAAACCTGTTTTAAAAGCCAGCAAGCTTTTAACCAGAGATTCTCGTAGAAAAGAAAGAAAATTGCCAGGTCAGCCTGCTGCACGTAAGCGCTTCCAATTTTCAAAACGTTAGAATTTATTTTTTGTGTATTTCCGCCTCGAACGAAAGTTCGGGGCTTTTTTTTTAAATTATTTTGGAAAAAATATGCGAGATAATAGGCCTGCTTTTGTTTTCTTGCGCAGAGATCGAATTCTATTAGTCTGCTCTTTATTTGTTTGCTTGGCTTTTTTCCGCCGCAATAGATTTTTTAAATTCTCTTTTTCAAACTCAAACTCAGGCCGCTTAAACCATTCTTCTCTAGAAATTTCTTTTACCTTTAACAATTTAAATTGCCCGCCTTTAGAAAATAACGGACTAGGTACCCAAAATTCATGTGACTTTCCGCAAATAAGTTGATCCATTTGCGAAGGGACTCCTTGCGGTACGGAATAGATCAAGTCTGCATCTTTTAGCAAAAAAGCCGCGGAAATAAGTAAATTAAAGCTATGTAAATAAAAATCAAATCCACTTTTATTGTTAAATTCTTCAAAACCCACTGCGGCAACTGCCGAAAGAGAACTTTTAGTTAAAAAGAAGCATTGTAAATAGAGTATTCTGAAATGCTGCAGCACTTCTTGGCATTGAGCAAATGCTAAGGTCTCAGGGCTTTGGGCGAATTGTAATGCCCAACGCTGAACAGCATCCCCCTGGCATTCAATGCAGCATCTATCGGACTTAGAGCGGCCTCGCACCCAGACATCGCGGCTAGACAGCACTTCAAACTCTGCTGCGTGTTGGAAAAATAAATGTTTAGTCGTCAAGTCCCAAGCACTCTGCTTTTTCCAGATGCCAGATTCAAATGAAATATTAAAAGCCGGAAACTCGAGTTGTCGTTTTACTGTCTTAAGTGTACTTTTAAGAGCGAGCATTTTTTTTCAGATTTAGAGTATTGTAGATGATTCGTTATTGTATTCTAGCATAGTGGATTCGTCTTTTTAAAAGGCGTAGATTCAAATTTCTCACTCAAAACCAACACTAAGCCAAGGAGCTAATATGTTTGGAAAAAATGAAAATCATGACCAACACAATTCTCAGAACAACAAAAAACAGCGCAAAGGTGCCAGCGCTGACAATCATGGAGTCACTATTTTAACCAGCGGCTGCGCATTCAAAGGCAGGCTCTATTGTAAAGGGGCAAGCAGAATTGCTGGAAAAATCGATGGTGAGATTGTATCTGAGGGCTACTTGGTTATCGAAGACGAAGCCAATATTGCAGCTTCGGTCATCGCCGACGAAGTTGTTGTCCATGGAAAAGTTGAGGGATCGATTCGTGCAAAAAAGCGGGTCGAACTTTCAGAAACAAGTGAGTTTAGTGGCGATATATCTGCCCCCATTTTAGTCATAAAAGAAGGTGCGCGTTTTAATGGCCAGGCAACGATGCCCGGCTCAGACCAGCTAGATGCTCTGGCTACTCAGATAAAAGTAGTTGCAGAAACATCTTCTGCAAATATGAAGTAGAAATTTATTGTCACAATTATCCAATAAAAATGATTGAGAATTATAAACCTGAGTTCGACTGGCTAAAGCTGCGCTACAAATTGCCAAAAAGCCTAAAGAGCGTATTCTCCTTAGGTTCAATTGCAACTATTGATTCTCCACACCAAGGAAATTTTAGTTCCGTGTGCATGTTATTTATGCCGGCTGAAAGTCCAGGAGATGACGCTCGAATCCTACTAACTAGACGCAGTAAACTGATGCGCTCTCATCGTCATCAAATAGGATTTCCGGGTGGAAAAAATGAACCTGGAGAGTCCATATTATTAACCGCACTTCGCGAAACTGAAGAAGAGGTGGGCATACCCCGAGAATTTATCCGACCTTTTGCATATCGCTCGCCAAATATTGGGCTAAATGGCGATCCCGTCTTTACAATTTTAGCTGAAAGCACTGTAAACCAAGCTCAATTAATAGCTAATACAAATGAAGTTGAAGAAATTTTGCTTGTACCGTGGACCGAACTAGCTAAAAGTAAATGTCGAGAATTTAGCTTCAATATATTTGGAATTTGGCGACAGTCTGCACTGTATAAAACATCCTATTGTAATATTTGGGGCCTCACCGCAAATATAATCAGAGACCTTAGCTTAGAATAGGACACACATTCTTGCCTTTAAAGAAATTAATACTAAATCCTAGCGCGGCTGGATATATGGTTTATTCTGCCTTGTTTTTCTCTATTATGGATGTATGTGTAAAATTTGCGAGTCGCCTACCAACAGTAGAAATTGTTTTTTTTCGAGGTCTTATTGCGGTCACAATTTGTATTACATATTTTTATTTTAGAAAAGTGCGCCCTTGGGGCACTCATAAACCACAACTCATAGCTCGAGGAATATTTGGCACAATAGCGCTTTTGCTCTATTATCACAGCATTAGCATAATGCCGCTTGCTGCCGCAGTGACAATTCAAAAATTAAGCCCTATATTTACCATTCTTTTTGCCGCATTTTTGATGAAGCGGATGATTCCTTTCAAACAAATTATTTTATTTATTATTGCGTTTACTGGTATCTGGATCATGCGAGGATCACTTGCAGAGCTGAATAATTTTGCACTTGCACTGGCAGTACTTTCGGCAGTTTTTGCGGGCCTTGGTTACGCTACCATCGCTAATATTGGACTAAAAGAAGATCCCTTTGTTATTATTTTCTATTTCCCCTTGGTATCTTTGCCTTTTGTTTCCATACCAACTTATCTGCAATTTATCACTCCCAATTCGCTTGAATGGATAGCACTGCTGGGGGTTGGGCTTAGCGTGCATTTTGGTCAATATTTTATGACTTTATCGCTGCAACATGGAGAAACCAATAAAGTAAGCATCTATTTTTACATTGGGCCTATATTTGCCGTTATAAGCGGCTTTTTGCTATTTAATGAAGCCCTAAATTTTCAAACCTTACTCGGCATTCTGGTAATCTTATTAGCTACAAGCCTAAATAATCTGAAAAAATCTGCGCTGTAATTTATCATCGTCACTGTATTTGAGTTATACTTGAGCTAAGTCACATTTAAAACTTAGCTAAGATTGTCTTTAATATGTATCAATCGCATAAACTTTCAATTTTTTTAATTTTCCTTGTTTTTGCTATTAGCAATTGCATCCAATCAACCAACAAACAAAATTCAGTCACTCCATCAGAGGTTCCTAAAAAAGATTTAGGTTCTTTGACAATAAATTCTTCAAAAAAAATTGCGAGTAATTCTTCTGAAAGAGATGCAGATTCCAAGGCCTCATCCAAAGACGAAACTCCGAAATTTAGTCTAAGCGATCTAAAAACTATATATTTTCAACCTGCGCCTTGCACTTCTGGAATAAAATGCGCTGTCGCAGGATTAGAAGTTGAATCATCTGTGAGAAATTATAGTTCTATGAAACTCGCTTTGAGATATTTTATTCGAGGCTGCTATTTTAGATTCATTGCTTCTTGTGACGCTGCAATATTACTCATCGATAAATTATATTCAAAAGACAGAGCAACATTACGAGAGCATTTAAACTTTACTCATCAAGCCTGTCTACTTAGAGCCGTTGATAGCTGCTTCGAGGCTGCATCAATGGCAGAAATCCGTAAAGAAACCCTGAAACAAAAAGACTATTGGAACAAAGCTTGCAACAAGAGTTTACTTAAGCCGAATAGAGATAGTCGCGAAGACTTTCTTAATTTAATTAACAACATAAGCTCTTACAGCGGAGATTTTTCTCAACAATCTTGGCGGCTTGATCAGTCTGTTTGCCTATCATAAATCTTGAATTTGAATTTCAAGCATGTTATAGCAGGGTAGCGTGCTGTCAGCCATAAGCAGATGGTTTCTTTTATTTTTTTCCAACTTTAACACCAAGAGGCTTTTATGTTTAAGAATCAAAAATTAGCAATGTGCACGGCAATATTCTCATCAGCGATGAGCTCTGGACTTTCTGCTGAAACGATGAGCGAACAAACCAAAGTTGCTGATTCTTATAGTTCGAATGTAAAAAGCATTATGCCAGCTGATTCTGTTAATAATAAATTTATTTTTGCGCCAACTCAGCTTGTATCAATCGAAAAACAATCTGCTTTTTCTATTGGAGTTAAAAATAAAAGTCTCGACGATGCTAGTCGCGATGAATTAAAACTCAACGATTTATCAATGCAGGCTCTGTATTTATCCAGCTTGGGCGATAAATTAAGCTATGGATTGCGGCTCAATTATCATCAAAATCTGGGCGAAGAAACCATGCTGCCAAATTTTGCTACTAGCGCAGAGCGAGATAGTAAGTCTGTAACTTTATCTCCATTTGTAGCTACTCGTTTAGGCCCTTACATTTATTTCGGCGGTCAGCTGAATTATGAAACGGGTACAGTAAAAATAAATGATGAAGAAAACTATAGCTTCATCACACTAAGTCCTTCAGTCATGTTCAAAAATGAAAAAGCAGAACTCGGGCTTGTTTATCAGCCAGAACAAAAAAATCAAGATAGTATAACTTTAGAGCAAAACGAAGAAAGTTCATCTTTAGAATTTGATAAAGCTGCAGAATTGACGCTACATTCAAGAATATTTACAGCTCCCGGACAGGCTGTTAGTTTAATGGCCAGCAGTTTGTTTGAATCTGAAGTCAATCCAACGGTAAATAACCGCTATAGTGTTAATATAGGCTACCAGCTGCAAAAAGCTGGCTATAATTTAGAAACATACCTCGGTCACAGTTTCTTAAATTACAAAATCCAAGGCCAACAAAACTCTGCCAATATTGGATATTCGACTCTTGGCGCAGCCTTCGACGTCCGTCTCGATGCACATAGTGCGATAGGTTTCGCAAGCGAACTTGAATATGGCAAAGATGATGCTGAGCTTTCCGAATCGGTTGAACATACCGCATACAGCCTTGCGCTGCGGACTCACGTTAAAATCTAATTATTTTCTTACAAGCGGGGGACTTGGCTGTTTTTTTTCGCCAAGCTCGCTTGCCGCTTTTTTCTTCTTAAATCGCTCAATGGCAGCCTGAACTTGCGCATCATTGGGCGAATTTAAATTCTTCACTTCCTTAGGAAGGTTTTTCTGTCCAGAAATTCTAGACTGACGCGGACTTTTTACCAATTTAGTTTTTAAATTACGCTGAATTTTTAACTCGCTTGATGAAATCTTCTTAGGAGTCACTATTTGGACATCCGTTTTCGAACCTTCGTTATTATTCAAAGAATTAATAGCGTTCAGTCCATTAGACATGAGTGCGAGACAGACTAGAATAAACACATTTATGTTTATAGTTCTTTTATTATGATCCACCTTTTCAAGCCTCCAGTTCAAGTATAATGCGTCCACTTCATAACACATTCCTCCGAATGCATGCTACTTTTTTCGTTTTACTTTATTTATGGGGCAGGCCTGGGGAGGCACGGGGCCGGCGCGCACTCATCTGGTTTTTAGCTGCAAACTTCTAGATTTTTTGCTATAAGTCTGTATAGCAATTTTTTTAAATTATTTGGAAAGCACAATATGCGAATTCAGCTCTTTTATTTTCTAGTTTTGGTACTTATCGGAATCCAGACATCGGCATGCAAAAAGAATAATAAAAAATCTGGTGCTCTTTCTGAAGGTACTAAAGAGTTTTCCTTAGAGTGTTCAAACTCGGAAAACACCGACAAACAATGTCAGTTTGAAAGTTCTGGAAAACTACTGAGTGCCTATCCTGAAAACAACCAAGTATTTTTAGATGGCGACAAATGCAACCCCGGTCTTTGGGTCGTAGAAATTGACGCGGATCAAAGACGTGGTTTTATTATTGTTCCCGCAAATTGCAAAAAACCAGAAAATTTTAAGATTGTTCATTTACCATAAAATCAAACAATTGTTTTTGTAGCCAATCTGGAGCGTCTAAAACCAGATCGTGTCCTGCATTTTCATGAAAAACCACCTTCCAACCCGCAAGCTTCCCAAGTTTCTGACTACATACACACTTCACTAAACGATCGCCATAACTTGCTAGAATGAGTGCTGTATTATCTGGTAGCTGTTTTGGCACTTTAAAGGTTGCGGCAGCCCACAATTGCCGCAAAAGATTTTTGCGGCTTACGGGGCGAATTTGCTGAATATTGAGCCATTTAGGCAAGTTTTTCATTCTATCACTTTGATTGCTAACTAGCTCTAAAATAGCCTTTTCTCGCTGCTCCAAATCTTTACCGATTAGTGCATTAAAACGGCGAAGCACTTCTCGAATATTTATGCGTTCACTTAAAGTACAAATCTGCGGCAAACTGCTATTAATTAGAACTACTTTTTTAATTTCATTTGGGTAACGCGTCGCCCAATCTATCGCCACAGAGCCTGCTAACGAATAACAAATTAAATTGACCGCAATATTAGAACTCTTCTCGAGGAAATTTTCCTTTATTTCAGCTCTCAAGCTTTCAGTGTATTTAGCAATTGTAAGTGGACTAGTTTTAAGAAAATTTTTCCCATTTCCAAGCAGATCCAAAGCCAAAACAGTGTAATTCCCCTGCGATCTTGCATTTAAATTGTCTATTATATTTTGCCAATGCGCTTGTTCGCGTATAAGTCCTCGCAGTAGCACCCAAATTTCCTTCGCCATAGACTTGTCGGCCTTTTTATTTATCTATATGATTCGGAGATCTAAAATTTTTTAAGAAAAGACTATGAACAAGCAACTTCTATCTTTAATTAATTCCAACGACCCACATAGATCACCCCTCGCTAAGTTTATCCGTTTTTTTCAAATTACTAGAGATTATATCAAACTAACTTATAAAATTGAGCAAGACACCGGAACTTTTACCCAAAAACAATTGTATAGCGTAAAGGCTGCTTGGGCTAATGACGTCTTAAAACTACTGAATGTAGAAATCAATGTTAAAAAAATGGAAACAGAACTGCATAGCTGTATTTATGTAGGCAATCACATAAGCTATTTAGATATTCCGCTAGTGCTTAACTGTGTACAGGCAAATTTTGTCTCAAAACAAGAAGTGTCGAATTGGCCAATTATCGGCTCCGCACTTAAACGCTCCGGTACTTTATTGGTAAAGCGAGGTTCTGCCGAATCGCGCAGTCATGTTGCGACTCAAATAGCCAACGCTGTCAAAAACGATAATAAAAAAATCTGTATATTTCCGTCTGGGACAACTTCTTTAAATGAACATAAGCCTTGGCGCAATGGAATATTTAAAATTGCACAACAAAATCAAATTCCAATTATACCTTTTCGTTTAACTTATGAGCCGTTAAGAAAAACTGCCTACATCGACAAAGATTTTTTCCCGCTGCACTTTTATAAATTGCTGCGCACAAAAAAAATCTCCGCCACTATTGAATTTGGCTCTTCTTTTTATGTTAAAAATCCTGGGCTTGACTGTACCGCCACTCAGGATTGGACTAAAAAACTAAACAGACAACAAGACTGAAAATCGCCTATGGCGCGGCTACATAGCGCTTTCGACCACTTGCAGCAGCTGCGCGGGGCTTTGCTCCAGCTTCTTCTTGAGGTCGGCCATTACTTCGAAATTCTGGTCTTGAGCCTCTTTCTGGAGATCTGCTGCGAGTTGAGTTAGCGTCGGGTCGATCGTTACCGTAGCGACGACGTCCGTCTTCATTTCTATCATCACGTCTGCCACCACTGTTTCCATAATTAGAAGAATTACTTCTTCCTCCGCCGCCACTACTCCGAGGTGAGCTATATGAACGACCACCGCCTCGTGACTGCGATTGGCTAGAGTTACTATAACTATTGCGACTAAATATATTTGTGACATCTTCGCTTGTAAACCCTAGATACTCAGGGCCACTCACAACAGCTTTTTGCATCAATTGCCCAACTAATTTTTTAAGTAAAGTCTCAACATCAACTTGGCTCAGTAATTGCTGACAAAGTGCTTCACTCGCATCTGAAACCGGAAGTCCCAAAATCGATTGCACCAATCGCTCTGATTGGATTTGTTGCATTTGTTTTTTTGAAGGCACAGTACCATATGTAAAGTTGATGGTTGGTTTTCTTGTATAAAATAAATTTCTTCGCACTTCTAAAGGCGTCGCTAAAGTAATCGCTTTTCCTTTGTTGCCAGCTCTACCTGTACGGCCAATACGATGCGTATAACGCTCGCGGCCTTCTGGTGTATGGTAATTAAAAACGTGCGATAAATCAGAAATATCTAGCCCACGAGAAGCAACATCTGTTGCAACGAGAACATTGATTTCACCTTCTTTTATTTCTGTGATTGCACGTGTTCTTTCACCTTGACTCAAATCACCATGCAAAGATCGGGCTTTTATTCCCGCTTGAATGAGATTTTGCGAAAGCGCTTCGGTTTCTACTTTAGTACGGCAAAACACGATGGCCTTAGCCGGTCGTTCTACTGCAAGTAGGCGAACTAAAGCCAATTCTTTTTCTCGATCTTCGACAACGTAGAGAATTTGTTCGATATCAGTATGTTTTTCATTAGGCTGATTTAATTGAATATGTTCAGGATCTTTAAGTGCCTCATTAGCCAATCTTACTATTGCGGGCGGCATTGTTGCTGAAAAGAGCAGTGTTTGTCTTTGACTTGGAATAAAGGTTAGGATCTTTTTAATATCATCGATGAATCCCATATCCAGCATTTCATCGGCTTCATCCAATACGACCAAGCGAGGAGAAAAATTCTTTAGTTTTTTTGAACTTAAATGGTCAAGCAATCTTCCTGGAGTTGCGACAACAACCTGCGCTCCGCGGTTAATAGTTTCGATTTGCCTAAACGATGACTGTCCACCCACAACGCTCACAACTTTAACTCCGCTATGTTTTCCAAGGCGCAAAAATTCATTAACGACTTGCTCAGAAAGCTCTCTCGTAGGAACAAGCACTAGCACTTCTACAGTTTTGTTGAACAGCATTTTTTCCATAGCCGGCAGTGCAAAAGCCGCGGTCTTGCCGCTTCCCGTTCGCGCTTGTCCAATCAAATCGCGGCCTTTTAATACAACCGGCACAGCCATTGTTTGAATTGGACTGGGTGTCTCATAACCGGCTGAAACTGCACCTTGGACAGCCGCTCCGGTAAGTCCAATTTTTTTGAAATTCTCTGCTGCCGCTGATTCTTGAATTAAACTTTTGCCTTCGCTCACTTTGCAACCCCTTTGAAAGTTAGTGTGCACGAGGCGCAGAACAAATTCTTACCAAGGAGCTTCGCGCTATATCTTGCCAAAAATTTAAATTCATACAACTTCATGCAATTTTGCTAGGAGGCATCTTGAACCCACACACAGTGGGAATTACTAAGGAGGGTAAAAATCCACTTACGCGAGCTACTTTAAACCAACCGGTACGAGAAAAACACGCCACTAGCGTTAAAAATAATAAAACCACAAAATCTACTAAGATTGATTAACTCTCATAAAGAGAAAGATCAAGTCCCAACAGCAGAGGTCTCATATCCTAAAGCCAGCCCTAAAAGCAATCTAACTTATTTAACACCTTAATATCATATACATTAATTAAATATTCCCACTGAATTAAAAATAAATAATCAAAGTCACGCCGCAAAAGCCGACACTAGGGCGTATTGCAACAAGGAAGGTTACAAATGCCCGAAGCACTGCGTTTATACTCTCAAACTACTTCCCAAATGCATGAAATAACTCAACTGCTGGAGGCAATTGAAGACAACTCGGCGACTCAAAACCTTATTAGCCAAATTACACAACAATCTGATGCTGATAGCATTGCCCGTCTTTTAATAGAAAGCTTTTATTACTCCATGTGGAGAGATATTAAATTTAAGCTCATCGGACTACTTGGAAATATTGAATCAAAACGCGCGCGAGATTTTTTAATAGATAAGACAAATCTTGCTCATGATCTACCAATGAGCCGGCAAGCTTGCCTTGCTCTAGGGAGGCATAAGCATCTTTCGGCCGGATTTTTTCTATCTCGTATTGCATCTAATCACAATCACCCTCTGCATCGTGAGGCTATAGAAAGCCTGAGCCAGAATTTAATGTTTTCTGATTACCATTTCTTGAATAAACAAATATTTGATGAGAATCTCAAGCCTACGAGTCCGCTTTTTATTCACTATCTTTCAGCTATGAGTTGTAGTCGAAGTCTTGACTTTTACCCCAAATTACTACAATTAATCGAGGCAGAATTTTCTCAACTTGATAGTGCGTTGCAACAAAATATATTAATGACACTGTCACGTATTGGCGGCAAACAAGCTGTCGAATTTATAGATCGGCAATCAAAGGCAAATGATTTTTTTACGAAAAATTTGTCTCATATTGTTAAAGAAAAAATTCACCTCCGCTTGAACGTAAAAATCGATGATGTCCTTTTACAATTAACTAACATTAACGACCCAAATACTGAAGAGTCTCTGCTAATGACTCTGAGAGAGTTCCCAAGAAAAAAGGCCTGGGAAGCCTACTTGACTATTCAAGAATCATTTCAAAAATCTCAAGAATTGATGATTAGAATTTCTCTTTTTACAAGTGAAAGGAGCGATGAGGACTGCAAATTTCTATTAGAAAATTGGAACTATATCTCGGACGCAAAGTATTGCCTTATAAGACTGCATAGCGATATTGATAGAAATTTTTTAATTAAAATCCTTGCAGACATTTCAATTCTGGATTTAATCTCGCTCGCAGAAAATGTTGCTTATAAAGAAATTTCAACCAAATTAATTACAGTTTTCGAATCTGAATTAATTAACAACAACGTGCGCATTTCAATTATCAATTGCCTTGTTACTCAAATTAAGCTTCTTTCACATTGCGATAGCGAAAGTGTACAAATGATCAAAGATCATTTGACGAAACACTTTTTGGATAGCAACTCTATAGAGATTCGGTCGAGGCTTTTACGCGCCTTAGGTCAAGTTTTCTTTGAAAACGATGCGATTTATACCGCACTTACAAAATATATAGCTAACGAACAAGAGCTATCCTCGATTTATGAATATTTGGGTCGCCTATCTAGCCAACGAGCTCTCTTATATATTGAAAAGCAGCTTAAACGTTTGAATAAAAAATCTATAGAACAATCTTATATTGAATTAACTCTCGCACTAAAGGCCTTGTCTCGATTCGAACACTTTTCAGATAATTTTTTAGTCGCAATAAACATCAAAGAAGAAGATAGCGATCATGAAAAGTACTATCTTAAAATATTGGGCTTAATAACTGAGAAAAACTCCGCAAAAGTGATTGAGAAATATCTAAAATCTAACATTTTTGAATTCAAAATGCTCGCCATAGCTGCCGCTAGACTGAATATGTCAGAAAATATTAGCTCTTTACTTAACGAACAACTTTGCGAAACAAATAAAGCAATTGTGCAACGTTCTATCGACTCCTTATCAAGAAGCGGAAAAAAGTATTGCCACAAAATTCTCTTCGAACAATTTATCTATAAAGAAGCTAAAACGGAAATAATTGACAAAATTGCTCGAAGCTTAATTCCAGAACCAGGAAAAGACTATAGCCTCATGGTTGATCGCTTAGATAAATTAATCGCTAATCAAGTATTTATTGAAAAGCACAACCAAGTTCTGGAACCTCTCATATTATTGAGAGATCAATTAAGCTTACAAAGTCAAATATCAACACAAAATACAAAGAACACTGGAGAATTGAAAAGTCATATTTTAGACGCAAAAATTATTTCTGAATTGAATTGTTTTGATCATCTATCTGAAGATATAAAATCCGCTATAAGAAATTCTGCCGCAGTTTTTTCAATGCCACAGCTTTTTGATCAAAAAGTCGATAAGTCGACTATAATTGTTCAATATGTAAAGGCAATCGACCTGCTTTTGCAGGATAAAATCGGTAGCGTTCTCTTTGGTGGAAGACAAGACTTTTTCCTAACGCAGATGCAAGCGACTATTTATAAATTAAAATTTGACAATCAATTTGTGGACAAATCAGAGGTTTTAAACCTTTTACAATGTGAATCTTATTTTAAAGCAAATAATTTTCCTTACTTCAAATTTACCAATTTATGCAGCGATATAATTAGCGGCAAGTTAATGCAACAACCAAGTCGATCTATTGACGGCATAAAAGCTTGGGCTTTGTTAATTCTTTTATTCGCGCGAGATTTAAAAATACATGGACAAAAAATTTCTGGAATATTGAATTGCAGTGATCGCTCTCAATCCACTTTACTGCCGCTCGTGGTTTCTATGATGCAGCTGCAAGATACACGAAATGAAGCTGCACATCGTGGTACAATATCTGATCTAGTGCAACTTGAAGCCATTAAAAAACTGACTTATCAAATATTGGTATCAATAAACCAAGTCTTTTGATTTAAATTAAAATTAGTTAGGCTAAGGCATGTACGAGGAGGGTAAATGTCCAAAGACGTAAACCATTTTTCATTAAAAAGTTTTATAAAAGAAGAATTTGCTTCAGGTCTGCGGCAAAGTCTTTTTGTTCAATACAATAAGTCTCTATTCTTGCGAGATTTGCGGGCAGGACTCGTTGTGTCCTTGATTGCTATACCTTTGGGCATGGCAATTGGAATTGCATGTGGATTATCGCCACAAAATGGACTCTATGCGGTCGTAGTCATTGGTCTCATTGCAGCAATTGCAGGTGGATCTCGTTTTCAGGTTTCAGGTCCAACAGCATCTTTTGCCGCAGTGCTCGCTCCAATATCGGCGCAATTTGGCGCTCAGGGCATTTTTATGGTCGGACTTCTCGCAGGAATTATTCTATTCGGTATGGCCTTAAGCCGCTTTGGTCGTTTTTTAACTCTCATTCCATATCCAGTGACAACAGGATATACACTCGGGTCAGCGGTATTAATTGCTAGTATTCAAATTAAAGACTTTTTCGGCTTAACCTATGATGAAGCTCCTAGTAATTTTCTAACCAGAATATACTTGCTCTTCGATCACTGGCAAAGCGTTCAATGGCAAGAAACAGCAATTGGTGTATTTACTTTTGTCGTATTACTAAAGTGGCCAGCAAAATTTAAAAACCTTCCGTCTCCACTCATTAGTGTGATGAGTGCTGCACTTTTTGCGTGGTTATTTAACCATCTTATGCCCTCTGCCAATATCGATACCATTGCCAGTCGATATCATTATAAGCTTCCAGATGGTGGAACTGCTCAAGGTATTCCTGCCCTTTTACCGCAGTTTGACTTTGCTTTTTTATTTAATTGGGCGAATTTCCACTCATCACTATCAGTTTTATTACCTGCAGCTCTAGCTATCGCAATACTGGCCTCACTCGAGGCACTATTTTCAGCAACAATAAGCGACTCTCTTACAAATACGAAGCATAAACCAAATGGAGAATTACTCGGACTTGCTCTAAGTAATATGATCGCACCATTTTTTGGCGCGCTTCCCGGCTCGGGAGCTTTAGCTAGAACTTCGACAAGCATTCGTTACGGCGCTTACTCGCCACTTTCAGCGATCATTCACTCATTTATTTGCCTAGTCATATTACTTCTTGGAGCAAATATTATTTCACTTATTCCCATGGCTAGCCTTGCTGCACTACTCATGTTCATAGCTGTCAAACTTATCAACATCAATCATTTAAAACATCTGATCGAAGTTGCTCCGAAAAGTGATTTATTTATAATCTTTATCTGCACATTTTTAATTATCGCATTTGATATGGTATTTGGGATCGTTACGGGAGTTGTACTTGCATCACTGCTATTTATGAAAAATCTTGCGGATTCAACTGAAAGTAGAATATCAAGTTCAAATCTACCAAACGAAAGCGATGCACTCTCTACCTATCCACCTTCTAAAACAGTCGTATTTTCAATTAATGGCCCACTTTTTTTTGCGGTTGCAGAAAAAGCCTTGCGGGCACTTGAAGTTATAGGCTCTGACATTAATCAAGTTGATTTCGACTTTTCTCAAACCAACACTTTTGACTTAACTGGTATAGTCGCATTTGAAACAACCGTGTTAAAACTCAGGGACAAAAATATTAAGCTGCGTTTGGTCAATGTGAACAAGAATTTAAAACGCAGCTTAGCGAAGTCTGATGTTATAGCTCCTTATCTTCATGACGATGTCAAAAGTTAGAAAAAAACTTTCGACTGTCTAACAAGTATAAGTTTCGAATTTACATAGAAAATGTTGATATTATTGGATTAAAGTACAAAAGTGAATCGCATCCCTTTTGTTTCGATAAAATTTACTTTATTTTCGTAGATACTTATTATAATAACTTAAGGTTTAGATCAGTCATCGGGATTGGTTTGGATGCGGTGGACTTAGACACACTAGGGTTTATGACAGGAGTTATTGGCCTAGGAAGTTGAGGAAAGCCATTTGTTTTATGTTTTTTTTTAGAGAGAGAGTATGAGTAAAAAGCTTTTTGTCGGTGGGTTGAGTTGGAACACAGATAACGAGGGATTGCGTCAAGCATTCCAACAATTTGGTGACATCACGGAAGTTCGGGTTATAACCGACCGTGAAACTGGTCGCTCTCGTGGATTTGGTTTCGTAACGTTTGATCAAGAAGATGCAGCCTCTAAGGCGATTTCTGAGATGGACGGCCAAGATTTAGACGGTCGTACCATTAAAGTCAATGTCGCAGAAGAGAAGCCACCTAGAACTGGTGGCGGCGGCGGCGGCGGCTTTCGTAGCGGCGGCGGCGGCGGTCGTAGCGGCGGCGGCGGCGGTGGCGGAAATCGCTGGTAATATTTAGATTTACCAGAATTCTACGAGGCTGGGTGTTTGCACCCAGCCTCTTTTATTGATTTAAGTAAGCCTTCTCATCAATTTTTCAGCAATTCTAACAGCTTTTTTGCCGCTCTGCCTCAATTTGAGTCGGATAGGGTAAAGTGTAGGGCAAATTGTCTTTTCGACAGGATTCATCCCCAACCTTAAATTGAAGCGCTTCTAGCCCCGAAAGGACAAATTCGTTGTTGAGACCTCGAAATTCTCTTGGGCTCACATAATTATGACGCAATCGAATCTTGCGCAAATTCTCTACGACAGAACTAAAAGCGCCATAATCAATGCGCAAGTCGCTGAATGGTTCTCCTTGGTACTCTATTCCTAGTTCTAACAGACTTTTCATGTAAAGATTGTTTTTGAAATTCTTAAGCTGTGGAATAGTTATCAATTGATTACCCGCAAGTTCAAGCCACTCTAAGGTAGTTAAATTGCGCAAAAATTTCATGTCCAGAACGCGATTATCGCGCAAATTTAAGCCTCTCAATTTTAAACTTCCTGAAATTGGTGTTATGTTAATGAGTTGAAAATCGTGGTTGTCCCCAGCAAAAGGCGAGAGATCTAAAACAATGGCCTGCTTAAATTTATCGTAAGCTACCTGACAATCGTCCTTTATACTCACAGAAGCACCTTGATTAGGCGCAGGCAACCGAATACGAATTGCCCTGACTGTTGCTTTAATATCGACTAACCACACATCGAAATACTCGGGTGTTAGAAAGTCCTTTTTATAAATCGCGGCATAATTCGGATCTTCTGCAATCATACAATAATGCTTAAAATCCAGTACACCTTCATACTTATCAGGGGTGGGTACAACTTCAGGCACTTCAGGTTCGCCTTGCCCCTGACCCTGTCCTTGGCCCTGCCCTTCACCTTCTCCTTGACCGCTGCTCGGAGGTGCTTCTGCTCCTCCGGATGCGGTTGCTACTGGACGGTCAATATCTTCGCCACCGCTATTGAAATCGTCATCAACAGTTTTAGTTGAAGCAATCTTGTTTGTATCGTCTAAAACATCTAAGCCACGAACTGCCGGAGCACCAGAATCATCGTCAGCTAATCTAACTTTTGCAGGGAATTTTTTTTCTGTCTCAGATTTAGAAGATTTATTGCTACAAGAGAAGTTTGCAATTACAATTGAAATAAGTGTAATCCGCGAATAAAACAATGAAATCGACATGCGCTCTCCTTGCTTGTTTAAGAATTCATAAATTGTAATGAGGAAGGATAAATTTATGTAGCTTGGTGAGTTAGATTATATCGCAAATTTGTACAAAACTCAACTGATTACATCAAAAGCTATTTTGGAACTTTAATAATTTTAGTAGCCCCTTTTCTCTCGACCGTCAGTGAAAATGCCTGATCACTTTCTATCCCTTTAAGCAGAGCCATAACTTGAGTAATTCTCTTCACCGGCTGATTGTCTATCGAAATCAATCTATCGCCACTTTGTATGCCTGCCTTTTCAAACTCAGAATTTTTCTTAACATCTTCAAAAACAAAACCTGCTAATTTATTCTTATCAAAATTAGGTAAAATTGAAGCACCAGATGACTTAGCATCTAGCAATGGCATCTCGTATAAAAAGAAAAAAAACAAAGCGCTAAAAACAAAAAATGAACTCTCTTTTAATAAAAACTGACGCATAAAATTTAGAGATTTAAATCGAAAAAACATCTTATTTCCTAAACTATAATCAAAAACATCATTTCCACCTGACTAGCATTTTCATACTTACAGGCCTTCTGTCAATTCTCAATTTATATGCTATATTCAAATCAAAGAATAATTAACTTAACTGACTGGCCAATTATCATAGCGGCAAAACATATAACTTAATTTAAATAAGGTGGAGATAGGCAAAATATGTTTTTACAGCTGAAAATACGAATAGTTAAACTTATTATTTTTCTTAGTGCCTTTTGCTTTTCTACTGCTTGCCTAATTTCACAAAAACAGCAATTTAGAAACCCTCAACAAACTTCTACACAGCCCACAGTTAAAAAAACACTACCTCCTCCAATAAAGGCCCCAACGCCTATCATAAAATATTCAAAAAAAGGTGACTTCATTGTAATTGCCAACCAAGAATCTGAATCTTTGGATTTGTGGTATCGCAAAGTTGAAGCTGAAGGCTTAACCCTACTTCAGAGAATCGAACAGAGCGGCAAAGTCGGGCCTATGGTTTTTAATCCAGAAAACAACTTGCTATATGTCGGGAGGATAGACCATTACATTGATAGTTACTATTTAGACAAAAACAACAAAACTTTAGCACTTCAAAAAAGCACTTTTATTAACCACGAACCTACTTATCTTGAGCTCGATTCAAAAGGAAAAAACTTATTTATAGTTACCTATTTCGATAATGTATTAATTAATTATAGGCTAGGAAATGCCGGAGAACTTTTCGAACTATCTCAAAAAATATCCACAAAAGATAAACCTCATTCAATCTTTTTTCATTCTAATTTAAATACGCTTTACATTCCAACTACAGGCTCCGATCGAATTCAGGTCTTCAATTGGAATGCCGCTGAAAGCAAGATTATTGAACCGGCACAAGACATTGAAACAAATATAAATTCTGGACCACGTCACATCGTTAAGCATCCGGTTATGCCTCTATTTTATGTTTCAAACGAATACAGTAATAGCGTTAGTACATTTGTTTTAAATGAGCAGAATGGCAAGCTAGAAACATTATCAACTAGCTCTAGCTTACCAGCAAATTTTTCTGCTATTAACACCGTTTCAGATATTCATATAACACCCAATGGCCGCCTTCTTTTTGTTGGCAATCGTGGGCATCATAGCATTGGCGTCTTTAAGATAAACTCGTCTGGAATCCCTGAAATATTAGCTCATGTCCCTACCGAGGCTAAGCCACGAGACTTCCACCTTGATAATAACAATGAGTATCTCTATGTCGCCGGCCAAGATTCTGGATTTATGTCGCAGTACAAAATACATTCAAATGGTATTAAATTTGTTAAAAAACATGCAGTTGGCAAACAACCCGTCTGGGTAGAAGTAATTCCACTTTGAGATCATTCACCTACGGTTCAGGATGACCACGACAATCTAATTATTAACTTTCAAATGATTCTTGATATATTCGCTGTTCATCGACGCCACTACTGCGTAAATACTCTACAACCGAGTGCATAATTGCATCTGGACCGCATGTCATATACTTAACTTCTTGATTTTCGACTTCTTGGAAAAATTGACGAAGCATTTCTTGATCAATACGTCCTTTCCAATTGTCGTGAACACGCTTTTCTCGGGTTAAGGTCATTTTTATTTCGATTCCAGAAAATTTCATAAAATTATTTAACTCTTGTTGGCAAATTATGTCATCTAAACCACGATAAGAAACAAGCAAATGCAGTTTTGGTCCTTTATACTCTGCGCCAACAGAGTGCACGGCAAGATATTCACGAATGATGCTTATAAAAGGGGTCACACCACTTCCGCCTGCAACCATATATATGGATTGGAGATCAAACAAGGGATCTAGAGCAAACTTACCGATAGGGCCTCTCGCGCGCAACACCTGACCGACTTGAAGTTTATGCGTCAACCAATTGCTTACTATTCCTTTTTCTACAGCTTTAACGGTAACACTGACGAAATCCTTTTGGCAGGGCGAACTAGACAAAGTATAAGAGCGCACTAAAGGCTTATCTTCGATTTCGTCAAAACGAAATGTTAAATATTGACCAGGAAGATAATCAAACTGATATTTGCCTTCGTCTGCATCTATTAAATGAAAAGTGATGGTGTCATGTGTCTCTTTTTTTATGTCTGCAACTTGGTATTTCACCCAGCCTTTTTTAAAACGCCGCTCTAATACATTCTCCACTTTTCCCTCATCATTCAAATATTATTTGCGCTTTATAATATTCTGAACAGAGTCTGGCGACAAGCTCAGAACACTTAGGAATATCTTTGACTAGCGCTGCAATCTGCCCGATTTCTAATTCACCTTCTTCTAAATCGCCTTCATGCATTCCTAATTTTGCACGGCCCTTACCTAAAATGGCTTCTAATTCTTGTCTACTGGCACACTTAGCTTCTGCTTGAAGAATTTTTTTGCAAAATGCATTTTTGATCAAACGCACCGGCACTAACTCCTTCATAACTAAGACAGTTGCATCAGCCTCTGCTGAAACAATTGCTTGTTTAAAACTTGGGTGCGCACTTGATTCATTTGTAGCAGCGAACCTAGTGCCAATTTGAACTCCAGAAGCTCCAAGAGAAAAGGCAGCTGCAATTCCTCGCCCATCTGCAATACCACCAGCTGCTATGACAGGTATTTGAACAGCATCAACTACTTGAGGAACTAAACAAAAAGTCGTTATTTCATCTCTACCATTGTGGCCACCAGCCTCAAATCCTTCCGCGACAATAGCATCACAACCAGCGTCTTCACATTTTTTCGCAAGTTCCGGTGATGAAGTCACATGAATAACTACACAGCCTTTATCTTTCAAGAATTTGGTGTACTTCTTCGGACTTCCAGCAGAGGTGATAAAAATATTTATTCCTGAATCTAAAGCTATAGCAATCTGCTCTTCGACTTTCGAATATAATAGCGGCAAATTTATCGCAATAGACTTGCTTGTGATCTCTTTAGCTTTTTTACAATGTAGACGCAAAACTTCTGGCGACATTGAGCCCGCGCCAATGACACCTAGACATCCTGATTCAGCCGCGGCGACTGCTAAACGCCAGCCAGAGACCCACACCATCCCTGCTTGAATGATCGGGAATTCGATAGATAAGATCTGACATAGTTTGCGTGAAGTTTTTGGAAATTTAGCCAATTCTGCCCCTAAAAGTCTTTTATCTATTGTTCTTCTAGTCTTAATAAGCCTTCGCGATTTAGAATAATTCTTAAGTATTGATTCTTAAGTTCCTGCACTTTACCAGAGCGTGCCAATTGATATTTTGTCATTAAATCAATAAAATATGTTTTTGGTAAATCTACCTTCTCAACTATTGCATCGTCGTTAATTATAGAGTGATGTTGTATCGAATCATCTAGGCGTGCTAAGAAAATCTGCAAATTAATACGCGTCACATCGTGAATTTTGTCAAACTGCAATGCAACGTGGTCGAGGCGATTTCGCCTTAATTTAATAATCTTTCTATAATGAACAAATTGAGAATTTTTCTTTAGATATTCTAACGAATAACCAGTTTTTTTCAGCATATTGACTTGAAATTTTTTCGGCAGCATTTGAAAACTAATATTCGAATTATATTCAAGCACAGTGCCAAAACGATGCGTTTTTCCTGACAGGTCCGTGTATTCTATATGCTCATAGTTATCAGGGATATTGCGAAAGATTCCGCGGCTAAATCGGCTTTTGCCAAGATCTTTAATTCGGTCTTTGATTGCATAAGCAAAGACAAATGCGATCAAACCATAGATTGTACTAAGATTGAAGAAATCAAATCTTGTAAGATCAAGATCGCTTTTTATGGCTATACCAATTTGTAACACTACCCACAGAGCCGTCGCAAGAGCTGCCGCCACTGCTGCACCAAACTGTCGTCTAAATTGAAGGCTTGGATTCTTTCGAACGTCAAGATAAAGCACGCTCCACAAATGCTTTTTAAGAAAGCGCCGCCTTCTTAAATATTGCTCCTTTTCATATTCGGTACTATATTTATCAATCCAAGAAAATTCCTGACTTTTATAGTAATTTCTCTCCTTTTTCATAACATCAGCAAGATTTTTTCGTAAATCAGAAATGTCCGAACGAGTTTGGATGATTTGTGCATTGTCTAGAGCGATTTTAATCCATGTCGTGCAATCTCGAAAAACATAACTACAATATTCTTCTACTAGCTGCAGTTGTTGACGCAAAAAGCGCATTGTATGAGCATTTAATAACTCATTTTTTTTTCTAATGCCGCGAATTTTTTGCAAGAGCTGCTGACCTTCGTTCAAGAAAAGCAATGCCGCTTGCATAAGCTCATTTAGTTCATCTTTTGATGCGTTGCGCCCGATTTTTTTGGCAATTTTTTTAAATTTGCGCGTACTTTTAAGCAAATACCCAGTGTAGATACAAGAAAACAATTTTATTTGTGCGATTGTTTCATCGTGAATTTTTTGGTCGAAATTATTTACGAGAGTTTTCATATTACTTTGCAGCCGCAAAAGTGGCGATTCAGAGTCTGTATTGAAACTTTCACTGATCATCTCTGCAAAGCTCATCCTAGGTTCACGCAATCTAATCAAAGGTCGCATTTCATTATAAAGAGCCTCGCGAGTTGGGATGGTCTGTTTACGAAAGCCAATCTCATTCGGGATATAAAAATAGGAATCTACAATATAACTAGAAGCTCCCTGAAAAAGCTTTTCTGAATTTTTCAGAATGCTGTAGTCAAAAATTGTTTCTAATTGATAGCGATCGTGCAGCAAAAAGCGCGAGCGAATATATTTTTTGGCTTTCTTGGATTCCCAAATCATCGGCTCGCTATACCCCAATTTGAGTATGTATTGCGCTTACTAAATCATTTAATTTCTCGCTAGGAAGCGTGCCTTGTGCCACGTCTGGACGACCTCCACCCTTTCCTCCTCTAGACGCTAAAGCAGGTTGTAAAGTTTTCGCACAATCAAATCCGCCGACATCTTTGCCAGCTCTGAGCACAACTGATGCTCTTGAATCATCTTGAGATGCAAGTAATACCACTCCCCTTGGAAACTTATCGACAAAAAGCTGCGAAACTTCTCTTAAATCATCATTTGTTTCAATGTACTTGAAAATAGATCCGTTTTTTAAGGTCAAAACATTTTCGAAAAGTTGTTTTGCATTTTGAGAGCGAAGTTGATCTTGCAGTGTTTTGGCCTGTTTTTGTGACTGCGCAAGCTGCTCTGATAAAGCCCGAATTTTGTCTAAAATTGCAGAACCTTTTGCTTTAAGCTCCGTTTCCAATTCTTCGATTAAATGCATGCGTTCTTCTACATAGAAAAGCGCTTTGCTATTAGTGATCGCTTCAATTCGGCGCACACCAGCAGCTAAGGAACCCTCACTCAGAATTTTAAAATAAACAATGTCTGAGGTGTTTTGCACATGCGTTCCCCCACAAAGTTCGATAGAAAAACCCGGAACCTCTATCACTCTGACACGTTGATCATACTTTTCGCCGAAAAGAGCCATCGCGCCTTTAGCTAGCGCTTTATCTTTTTCCATCTCCTCTGGCAGCACCTCTATCCTTTTTTGAATCTGTTCGTTAATCAATGTTTCAATTAATTGGAGCTGTTTTTTTGTAAGTGCCTCTGGGTGAGTAAAATCAAAGCGCAAACGATCAGGGCCCACACTCGATCCAGCTTGTTTAATATGCGAGCCTAAGATTTTTATAAGCGCCGCTTGCAGCAAATGCGTGGCTGTATGATGGCTCATCGTCAGCCTTCGTCTCTCGGCATCGACAAAAAGCTGATATTCTGCCCCTTCTTTAAAATCATATTCAGAATCGGTAATATGGACTATCAATCCTTCGACCGGCTTTTTTGTATCTAAGACTGCTGCGATTCTTATCGATGAACCGGGTTCTTGAATGTAGCCTTGATCCCCAGCTTGCCCACCACCTTCTGGGTAAAATGGAGTTTGATCAAATATCAATGCCTGCTTGTTATTCTCCAAGGGAATCTTCGCAACAAGTTTTGTGGTCGTAGAAAGTTGTTGATAACCTAAAAACTGAGTCCCACCATTTTGTTCTTTTACTTTATAAAATACTGCAGCGTTGTCAGTGGCCGCAGAAAAATCATTCGCTTTTTTAGATCGCTCTTTCTGGACATGCATTGCTGTTTCAAACTCTGCCTGATTGTATCCAAGGCCTTGTTCATTTAAAATAATCTCGGTCAAATCTGCGGGAAATCCGTGAGTATCATAGAGTTTAAAGACAATCTCTCCACTAAGAAGCTTGGGGGATTGGGCAGATTTTAAGAGTTCAATTTCTTTATGCAGCAGCTTCAATCCTGAACTCAATGTTTTGCGAAAGCTCTCTTCTTCAATACGTAAGAACTTTTTTATAAAATCAGCATTTTGTTGAATCTCAGGGTAAACTCCGACAAAGCTCTTCAATACTGGCTCGACTAATTCGTCAAAACAAACTTTCTCTACACCCAGTAGATCTAAAAATCGAACGGCTCTTCGAATGATTCTCCTCAGCACATAGCCGCGACCTTCGTTTGATGGCAGCACACCATCAGCGAGCAACATTGTACTAGAGCGAGCATGGTCTGCGACAACACGCATTGATTGGGGAAATTCAATGTATTTCTTTTTCGAAATCTTCTCAATTGAAGCTATGATCCCAGTAAATAAGTCGGTGTCATAATTTTGGTAAACGCCCTGCATAGCTGCAACGACTCGCTCGAGGCCCGCGCCCGTATCAACTGAAGGCTGCGGCAATTCTCGCATCTTAATTTCTTGGCCTTCGCGGTATTTTTCATACTGCATAAAGACCAAATTCCAAATCTCGACATAACGCATTTCATCGTCGAGAAGTGATTTTGGATTTTTTAAATTTTGGTCTGCAAACTTCTCACCATGATCATAAAAAATTTCGCTGCATGGGCCGCAGGGGCCAACATCGCCCATTTCCCAAAAATTGTCTTTTTCGTCTCGGAAAAAAATTCTTTCTTTTGGGACACCTTGCTCGCGATGCCATATATCCGCAGCTTCTTGGTCGGTACGAAAAACAGTGATATACAATTTATCTTTTGGAATTTTTAATTGTTGGGTTAAAAACTCCCAAGCGAAAGCAATGGCATCTTTTTTAAAATAATCGCCGAAAGAAAAATTTCCTAACATTTCGAAAAATGTGTGGTGCCGTGCAGTAAATCCGACATTTTCAAGGTCATTATGCTTTCCTCCCGCCCTCACGCATTTTTGCACCGTCACCACCCGTTTGTTCAAGGGGTGAGATTTTCCAGTAAATTGATCCTTAAATTGATTCATTCCAGCATTGGTGAAAAGCAAAGTAGGATCATTCTGAGGTACTAGCGGCGACGATGGCAATGCCACATGATTTTTTGATTCAAAAAAGCGAATAAACTTTTCTCTGATTTCACTGGCCTTCATTTGTTTTGCTTTCATGTATTGAGTTTTTGAATACCACTCGTTAAACTGCACCCATCGATAACTTTAAATATTTAGGAACCTGCTTCACCTATGAAAAACCTCAGCACTTTACTCATATTAAGCCTGTTTTTAAGCCATTGTAGTCATCTTTTAGAAAACTCCGACTTTAATTTCACAGATGTCCAGGCCTTGGATCCATCATCGATAAAAAGCGATCTGACAATATTTAAAACAAAGTATGGCCATAGAAACAAGCTTTACGAAGTTGAAACTTTTTTATGCTTAAGGCAAGACAAACCACCTCTTGGGCAACAATTTTTCTTACTCTTCCATCAAGAAACTGAACATTTCAACTCCAAATCACTTTGCCAAAGTCCAACTATTATAGCATTCCTTAATGCAAATTTCTCAGTTGTAGCTTTTAATCGCCCCGGATTTGGTCAAAGTAACGGCGAAAAAGAGCTTTTAGGCGATCATAATATTCAAGCAGCAACAGTTGCGCTCAATGCTGTACAACGTTTTACTGAATCTAGGAGTTTAGATTTGAAGTTGGCTGGAGTGTGGGGATATAGCTTAGGAGCAAGTGAAGCCTTGGCATTTGTAAAGCAGAAAAATGACCCAAAGTTAAAAATCATCGCTGGCGGTGGAGCCTTTGATTTGCCCGCCGTGCTGAATTCAACAAACTCAAAAGAGGTAAAGTCGATTTTAGAAAAGGATCTTGCTGCAGATAATTCCGCCCTAGACAACAAATCTATTGCATTCGACTTTGAAGAACTTAATTTTTCGCATCTCTACCTTTACCACGCAAAAAGTGACGTCACTATTCCAAGCGGCCAGGCGGAAGCGTTTTCTGAAGCTCTGCGAACTTCTGAAAAAAGGGTGCAAATTCAATTGATTGAAAGCGAAAGCCACGATCTACCGGAAGGTAAACATGGCGCGCTACTGCAGTATATTTTAGGAAAACTATAGATGTGAAACTATTCTAATGGATTTTCATAAAAAACATATTGCGTTGAATAATCGCTAATTTCGAAATAAAGCTTTTTCTCACCTGGATCTACTTTATAGTTAAAATCCTTGTCAAAATGGCCATAGCCATATCTATAGGAACGCGCTTCGCTTCCCCTGGTAGCTGATGCTGTGGTTATCTTGTCGATTTGAATAAATCGGTAAAGCACCTTTTCGCCAGCAATAATATCCAAAACTCCATTAGTACCAGTATAGTTTTGAATCCCACGTGAAATTTTATTTTGCGTCTCTTGCGTACATCCCCAAAAGGCACTGAAAAATATAAATAGTAATACCGCATTTCTTAGCATAAGAATCCCCCCCTTTTAAAATGGCTTCAACTATCTTTCTCTAAATCTCATTTACTCAGCCTGAGCCTGAGTCAAGCTGTCTTCAAACTCGTCCTTATTTTCATTGAGGTCAAGCATTATTAAATTCATTTCAGTTTCGCGTCCTTGATTTGTGAGCGAAATTGAGTTTGTCAATTCTTCAAGCAATATTTTGTGTTTGTTCAAAAGAACGATGCTCGTTTCCCATTTTGGGTCAGCTTGAGTCATGCACTTTTGTAGCTCGTCCTGATTGAGATCATCTTTATAAACAATATTTACCTGACGAAGATCGCTCGCTAGATTTTTATCCGTGATGTTTCGACTGTATTTCGAGACTATTGCAAACAATGCCGCCTGCTTTTCATCTTGCTGGCGACGTAGATCTTGCAGCAGGTCAAGAGGAGAGCATGCGTAGCTTTTTTTCTTGATAAAAAGTTTGGCTGTCACTCCTGAGTTTTGACTGAACAAAATAAATGCTAAACCTAAGCAAGAAGATAGGACTAAAAATCCCAGGCTAATTGCTAATATAATTTTAAATCGTTTACTCTTTGTCTTAAAAAAATCGCGAATTTTACTGAGATGATTTTTTATGAAATTAGTTTTCTGAGATGAATCCGCCAATATTTTCTCTCTAAAAATCTCTAAGGCAAATAATTGAGGATATCACTAAATTTGTTGAGGATAATTTCGGGTTTAATTTTCTCTTGTTCTTGTTCCCAATTTATTGTGCTTTGCTTAACGCTGGTCGGCGGACCAAAAGTTTCAAGCTGTTTTCTAACATCTGAAGCAATATTTGCACCATACCTAGCCCAAGCTGTAGTAATTCCTAAACTATGACCTAATGTGACGTCTTTATGTAAATTATCCCCAACCCATAAAACATTTGGCTGAGCACTTACGCTGGTGTCGAGATTATAATGCATTAGAACGGTTGTTAGACCTTTTTTACCTGGTGTTGCATATTA
>JAGOVF010000116.1 GCA_018060885.1 Oligoflexales bacterium | reverse complement strand
CTTCTGCGTTGATAAATAAATGACTTTCTTCTATCTTCGCTTTTATGAAAAATCTCTCAACTTTCAAATCTGCGACTTTTGAATCGTAAAGCAAAAATTTGTCATGAAATGTCCCACTATTATCTGCCGCGGTATAGACTAACGCAGTACCACATTGATTAAAGTCATATGAATAATCTATTCCTGTAGATGAACGAAAATACTTTATCTTATACTCGTCGACATAAAAAACTTTTACCTTTTTAAGGGACTTATAACTCCTTAAAACTTCAAAGTAAGATTCGCAAATTTCTTTTTTTAGTTTTGTCGGGACTTTATCCACTCTAGTCAGCGAAGACAGAATTTTATCTGCATGAAAAGAATTTTTATTATAAGGCTGTGTTTGTTTATTGCCTTTTTCAACGTGAAAGATCTTAGCTAGGGCACAAAGATCATTTATTTGCTGCGATAAACTAGCCAAATTTGTTGTTGCTGAGTAATACCAGAAGCCCTTGATATATACTCTGATAAAGGCGCCTAGTGAAGGTTTTATTGAACAAGCGACTAAATTAAAATCTTCGTATGTAATCTCAGTTTTATTTACGTTCTCTACTCTAACATCCCAGTATTCGCAAAGACTCCGATCAATTTCTATGTTGTTGAGTAAACCTTTTATATCAATATTCATTAATTTAAATCCATAGAACGCCAGAATATAAGTTTAACTAAAAACGCAGAATCGAATTCGAAGCGAAAAGAACCATGTGTAGCTTTTCGACAGCAATAAAAGCGATAGAGGATGCAGCATTCAATATACTGCATCCTCTACTTTCAAAGTAATCTATTCTAAACTATTTTTTTTCTGCATACTCTGCAAGTGTTTCGGAAATAAATCTAAACGCCGCTTGCTGAGCCGGTCCAAATCCTGTCTTATGATCGTATTGATCCCCAACATTAATCAATTTTGCATCTGAACCAAACTCTATCATCGACGCATGAGCAATTTTCGAGTTTTCTGGAAGAACTGTGTCATCACCACCGGCATAAATATAAGCGATCTTAACTTTTGTTTTGAATCCAAAAATATTGTTCGCGGCTAAAACTTGACGAATTTTTGATGTCTCATCATAACGAATTTCGTTGAGAAACTCTGCAGTAAATAATTCTTCAGGAAACTCTGGAAGTAGCTTATTAATTGTTGTTTCGTCTTTTAACTGAAACAAACGTATGAGACCTTTGTGTGGATCTTTGATTTTTGTGGTCACATCTTCAAAAAGACTATGATAGTGGTTCATTGAATACAATGTATAGACCATCAGCATATTTGCAAAATAAGGCCTCGGATTGTCTAAAAATGCTAAAGTTGGCTCGCCTAAATCATAGGCTCCCGCCATTGGCGCTGCCGCTAAAACCTTGGTGCCCAATATCGGAAATCTTTCGATGTCTTTTAATAACGCCATCGTTGCTGGACCACCTTGTGAATAACCGGTCAACACGATTCCTCTAGGAGCTACATGACCGATCGTTCCTAATGCTTTTCTTGAAGCGCCTATCATATCTCGAGTCGCAGTTGCTTCAGTTTTAATGTCCAAATAGGGATGAACCAATTCAGAAACTCCTAGGCCCAAATAGTCTGCCGCCGCTAGTACATAAATACTTCCTGCATATAAACAAGTTGCCACTTCACCTTCCGGAAGAATCCCACCTGAGCTTGGAACGCGCTCTGCAGCAATTGATGTTCCATGTTGATAACTAGCAATAACTTGTTGCTTGATAGCAGGGTTGAATGCGAGCAATCCAGATGCTTTAGTCAACTTTCCATGAAAATCTACTGTTTGGTAGGTAATGCGGTAACGTTTTATAGTGTAAGTTGCCGGATGTATCGGTGAATTGATTTTGTAAACATTCTGACAAGTTTCCGAGCTTAAATCTGCAATTGGCTCTATATTGAGAACTTTACTTCTACCAAAAACCTCTGTTATCCCTGCCAGCCCAAGCGACTGAATAGTGAAGACCGACAGCACGAAAAAACTCGCTTTAATTCGCCAAAAACTGATAAAAGACATAACACCTCCGAAATTGAGATTTTGCCAAATAACTCTGCTAACATATTTAAAGCACTGGATTTCTAAGTTAGGATTCTATTAGGAATCTTTTTTTTTGCAAGATAATTTATATTTATAATTTATGCTTTCTATTCTGTTCTATTTAAAATCTGCATAGCAATATGGTGAGCCATTTGTTTGGCGCCTATTCTGTCAGTGTGTTGACATAGTAAAAAATTTCCATGCGCCAACTATTTGGCCGCAATTGATAAAAAAGAAAAAAACTAAAAATTAGATAACAGTTTATTTACACAGCTCGCCTTCATGCAAAACTGGCACACATATTGCTTATCTTGAAGTGTACTTACCAAAATTTTTTCTTAGGCATATTTCTATTGTCGAACGAGCATCACATTAAGACTTTATTATTTAAAGCTCACATCAATGACTAAATTTCAAAGCACAACAAATAATATCCACCGTCTAGTGCGCGGTTTTATCTTTGCGTTGATTGTGGTTTCGCAATTTGCTCTCTCTGAAAATAATCGTTTCGCAAATTTAACGATTGAAATCCCCAATACAAGTAAAATCGATTATCGATACGACAGTAAAAAACTGATGCTAACAATTTCAATAGCAAACATTGATGTCAAATCTTTGCCTGCTCTCGATACTTACGATGAAAATGTCATTAGAAGAATCGTTTTAAAACAAATGAATGCGGATGTAGAAATTTCTTTTATTCTTAAGGATCGAGGTCTTACTTATGAACTAAATATTTATGATCAACCACAAAGAATACATCTAGATATTTTTGATAAAAACTATCGCCCCACTCAAGACCCTCTTAATGGACTTCCAGTCCATCAAGACCGTGCTGTTAAAAGCAAAGCAGAAAATGATCTCGATAATGAGCCCATCGAGGCAAACCAAGCAGAGGAGTTTGCAGAAATCTCCTCAGATACTTCTCATTTATCAACTGAGAGTTCCAAATATCAGCTCCTGCATCAAAAAACTGACGCAGCCCTCAGTACCAACATTCAAGACTATGTCGCCAAAATACCTGAGGGCTTTGGTTCCGCTTGGGTTAACTATCCGCTTTATATCTACAGAATTGATATAAATGCCCACAAAATAAGAGATCAATTAAATTCATCTATTTTAGAGCAAGAAACTGAAAATTTTTCAAACGCCTATAGTATTGCCGAAAATGCTGAAAAACTCTTAAGTCTTGGACACGAAAAACGAGCACTCAGCCTATATCAATTAGCTATGCAAAAAGATCCGCGCATATTCGACAAGGAACCCATTTTTTTGTGGAATTTTGCTGAAGCTCACCTCGGTCAAAAAAATCTGATGCTTGCAGATGCTTATTACCAAGCAGTCATTGACAAACATCCAAACAGTGTTTTCGCGAAGTATTCTGCACTTCGCCGCGCCGATATTCGTTCGATTCCGCTTTATGCACAAAATTCAAATACCCTCAAAGATCTAGTGCCAGCTTTAGAAAAAATACGTTATGGCGATGAAGTAGAAGCGAAAGCTCATTACAATATTAGAAAAGCTTTCTGGCAAAATGCTATCAATACAAAGTCTTCACTACTACCACAAATTTCTCCAGAACTCGCTGAAGAACTAAAATTGCTTCTTAGGTCACCGCTCGCACCTCGCACGACGTATATTCTTAACAGCTTGCTCATGGAATTTTATACCCTAGAAAAAACAGCCTGGAATAAAGAAGCCGCTACTTTTGCATCTGATTATTTCAAATTATATTCAAATGCTAGCGAAATACAAATAAGCGCTCTCAAAGATCAATTGAAACTTAAAATTTCCGCGCATATAGAGGGTTTATCCAATAAAGGGGAACACCTCGCAGCTGTTCAGTCCTTTGAAGAGCTGCCTAAATCTCTGCAGTCTATTAAAAAAGAGCCTGAGACTGCCTGGGCCATTGCGGAGTCTTACCGCAAGGCTGGATCCACACTATCTGCAGCAAAATTTTACGAAATATCAAACTCTCACAGCGACGTAATTAAGAGCGCTACATCTGCTTTTTGGGTTTCCTATACTTCCAAAGATGCGCTTGCCAGCAATCCAGCAAAAATTAACCCAACAGAAAGAGCCCAACTAAACAATTATGCTAGAAAATTCGATCCAATTTTTTCCTCAAAGTATATGGCGTTGAATGATACTCAAAAACTAGATGTAGATAAGATGTTGATGCAATACTATGAAGATAGCATACGTAGAAAGCTTTTATTAAAAACCCCCGCAATTTTGGTGTTACAACAGCGAAGCCAAAAGCCGGCAATTAATAGCGAAGTTGTTACCAACAAATCTACTCAGAGCAGTGCAGCAAATGAAATAATACTCCTTTCTCGATTAGCAGAAAGTTTTGCTGAATTAAAGATGCCCCAAGAAAGACGACGAGCTTTAAATCTCTACAAAAATGTTTCGCCCGAAGAGTTCAGCGATGACACGACTGCTAAAAATATTTGGGCCCGTGACTTGCTCAAGCTTGCAGAAGAATATCGTGCTGCTAATAACTATTTAGAGGCCGGGCGAACTTATGCTTATACGGCTGAAAAAAGCGTAAACTGGGACAAGAAAGCTGAATCCCTCTATAAAGGCGGCTTGCTGCTCTACCGCGCTGGAAAGGCTACCGAGGCAAAAGAAGCTTTAAGCAAAGCTTGCGATGATGGTGATAATTTATTCTATAAAAATTTGGCCTGCGAACGACTGGAAAAGCTTGAAAATTGAGAACAGGAGTAAAGTAAATGATCAGAAGTAATGTAAACGACGTTGCCAGCTTAATCGACCCTCAATTGAACTCGGAAAACACGGCCGAATTTATCGACTACGCAAAAAGCAAAAATAGCAAACAACGAGTGTCTGACCATTCTGCATTTCTATCTGCCGATCCAAAAATGGAAAAGATAAAAGAAATCATTAGCCAAATTGCTCCTACTCCGGTTTCGGTACTGATCTCGGGAGAATCGGGAACAGGCAAAGAAGTTATTGCCCGCTACATTCATAATATTTCTGATAGAGCGAAAGAGCCTTTTGTTGCAGTTAATTGCGCAGCTTTACCTCCAAGCTTACTTGAAAGTGAGCTTTTTGGATTTGAAAAAGGCGCATTTACTGGCGCGCATCAACGTCACATCGGGAAATTCGAACAGGCAACAAAAGGCACTCTTCTATTAGATGAAGTCACAGAAATCGATTTAAATCTTCAAGCCAAGCTTCTAAGGGCCTTACAAGAAAAAGAAGTCGAAAGAATTGGTGGTAGAGAATCTATAAAAATTGACACAAGGATCATTGCTACTACCAATCGCGATATAGAGAAGTCAGTTGCAAATGGCAGCTTTAGACAAGACCTCTACTATCGTTTGCATGTCATTCCACTAGAAATTCCGCCATTAAGAAAACGCCCTAAAGACATCGAACTCCTTGCTAACTACTTTCTTAAAAAATTTGAAAAGGAATATTCGAAAAGCGATATGCGCCTAAGTCACGCCGCGTTAGAAGCTATGCTTCTTTATCGTTGGCCCGGCAATGTGAGAGAACTACAAAATATAATCCATCGCGCACTTTTAATGAGTTCTAGTAGCTTGATAGACGCCAATGATTTGCCTATTTCATTTGAGAGCACCTCCAAAGAATCGTGGATCGCTTCGTTACCTATTGGTAGTACTCTTAGAAAGCTAGAGACCGAGTTTATACTAGAGACCTTGCGTTACCATCAGGGGAACCGAACTCACGCATCAAGAACTTTAGGTATCAGCCTCAGAACTTTAAGAAATAAAATAAATGAATTTACTGGACTTGGCATAGATGTGATGGCGCCTCAAGGAAGTAATAATCATGACTAATAATGTAAGTAATCTTTTTACAATCTCGGATCGACTGCAAATACAGTCCCTCGAACAAAGACTTAAAAAACATCAAGTTATCGCAGGAAATATAGTCAATAGTGAAACTCCTGGATATCGTGCTCTAGGATATGACTTCGAAAAGCAGTTGCAAGATCTCGCAAATCTTTCAGAAGGAATTCAGCTTAAAACATCTCATCCTACTCATCTGAAGTCAGCGCTTGTAACAGCAGAAGGAAACATTACGCCCGATGTTTATATCCAGCCGACTGAGAGCGTGGGCGAAGATGGAAACACCGTGGATGTAGATAAAGAAATGGCTTCGTTAGCAGAAAACCAAATTTTATATAGATCTGCCGTTGAAATTATCAATCGAAAAATGGGCTTAATTAAATATGCCATTAACGGAGGTAGATAATGAGTTTTCTTAAATCGATGCAAATTAGTGCCAGCGGCTTAGCTGCTCAACGCTTAAGGATGAACGTTTTGAGTTCAAATCTGGCCAATGCACAAACAACCAGCACCGCCGAAGGTGGGCCATATAAACGTAAAGACGTAGTATTTTCTGCGGTGCCAACTGGAAATCGCTTCGAAGATTTCTTAGGCGGAACACACAACACACAATTACAAAAAGTCAAAGTGGTCAACATCCATGAAGACACTGCAGAACCTCGAAAAGTTCACGATCCTAGCCATCCCGATGCTGACGAAGGTGGCTATGTCGCAATGCCTAACATCCAGGTCATGACTGAGATGGTCAATATGATAGCGGCAACAAGAGCCTATGAAGCGAATGCTACAGCCATAAACGATACAAAACAGATGGCGATGAAAGCTTTGGAAATCGGTCGCTAAATTTAAGGAGAATCTATGAAGCAACTAGGAATAAACACGCAAATATCTGGATCAATTAGCGGATCGAAAACTGAATCTCTCGTTCAACAAAAGCCCAACTTAGAAAAAGACAAAAAATCTGGCTCCGATTTTTCTGCCCTATTACGAGAGACAATAGACAACGTTAACGAAGAGCAAAAGATTTCCGACTCAAAGGCGAAAGAACTCGCAACCGGAAAAGGCGATAACATCCATGAAACCATGCTTGCAGTTTCGCAGGCCGAGCTTTCATTTAATCTTATGGTGCAAGTCAGAAACAAAGCATTAGAAGCTTATCAAGAAATTATGCGCATGCCTGTTTAGTTAACTTTTTAATGAGGGACAATATTGGAAAAATTTAATCAAATGTTTGCCAATATAATGAATAAGATTCTTGCGTTCTGGACCAAACTTGATCCAATGCGAAAAATTATTATCGTTGGATCGGCGATTTTAGGAATAGTAGGACTCAGCATACTCGTTCAACAAAGCACAAAAAAAGAATATGAGTACCTATTCGTAAATATGGACAACCAAGATCTCTCTGAAGTCACGGCCCATTTGAAGTCCATTGGATTTTCCGACTACCAAATTGACAATAAAGGCATAAAAGTAACACCTGAAAATATTATCAAACTTCGCATCACACTCTCGCAAGAAGGGTTGCCTACACGCGGTGTCGTCGGTTGGGAAAAATTCGACCAACAAGATTTTGCACGCACAGAATTTGAGCAAAAAATCCAGAGAAATCGGGCTGTCGAAGGCGAGCTATCTCGTACAATTAATTCAATAGAAGGCATTCTTTCAAGTCGTGTGCATATTGTTATGCCAAGCCAAAGTGTTTTCTTGCGTGACAACAAAGAGCCTACAGCCTCTATATACATTCGCACCAAGAGAGGTGTTCAAATTAATAAAAAGCAAGCTAGCGGGATTCAGCATTTGGTCTCTCGCGCAATCGAAGGTCTTAAGACAAACAATGTTATGATCATCACGCAAGATGGAAATATGATCACTGATGTCGAATCCGAAGACGCTTCAGTAAATATGACTAAGGAGCGCACGGCCTATACAAACCAACTGGAAAAAAGATTAGAAGATAAAATCGCTCAGATAGTAGGTCGCATTGTCGGGCCAGAGCGAGTTGAAGCAAAAGTAAATGCCGCAATAGATTTTACACAAGAAAGACAAACTATTTCTGATGTTGATCCAGATAATTTTGCCGTAACATCAAAGAACACAACAGGCATGAGCATGGAAGGCTCAGGTCTAAATCCAACTGGGATTCCTGGAGCAAAGTCAAATATTCCGGGCGAACAACAACAAGTCAATGCTGGCGGATCGAAGGCTGGAAGCAAACAAGAATCCGAACTAGTAAACTATGAAGTCTCGAAAAAAGTCAGTGAAAAAACCATGCCGGTTGGCAATCTCGTTCGCATAACGGCCGCTGTTATTGTTGATGGAAAACAGCGCTATCCAATTGATGGCTCTGTAGCACAGTTTGAACCACGAACTGCCGAAGAAATGAAAAAAATCGACGAGCTAGTTAAAAAAGCAATTGGATTTAAAGATGGTAGAGATGAAGTCACTGTTGAAAATATAATGTTCCAACTCGACCCTACCCAAGTCGAAGAAATTACCAATAAGACAAAAGAAGATCGTCAATATATTTCTACTTTAATTATTTCAGCCACTACTGCGTTTGCGCTCATACTATTTTTCTCATTCGTTGTTCGACCATATTTCCGCTGGCTGTCCTATGACCCTGAAAAGAAGAAGAGTCAAAGCATTGTCGAGGAATTTAGGCCTGATCTAGAAGTAGGGAAAATGAAAAATATACAAGTACAGGAAGAAGTACCATTTGATAAACTCACACCGCAAGAACAGGTGCTCTTCCTTGCTCGAAATGAGCCCAAACGAACAACTGAAGCAATCAGATTACTTCTAAATCCTCAACACTCGGGCACTTAAGGAAATATATTACAAATGAAGTCGCGAAATGGCAGCCGAGCTGGGCGAGTTTTTAAAAAAGGCAAAGGCCTCATCGAAAAGATTTCTCTACTTGAATATAATTTTGATGAACTTTTACCTGAACATGTTTTGCAAACAGATAATATAGATAACTCCATAATTCATACTCGCTTGCATGATCCGCAAAAAATAGAAATTGGTAGTCGTTTGCCTGAATCTTTTAATGCAGAATTGATAGATAGAAACAATAGGCCTACAGTCATACTCCCGAGAGATTTCACTGATGACTGGAACAAGCAAAAACAACGCTCATTTCGCGCTCGCAACTCACTAGAGGAAGAAGAAGAGTTTGAGACTGAGGCTCCGATTCAAAACGCTTCAATGCCAACCGAGTCAAAACCTATTGAATTATTGCAAAGTGATTTACAAGTTCCTTTAAAAATTGATGAATCTTTAAACTCTGAGCACAACGAACATCTTGAAGATCTTAAAAGGGATTCGACGCCATATAGTAGCCTCGATCTCGTAGGAAAAGTTATCAAAAACCTTGCTCCTTCTACAAAGGAGTCGGAAATTATTCAGCATACTGTGGAAGAGACGGAGAGCCTAAATGAAAAGCAGATTTCTCCTTTTGGAGAAACTTCTAATCATGTACAAAACGAAAAATTGCTAAATGAAAATCGAGATAAGATTATTTCCTTGCAAGAAACAGCAAAAGCAGATGGCTACCTTGCAGGGTTTAAAGAAGGTGAGAGTAAGGGCTTAGCTCAAATTCGTCAGATTTCTTCAGAGCTCTTTCAACACCTCAACCAAGTCATCGAAGACTTAGAAGGATTGAAAAAAGATATTTTAACAAATGCCCAAGACAATTTTTTTGAAATCACCCAAGCTCTTGGTGAGGCAATTTTAAACCACGAATTCAATCTAAATCCCATCGAATTTAAAAAATTAACCGAGCGTGCAATTGCGCGTGCTATACAAGGTGATGAATATACTATTAGAGCAAGTCGATCTGCTATTGAACTTCTGAAAAAGACTGCCGATCAAAAACTAATGGGCAAGATTCAATTAGACCCCCATTTAAAAGATCAACAATTTGCTATTGATTCTAAAATAGGCAATGTGCATGTCGACTTAAACAAAATAATTCGAGAGCTACTAGAATCAGCTGATATTAATTTGTTCGATGATGCACAGACGAAAAATGTAGCTAGCTAGGAAGCCTTTGATGACTCAGAATAATATAAATAATGTAAATATTCGGTCCATTTCTCGCAGCGATCTTCGAGCCAGCATGAGAGGCCCACGTCTTGAAATTCATGGTAAGGTGATGGATATCGTGGGAAATGTCGTACATGCTGTGATTAAAGGTGTGAGTTTAGGTTCTGTTGTTACAATAGAACCTGCCGACAAAGGTAAGGCTATTCTTGCGGAAGTCGTCGGCTTTCGTGATGAAAAGGCTCTACTCATTCCTTTTTCCAGCTTAACCGGAGTCTCTCCTGGTTGTGTTGTCGCTAGCCAGGGAATGTGGGATCTCATACCCGTTGGAGACCATTTACTTGGTAGAGTCGTTGATCCATTTATGCAAAGTTTGAATGAGGTTTTTGACTCAGTACCTGCTCACCCAGAAAAACTACGTATAGAAAATGTTGCGCCAAATCCAATGCTACGCACAACAATCGAAAACCCTTTTTCTTTGGGCGTTCGAGCCATCGATGGTCTATTGACCTTTGGAGAAGGCCAAAGAATCGGAGTTTTTGCAGGGTCTGGTGTTGGAAAAAGTGTGCTTATGGGGATGATCGCGCAAGGCTCTGATGCTGACGTCAACGTCATAGGACTGATAGGCGAACGTGGGCGCGAAGTAAAAGAATTTCTCGAAAAGGATTTGGGGGCAGAAGGACTAAAAAAATCAGTTGTTGTTGTTGTCACTAGCGACCAATCGCCATCTATGCGCGTACGGGCAGCATTAGTAACGACCACAATTGCTGAATATTTTTCGAGTCGTGGAAAAAAAGTTCTACTGATGATGGATAGTCTTACCCGCGTTGCAATGGCGCAACGTGAAATTGGCTTAGCTATTGGTGAGCCGCCGACAACAAAAGGATATACGCCTTCGGTGTTTTCTCTGTTGCCAAGACTACTTGAGCGCTGTGGGCCACAAGAAAAATCACGTGGCAGTATAAGCGGATTATTTACTGTTTTAGTAGACGGAGATGATTTTGACGATCCGATTGCCGATTCTGCCCGCGCCATCTTGGATGGCCACATTGTACTTTCACGCGCTATAGCAGCCCGCGGCCATTATCCAGCCATTGATATCGGCATGAGTGTTAGCCGTGTTATGAACAAAGTAGTTAGTCCACAAC
>JAGOVF010000115.1 GCA_018060885.1 Oligoflexales bacterium | reverse complement strand
AACCGCATGTTCAAGGTCTTTGCAATCTGCTTAATGCAATGGGCGCAAAAATTTCCGGCATTGGAACAAATCGACTCTTGATTCAAGGAGTCGCGAAACTGCATGGTGCTAAACACCGCATCGGCCCAGATTTTATGGAGATCGGTAGTTTTTTATGCCTAGGTGCTATTGCTAAGGGAAAAATCGAGATCAAAGACATTGACATAGAACAGCTGCGTTTTATTCTAAAAACATTTAATCGTCTAGGAATTGAACCGACTATAAGTGAAAATTCGCTCGTTATCGATGGTTCGAAAGAGCTTAATATACAGACTGATATTTCCGGACGCGTTGCAACAATTTATAGCGCGCCATGGCCCGGCTTTAATACCGACCTAATGTCGGTAGCAATTGTTGCTGCCACCCAAGCTCGCGGAACATTAATATTTTTTGAAAAAATGTACGAAGGTCGTATGTTCTTTACCGACTCGCTCATGTCAATGGGTGCAAACATCGTGCTTTGCGACCCTCATCGCATTGTAGTGACCGGACCGCAAAGTTTACTTGCTGCACATATGAGCTCCCCAGATGTTCGAGCTGGCATGGCCCTGCTGTCTGCTTCTCTCATTGCGAAAGGAAAAAGCAAAATCGACAACATTTATCAAATTGAGCGCGGTTACAGCCATATTTACGAAAAGCTCTTAAATTTAGGAGCAGCCATCACACGTTTAGATTAAATTCAAATCAAATAATAGAAGTGAGCTATAGAGCGTAAATTCCATGATCCAACTCGAGACCAGGAAGTTGCACAGTTTGCGCTGAATCTGTCCCGAAACCTCTAATTTTTAATTTTGCACCTGCAAACTTAGAAACATCGATCCCTGATTTATTTAAATCCATTTCTATCGTCTCGGTTATGAGAGCTTTGCAGGTATCTGCGCTGGTGTTTGTTAAGACAACATCGCAAATCAAAGGGTTCATTGCTAAACAGCGATTAACTTCCAAGTCAAAAACATGTGGTTCACATCCGCCAGAATATTTTACTGTCAATATCAACATATCTGTTTGATGATCATAATTGGCTTCTAGAACTTCTACCGCCGCATTTGTCTGCTGCGCTAAGATACTCCATTTAAAACCATAAGAAGATCCTGACAAACCCGTTTTTCCCAAAGTCGTTTCTTCATAGAGTAAGTCAATTTTTTTCCCTATCATTTTATCTTGAAGCTCATTTTCAGAAAAAGCGAAGACTGCAACCTTTTTATTTAAAATCGACTCACATCTTTTTACATCTGAAGAACTCACTATGCTACGCAAGCTAACAACAGCAACTTTAGGCACTTCCCGAGTACTTACCTGACTGTTCAATTCACCTAGGGGCATAATACTTAAAAGTGAAGCGGAAAATTGGCACTCTTGTGCTATTGGAAACGTTGCAAAAGCAGAAGAACAGATTCCAAATGCCACCAACACGAAAACTACATATTTTAACATTTAAAGACCTCTCAATTTTAATTTGGAATATTAGCAACTTTCGACACGCTGGGGACTTAACACAAGTTCTAACATGTTTGAAGATTAATCTGATAGCCTGAATATTTTCTTATATTTATGACTCCGCTATCAAAAATCAGATATTGCCCACGCACACCTAGCAATACTCCTGCAAACTTAGTCTGTTTTTCCAAATTAATGCTAATTATCTTTTTAGGATATTCTAAAACAGGATATCTAAAACAAAATGGATCTTGCACGTCCTCGATATCAAGTTCAAACTTCTGATTCAACTCTAGCAAAGCCTTTGCTTTGGCAGCTTCTAAATCAATATTTAGTTCCAAACCTTTCAACATCATTTGCCAAGCTGTCTTATCAGCATGCGTTTTTTTAAGTTCTACTTCAAGTTCACCGGCTTTTTTGCGATTAGTGACTTGCATTAAAGGTAAAGCATAGCTCGCGCCTTGGTCGATCCACCGCGTCATTCGCTGGCGTGTTCGCGTAATGCCAACCTTGAGCTGCGGTGAACATGCAAGATAAACTGTATGGGAAATAAAACAATTTTTTTCCCCCCACTCCGGTTCACGACAAGTCCCCAGATCAAAGTGACAAGTTTCCGGCCTAACTTGGCAGATATCGCAAGCCGCAAGCTTGATAAAACACGGATAACAGTATCCTTGAGAAAAACTTTTTTTTGTAGCTCGCTGACAACTTACACAAAATATTTTTCCACTAAATTGAATTGCGAGTTTTTTTCCAATCAATTTATTTAAATCGATCAATACATTATCAGCCTGCAAATAATACTGTACTGTCAACACTGCTGATTCCCAGTGTGTTTGCATCTTTCGCAGATTTATTGTCCAATCGCCAGAATCAACAATTTTTTTTTGTTCAACTTCTAAGATGCGAGCAAACCTTTATGTCTTAATAAAGCCTCAGTCGAAGGATCTCGCCCACGAAACTTACGGAACACTTCAGCCGGATGCATGCTGCCCCCCAGAGCCAAAACCGTATCGCGAAATTTAATTCCGACTTTTGCAATTTGTTGAGGGTTCTCCAGTCCAACCTCTTCAAAAGCACTAAAAGCATCCGCACTCAAAACATCGGCCCACAAATAGCTGTAGTATCCTGCTGAATATCCCCCGGCAAAAATATGACTGAAACTACACAAAAACTGGTCATCTGGATCAACTCGCCGCAGGTTTATATCATTAAAAATATCTTGATAAGTCTTTTGTAAAACTTGCGCCCTTTCTTTCTCTGGAACGGCCAAAATATCGACATTTTCGTATAAATGCATATCTAAAAAACCAAATGTCAATTGACGCAGATAGAGGTTTCCAACGCGATAGTTTTTTGCAGCTTCGACTTTGTGCAAAAATTCCATCGGTAGTGGTTTTTGAGTTTTATAGTGAGAGCTGATTTTTGCCATTGTACTTTCTTGATAAATAAAATTTTCCATAAATTGGCTAGCAAGTTCGACAGCATCCCACTCAACTCCATCTATTCCTGAAACTGTCGCATAGTCGACCGTAGTCAAAATATGTTGTAAACAATGGCCAAATTCATGGAACAGGGTTTGCACTTCGCGCAAAGTTAGCAGTGGAGGCCTACCAGAAACTGGAGGCGCACTATTGCAAACAACAAAAGCTACTGGTATATCTTTTTGACTACGAGAATGTCGTCTTCCTTGCAACGAACCTAACCAAGCTCCACCGCGTTTATTTTCTGGTCTCGCAAAGGGGTCAAAATAAAAAGCAGCCAATAAATTGTTATCAGTGCTATAAACTTCATAAAACTGCACATTCTTATCCCATACTGGAACTTTTCCATCGGCTCTTCTTATTTCAACCTGAAATAATTCTGTCGTCAAACTAAAGAGTCCTGACAATACAGTTTCTAAAGTAAAATACTCTTTCAATTGCTCTTCATTAAATTGATAAAGTTCTTCCTTTAATCGCTCAGACCAGAAAGAAATGTCCCAATGTTCGAGCTGCCCAACAAATCCTTTTGAAGTTGCGAAATCAAGTAATTGTTTTTCTTCCTGTTGAGCGGCTCTTTTGGCGTGGACTTTCACTTCAGACATCAACTTCAAAACATTTTCTGACTTTTGTGCCATTTTAGAAGCAAGGCTTAGCTCAGCAAAATTTCTATACCCTAATATTTTAGCCTTGCGCGTTTTTAATTCTATTATTTTCGGCACTAAAGCACGATTGTCAAACGTTCCACTTGAAGCTCTCGAAGATTGCGCTTTGTACATCTGCTTTCTGAGTTCGCGATCTTTCACTTCTCGCATAAACGCACTATATACCGGATGGTCAAGGGTAAAGGCCCAAGGTCCACTATCTGGCGTTGTCTTTGCTGCTGGGTGAAACTTAAGATATGTTTGCGATGCAATTTCGAAATCCGCTTTGGTTAGTCCCTCAATTTTATTTTTGTCGTCTACTATTAAATGGAAAGCTTTTGTTGCATCCAAAATATTGTTTGAATAGTTGGTTTGCACAGCCGCAAGTTCATCGGCAATCTGATTAAATTCAGCCTGCTTTTCAGGAGACAATCCAATTCCTGAGTGTTTTGCACCGAGGAGAGTTAAATCAACTATTCTTCTCTGAGTATTGTTTAATTTTTCCCAGCGCTTTTTATCTTCTTTAAAACCTAAAAAATACTTATAGATTTTTTCATTTTGTGCCACCTCAAGATTGAGCTTAATAATCGTACTTAAATGTGTTTCGTGAGCTTTTCTCAATTCCGGAGTCGTTGCAACCGAGACTAAATGGCTGACTGGTGCCCAAGTCCTAGCTACAAAGGTGCCCAGACTTTCATATGCCTCGACAAATGATTGAAAATCATCGCCAGAACTCAAAGCAATTTGTTCCAAATTTTTCAAATCTTCCGCAACTTTTACTTTTAAACTCTCGACTGCTTCGTCGATCGCTTCAGCAGTCACTCGGCTATAGTCGGGAAATTGCTTATGATCAAGCAAAGGGTTTTTCAATTTCATTTTACAATCCTTAATAAGTCACTTTTGTTTCAATCAGCTTTATCATACTCTAGCTAAAGGTTCAATCTGCGAAAGAGTCTCATTTGCAAAATCTAAACTTCAAAATTATTTATTATCTAGCAATTATATTAAGCATCTGCTTTCAAACAATTTCAGCATCTCCTCTAGAAATTTTGCCGAACGAGCGTGAAATTGTGGGTTACTTTTTAGACTCAAACCTTAGGGAAGCTAGCGGCATTGCAACGAGCGCTTATGAAAAAAATCAACTTTTTCACGTAAATGATAGCGGAGATAGCGCCAGGCTTCTTGTTACCGATTTTAAGGGCAAGTTTATTCAAAGTATTAATATTAGAAACCACGTGGCAAATGATATCGAAGATATGAGTTCGGGAAAATGTTTTAGCGGAAAAAATTGCTTATTTATTGGCGACATTGGCGACAATCGTAGTGAGCGAAAGCAAATCCAACTCATCATTGTCGAAGAAACAAAACAACTGCCAAAAGAAATTTCTGCAGAGAAAATCCTAACGTTGCAATACGAAGATGGCCCCCGCGATGCAGAAGGAATGGCCCTTGGTCCAAATCAACATCTTTATATTCTTAGCAAAGAAAACAAACTTGCTGAGCGCTTAGCCTTTCCAAGTCGGCTTTACATCTTGCGCAGCGAAAATTGGTTTAATTCTTCATCCTATCCAAGCGATAAAGCTCCTAAAATATTGGAATACCGTGGAGAAATTGACTTAAAGAGATTTAGCCAAGAAACATTAATGTTTGCGAACGTAGCAACCTCGATCGACATCGATATTGCTAGAAAGAAAATGCTGATTCTTACCTACACTGCAGCCTATATGATAAGTTTGAATCTAAATGCAGCTGGAGAAATAGACTGGCGCGAGGATAAAGCTCCACAAAATAAAGATATCGTTAAGATTCCACTAAAACGACTTTTTCAACAAGAAGCCGTAACTTTTTTGCCTTTGAATACATCTAAAATACCTACAAATGAGAATATCGAAGTCTGGAGCTTTCTTTACACGAGCGAAGCTCCGCCAGGTCCAATTCCTCCGGAATTAGTGCGTGTGGAGCTAAAAGAGATTTATGGAAAGTAGAAAAGAACCAAGAATGCAAAAATTCGTGGGTATAAAGCGGCTAAATTAAAAATCTTATTTTGTTAATTTAGCTTCTTTAAATTCAACATGTTTTCTGACTTTTGGGTCATACTTACTTAAAGATAGCTTTTCTAAGCCTTTTTTCTTGCTTGCCGTATAATAAAAACCAGTTCCGGCAGAGGATACTAATTTAACTTTTTCATACTTTGTTGATTTTGCCATGAGCTGACTCCCAATCTACAAACAAACTCTAATATTCTAGCATAATAATTGCACTAGGTCGGCGAGTAAACACTAAATATTAAAAATCAGCAAGTCTAATCCTGGCTAACAGGCGTATTTAATGAGCGGTTTACTTATACAATTGGTCATTTTCTGCTGACTTTATGCCCAAAAAGTCGATAATGATGCACAGGAAAGTTGAAAATATCAAACATATCATTTAATTATAATGGAAAAAGCTATGAACAATAACCTTGTGGTTAAACAAATAGACGTCGGTCCTATGGCAAATTTTACCTACTTAATTGGCTGTCGCTCAACTGGCGAATGCCTCGTAGTCGATCCAGCTTGGGACATCGATAAAATTGTACAAAGCGCGGCACTAGAAAAACTAAAGATAGTCGGTGCTCTTGTGTCACACTACCATCCTGATCATGTCGGTGGACATTTATGGGGTCATGACATCGCTGGATTAACAGAACTTTTGAACTACCAACCCATGCCGATCTATGCGAATAAAAAAGAAATTGACGGAATTGTGACGCTAACAGGCCTTAGTTCAAATGACCTTACGCCCGTCGACAGCGGCGAAGACATCAAGGTCGGTACCGTCAACGTCAAAGCGATACATACTCCTGGTCACACACCAGGAAGCCAGTGTTTCCTTTGTGATGAGCAATTTTTATTTGCCGGCGACACTCTTTTTTTAAGTGGCTGCGGCCGTGTCGATCTACCTGGCGGCAATGCTGACGATCTTTATACAAGCCTTCATCAAAAAATAGCGAAGCTTTCTGACTCAACAATTGTTTTTCCCGGACATGATTATGATAGTAAAAAAAGTGATACTCTCGCTCACGTTAAAATTTTTAATCCTTATTTAAAAGCTGAATCGCTATCTGAGTGGCATAGTTTAATGCAGAATAGACAGTAATTTAATCGGTCTATGTTAAATTTCCAGAGAACTAAGCGTTTAGACAGGAAGTATTGATGAAAGCAAATTTGAAATTTAATATCTATTTATTAATCTTCTCTTGGCTGTTTATTTCAAATCTAGGTAATGCCGAAGATGGCTTACTAAACATTCGTAAGGCAGTCGTGCAAATTCGCACGACTAAAGCTGAGCCTGACATCATGCAGCCGTGGAAAATGTCCGATAGTCGTAATAGTCGTGGCAGTGGCTTCTATATTGGTAACAATATGATTCTCACCAATGCTCATGTTGTCGCATATTCTCGCTATATTTCCGTTCGAAAACACTTGAGCGCTAAAGCCCTACCGGCAAAGGTCGCCTTTATTTCACACGATAGCGATTTAGCCATCGTAAAATTAGATACTCACGATGAAACATTTTTTTCAGGTATGCAACCAATAAAAATAAGCGGAATCCCCGCCCACGGCTCGCCGGTCACTACTGTGGGTTACCCACTTGGCGGCGACCAAATTTCTACTACTAAGGGTGTTGTCTCGCGTATTAGTTACCGCACATATGCACACTCTGAAGTAGTGTCACTTCCACTAATCCAAGTCGATTCAGCGATAAATCCAGGCAATAGCGGCGGTCCTGTGATCCAAGGAGATAAGGCCATCGGAGTCGCGTTTCAGTCTCTAACGTCAGGCCAAAATACAAATTACATAATTCCCGCTCCAGTTATCGAGCACTTTTTAAAGGACATCGAGGATCAAGAGTTATCTGGTCACCCAGCTGTAGGTCTCGCTTTAGATGGTGGAACTTTACTTAACCCAGACAAACGCTCTTATTATGGCTTAGATCAGTTTCCAGAATTCGCGAATATGGGTGTACCAATCAATGCTCTGCATTTTTGGTCGCCTTTTCGTGATGTGTTGCGCGTTGATGATATTATTCTTGCTATCGATGACTATGAAGTCGGCGCTGATGGCAATATAGAAATTTTTGGCGAACGTTTGCCTCTATACACAGCCTTTGATCTTAAAAATTATCTAGATCCCATTAAGTTGAAAGTTTTACGCGACAAAAAAGTGCTCACAATAGATACGGAAGTTAAAAAGCCGCTTCAATTTTTTGACCATCGAATAAATTTCGATGAACCAGAATATTTTATTCACAGCGGTCTCGTTTTTGCCTATCTAAATCGTAATCTACTCAAAAATTTTAAAGAAAGTCATCGCCTGCACTTCACTTATCAATATTTTCACACCTTAGAAAATTTTTCAAAATTACATTCTGCTGTGGTTTTGATCAATAGGCTCGCAAATAAAACAAATCTCGATGCACGTTATTTTATTGGAGAAATTCTTCACAAAATCGATGGTAAAGATATAACGAGCTTAGCACAGGTAAAAGCTGCGCTGGAAAACAACAAAACTCGTTTCGCAACATTAAGCTTCTGGCAACGCCCAGAGCCACTTATTCTCGATAGAGAATTACTTAAATCCCAACACGAAAAGATTTTGCTTAGAAACCAAATTAATAAATCTTTTTTAATTAAATAATGGGACCACTCATGACGTGTAAATTTCCTATCAATTCACGAAGAATTCTTGCGCTATGTTTTTTGTTCGTTATAGCCTGCCAGCAAAATGAACAAACAAAAAATAACCAACTCAATGAGTTTCTCAAAGATAGCCTTGTTTTAATATCGATAGAACGTTTAGTTCCAGATTTTATATCCCCATGGCAAGCTGGAAATGCAAAAAGCTCACAAGTGTTGGCGGTAGCCGTCGACAAAGAACATCTATTGACAACAGCGGATGCTGTGCACTTTGCTCATAGCGTGCGCATGCAAAAAATCGGCGAAAATAAAACCACAGATCTCGAAATTGCATTTGTTGACTCGGAAATCAACCTGGCATTATTAAAACCACTTGGACAGAAAAATCATGGTCTCAACGCTCTACATGTTGGAAAAGATGCAAAATATGGCGAAGAGCTCACCCTCGTTCAGCAAAGAGACAAACAAGAATTTATTTTTTCTAATGCAAAACTAGAAAATCTTAAGACTCAAAACCTAAATAGTTGGTATCCAGGTACCTTCTATAAACTTACAGAAAATAATTTTTCTGCTTCGCCTTCGTCTCCTCTTTTATCGGGACACCAGGTTCGCGGTATTTTATCCGAAACTTTTAAAAGCGGTGCCTGGTATATACCTGCTTCGCAAATTCAAAGCTTTCTCAGTGATTATAAGCTCAACAAAAAAAACTATAAGGGCTTTGCTGTTCTTGGAATAGCTTACAAAGAAATTGAATCTGAAACTCTCATGGAATACCTCAAGCTCAATGCATCTCAAGACGGAGTAATGATCACCGAAGTTTTAGAGCAGAGCCCCTTTAAAAACCTGTTTATGCCAGGAGATGTCTTGACGAAAGTTGGACATCACTCTTTAAGCAAAAACGGCGAGTACAAGCACGAACTTTGGGGCAATCTTAGTTTAGCGCATTTAATGAGCTCTTATCGCGCCGGCGACACTTTGACTTTGGAAGTAATTCGCCAAGGACAGGTAAAAAATTTGACTGCTACCTTAACTAAGTTTGACTCAAATCATTTTCGCATCAATGAGACTCTAGGACAAAAAGAGCCAGCTCACTTGATTATAGGTGGACTCGTTTTTCAAGAGCTCACTGTTCCTTATTTCAACAACCATTTTGGAAAAGACTGGAAAACTGAAGCTCCCTTACGTCTTTTAAATCTTTTCTACAATGATCGTTATCCGAGCAAACTTACTCGTGAAAAGCATGTCGTCTTGCAAAAAGTCTTGAACCATCGCTATTTGACTGGTTACGAAGGTATTAGCCACCAAGTGCTAAGTGCGATAAATGGCAAGTCAGTTACTTCTATAACTCAGCTACGTGAAAAGTATTTAGAAACTAAGAATAGTAAGGAACAGTATGCAATTTTTGAATTTGAGCCGCTAGATACTAAAATTATTATAGATATTAAAAAAGTCAGTGAATACAACAAAGAAACATTAAAACTTTACACAATCGAGAACTCTAACCAATTTATTGATTAGAGTTTAAACTTAAATATCAATATATTATAATTTTTTAATAATTATTATTAATTTTTATGTTGATTATGGAATTTTATTATTATAAATACGTGCTCGGTGGCGCCAATAACAGGGATTGTTACATTGCACCAAAGATCTTATGTAGAAGTAGAAGTTTTTTTAGGTTTCAAAAATGTGTCGGGACGTTTCAAACAGGTCATAAGCAAATTCATACCGCACGTTTTTTGTCGAACTAGATTCAATTTTTCAAAAGGAGTTATCAAATGATCGTATTCAAGAAATACCGTATCCTCGCAGCTTCGCTCGCTTTTAGCGCCGTCGCTGTATTGTCTGCTTGCGGTAGCAAATCAGACAAAGCAAGCACAGCACCTGCTGCCGATCTAGGCTCTGGCCAAGGTCTTGGCGTAGATCAAAAAGGCCCAGGCCAAACTGATGAAAAAGTGACTCCTCCTAATCCTAATCAAGGTGGAAATCAACAAGGCCCAGGTCAATCAAAAGTTGACGATTACGATATAGAAGATTGTTCTAAAGGCGCAGATCAGTCAGTTGATCAAAACAAGGGTGGCAAAGGCAAAGATTGTGGCAAAGGCAAAGATAGCCCTAAACAAAATCCAGGTCAAAATGATGGCAAAGGTCCAGGTCAAAATCCAGGACAAAATCCTCGTTCCATAACTGTCAATTGCGCTAGCAGTAATTGGCAAACCATTGATACTGCAAGCGTTTGTGACATTTCTGAAGACTTAAGAAAAGTCGTTAGTGGAAAGTGTCTAGATGATGTTGGTGGTTTTGATTTCGACGTCATTAATGGAAAAATTTATGTTTGGGGCGGATGTAAGTTACATTTGACTATCGCTGCAAACTAGAATTTCTTAAGGTATGAATGAAAAGAGCCGCTCACGCGGCTCTTTTTTTTATTCTGTAGGTTTTTTACCCGACAATTTTTTATCCAATTGGCAAAATAATCTTAAAGCGACTGCCTTTTTTAGGCTGCGATAGTACCTGAATATCTCCGCCGAATTCACTAATAATACCGTAGCAAATCGCCAAACCCAGGCCCGTGCCCTTTCCGATTTCTTTAGTCGTAAAAAACGGGTCAAATATTTTCTTCAAATGCTCTTTTTCTATTCCCATCCCATTATCTTTCACTTCTATGGTTAAAAACTCGGAGTTCACATCCGGCAACATTCTATCTTTTAGTTTTAATTTTAAGGCTGCAACGTCTTTAGCTTGACTGTGAGAACTGGTGATACTGATCTTGCCACCCTTCGGCATCGCCTGCACGGCATTTTGTAGCAAATTGAGCAGTACTTGAA
>JAGOVF010000114.1 GCA_018060885.1 Oligoflexales bacterium | reverse complement strand
CCACAACACTTAGAATTAGCAAGAAAGCTAAAAGCGCTTATTGCAAGTTACCAACAGAATTTTGACTACGTGCAATTTGGCTCCTATGTACCTGGAACAAACCCGACTCTAGATGCAGCTCTGGTTTTAATGCCGGCAATTGATGCCTTTTTGGCCCAGAATATAAATGAAAAATCTAACCTCGGTGACGCAATTCTTGGACTAAAAAAAATATTTAGCTCGCAATCTAATCCAGGAAATAATCGATAATGAATGAAACTAAGAACAAAATAAAAAGAATCAATCCTCTTATTAAAGCAAAAAACATCGAGCTCATGACAGAGTTGAGTCAGCTCGCAAAAATCAAAATGACACAAAAAAATGCCGAACAAGAACTTCAAGAAAACCAAAAAAATTATTTGCATGGCATTGAAAAACTTAATCAGTTGCGAAGCACTAGTAGACGCGAAAACCTCGAAATTTTTGAAGGAACGCTGAATTTTTTAAAAGAAAATTGGAAGGCAACCTATATCAAACTCAAGGAGCTTGAATTTGAAGTTCAAAAGCAAACTGAGCGTGTCACAACAGCCCATACAAAGCTTAAATCCTTAGAACAAGTTCATGAAAAATTAGAAGTCGACCATAAACGTGAAAAGTCTAAGCAAGAACAGAAAAAGCTAGATGAAATAGCCGGACGGAAATCTTTTGAAACCTAAATTTCTGAAACTTTTAAAAAAGAGAACTTTAATGTCACAGAATTCCCAAACTATCAAAAAAAGAAGCTATCTTAGATCTAACCTATTTAAAACACTTGTAGCAGCAAAATTTATTATCATTACGGTGTTTATTCTTGTTTATAATCGCGCACTCTATGTCGGAGAAAAAGATCTCAGCGCGCAAAATGACAAAATAGACACTACTAGCAGCACTCCACCTGTTCCAACAACTGATGAAAAAGCTGCCCCTGCAAGCACTGATGCGCCTAGCAGCACATCTGCCGACTCTTCTGGAGAAAAAAAAACTGATTCAGAATCGGCTAAAGTCGCTGCAACAAAAGTTACTCCAACTATATCGGCGGAAGAGGCGTCTGAAGAAGCCATCAATAGAAAAAGCTTTTTAGATAATTTGTTAAATCTACCAAGTATAGACCGTGAAAACGTTAAAAAAGATGAACTGGGGCGCTATCTATCTCTTGCAGAACAAAAATTAAGCCAAATAGAAGAGCGTACTAAACTTCTAAGTCAGAGAGAACAACAACTCTTAGCATTAGAAAAGTCCATTGAAAATAAAATAAAAGCCTTAAATACAGATAGAAACTTCTATATCGAAACAGTTCAAAAAGAAAAAGAAGTTAAGCAAGAGCGCCTAGATAAACTCATTCTGCTTTATGCGAAGATGGAGCCCAAAAAGGCGAGTCCGGTTTTAGCTGAAATGGACAAAGATCTCGTTGTGGCTCTATTTAAAGCCATCCCCGAAAAACAAGTCACCAAGTTCTTAGAAGGCATGCCACCAGAAAAAGCAGGGGAATTAAGCGAATATTTTGGGCGCCTCAAATCTGGTAAAGAATATGAACTTTTGAAAGAAGTTAATCAAACCCTCGTAGATGAGTTCAAAGTATGTCAGGGCCTAAATAACGCGCATTAGAATGCAATTTTACTGACTCTAGTTACTCGACATAATGCCAAAAGTGCTATTTTCGAAATGGGCTGTTAATTCCAAGCTTGTCAAAAGCCCGCCCAACTCCACCCATAATGTTATAACCAGCATCGACATGTAGTATTTCACCAGTAATTCCATTGGCCAGATCACTCAGCAAAAAAGCACTCGCTCCAGCAACGTCTTCTTTGCTTATATTACGGCCAAGTGGTGATATAGCTGCATTGATTCCAAGCATTTCTCCAAAATCGCCCACAGCCGATGCTGCTGCTGTTTTTAGGGGGCCGGCGCTAATAGCATTAACCCGTATATTTTTCTCACCTAAATCATAGGCAAGGTAACGCACAGCACTATCTAATGCAGATTTACAAAGTCCCATTAAGTTATATCCGGCAACTACCTTTTCTCCGCCAAAATAAGTCATGGTTAATATTGAGCCGCCTGGGTTTAAAACTTCTTGTGCTGCCCGCGCAACTGCGATCAAACTATAGACACTTATATCCATAGCCTGCTTAAAGCCTTCACGACTTGCCATTAGGGTTGAACAACGGATATCTTCCAATGGCGCAAAGGCGATTGAATGTACTAAAAAATCTATCTGGCCATAATTTTTTTTAACCAGATCAAAGAACTCGTTAATACTTCCATCTGAAGCTGCGTCACAGGGCGCGATTAATTTTGGATTCCAAACATCCACTACCTTTTTCAGGCGCTGCAAGTTCTTACCTTGAGGCTCACGATCAGGTAAATGAGAAAATCCCAAATCGGCACCTTGCCCGACCAAATAATTAGCAACCGCAGTCGCGATTGAATATGAATTGGCAATTCCCATAACGACACCAGTTTTTTGTGCAAAAAGCCCCATGATAGCTCCTAAGTTAATCCGTCCAAAGATACCCGAGCTGAATATTCGAAGCAACGACAACTTTTCAAATATCAATTCATAGAGTTTAATAGAAATTAACCAACCTATTTGTCTTAAATAGAGTCTGATCTAAATTTTTTAAAGATATTTAAGACACTGTAGGGAAAGGATATTACAAGCCCAATAGAACATAAGCTTACTAATATAATATGTATATTACCCTGAAGTGCCTGCACAAAGTGCGCCGACAGAATCGCGCCAATTGAAACATAGGGGTCCTGAAACCCAAAACCAATATAACTCAACGATGTTTCAATTGAGATGCCTGCGCTCAAACAAAACAGTAGTTGAGCTGTTAGAGCTTCACGCCAGTCTTGTAGTATGCCCATTTTTAAGATTCGCCGAGTAGATTTCCCACCTATTGCTCTATCGCTAATCCAAAAACCAAGTTTTTTCGATTTTTGGTAATGTTGTAAGACAGACAAATATACTTGGAAAAAAACGATGGTGGCAAGAGAGAGGCAGACATTAAGTCCATCGATTTTTTCCCGAATGATTCCTAAAACAAAGACCAATACAAGTACTGGAAATGCAGATGCGAAAAAAACTGAGCTTAAATATAATTTGTTTTCGCTTAGTCTTTCATTGAAAAAAACAATCGAAAATATTGCAGCAAAAATTGCAGCAAAAAATGCGGCAATTATCGCAAGCCATATCGGAAACACACTATCTTTAATTGCCAATTGAATTAAAGATAATAAATCTCTTCCAAGACTATCACTACCTAAAGGATGCGAAAGCGAAGGCAGCAAAAATCTATTTGCCAAATCAATTTCGACTTCCGCAACTTTCCAGGAAAGCGCCCACAATATGGAAAAAGTAACGACAATAATAATTGAAAAAACTAGCCGCAATTAAAGATATCCCTCTAACTTATCACCGAGCTTTTTGCTAAAAGATGCGTTCATCAATAGTACAATAAAAAATACCGCTAGCAATATTCCTAGAGAAAGAAAAAATGAATATATATCACGCGCCTTTGCAGAGTTCCAAAGATCAAGCCCTATACCAGGCATATTAAAAATAATTTCGACGATAATAATTTCGCAAAATAGCCAGGGTAGACATTCTTGCAGGCTCTGCAATATAGATTGCTGAACCATAAGTCGCCTAAACTTACTGTGTGCTGACACTCCTAAAGAAGCACTAAAGCGCGCACAGGGCTTATTCAGCCAAATAGTATAATTTTGGATTATTAAACTTCTAGTTCTAAAAAATAGTCCACTCGCAAAGAGCAAAAGCAACGAAGGAACAAATAAGTATTCAAGTCGACCAAACAAACTCAGATCGGAAGCAAGAGGAAAAAACAGCGATATATGCAAAATTCGGTACGTTGCAATAATTAGTAATGGAGCAATCAAAACTATAGGAAATTTTAATTCTAGAAACGAAATATTTTGCAATTTTACAAGTTGCTTTTTATGCCAGAACCCAGCTGATTCAAAAAAAAACAGTGTGCTTAAGAGAAGAAAAATAAATGTTAAAATCAGTATTAGCAATGTAGTTTCGAAATAATGTAATAAATCTAAAAACACAAAAATTCCTAAGTCAATTCGGCGTCCCCATTAGGAAAATTTTACCACAATTTTTGTGTTTTTAACGGTTTATCGATTCCATTTACGAACGAGCGCTATTTAATGGCGAATTCCGCCTCATCCACTCTAGGTTCCTTATTTAAATCGCCGCGAAGCACAGTAACTGGGTTTAATAATAAAAATGACAGGCGACAATATTATTAACCACAATAAAATTGTATTGCTACTAGCAGAATTACTTTTAATTGTGATAGTTCCGCAATTTTTTTTGCTTTTTGATGTTTTTGAAACAATGGCTTGGCTATTTGGATCTTCATTTACTGGATCACCAACAATGGGGTTAGTTGCATCACCATAGTCACTGCAATCAAAATCTTCCGGAAGAGTTTCATTTAAATTTCTTTTTGTAAAAGTTGCATGAATTTTACATGCATTTATTCCACCATTTATTTCTTTATCCGCCTCAAAAATTGCCAAAACAAAGTCCAGTAACTTAGCTTTACTTGGCATAAATTCAAGGCTAAGCATCACCAGTTCAGTCAACTTAGCTAGCGACATTATATCGTCTTCAACTATACTCCATAAGGCACCCGATACGACTTGACTTCTATAATGAGAATCATCCAAAGCCAAATAATTTTCATCGCCAAATTTAAGATCAAATTCTCCAGATCTTAGACACTGCGTTTCTATGATGCATGCTCCAGAGCCTTCCGGACAGACTGATTCCCCTAAACAATTGTCACCTGATTTTGCAAATGTAAAAAAGTCAGCCAAGCCTTCATGGATGACAACAGATTCTTTGTTGCTTAGATTATTCACTGACTGAAAAATAATGTGATGAGCAAATTCATGGGTGACGACATCCGTATCAAAAGTCAGATTTTGCAAAACAGTCCCATCGCCTTCGGCCACAAAAATTATCGGCTCTCCCTGCTCGCCCCCCACAGGTTGATAGTATGCATTATTTTGTTCGCTACTCTCTTCAGAGCCAATTTTACTAAGCAAAGTCATTGTTTTTTCGGTGTGCCATTCATACCCAAGAGCCTGAAACCATTCATAGGCTTTGTTTGCATGGTAAAATATATTGACTTCATGCAACTCATTGTCAGCTGCAGTACTGTTATTTCCAGCAGAATAAATAAAGTTATAGTCAGTTTTGTGGGCTCTGTCATTTGGATCAGGTTGGGTTTTAATTTTTTCTGTTTCCAAGTAACCTGTAGATTTCAGGCCTGCAAGTACCTTAGTCTCCAGAGAACTTTCTATTGGATTTTTCTCATACACGCTAAGATTCGCATCTACGTTTAAAAATAAAGGCGAGAGGCTGAAGATTTCATCCATTGAACTAACAGCTCTATAGCTTCTAAACTTATGATTGAAAGTCGTTTTTACTGCTGGAGTAGCTTCGCCACTCAAATTTACATAGAAACATTTTTCTTGATTAATAATGTTGAAATCTTTTTCTTCAGACAAAAAATTTTCTGAAATGAGCTCTATTGATTGCGATTTACTTGGAAAGTCACTTTGCAATTGAAAAATTTTTGCAGAAACACTTGGAATGTCACCTACGATAATGGGACCTTCATGGTGAATATTTATACTGACTTGAACATAGCCCTCACAAAGAGGCACGTTCTTAAAATAGAAACTGTAGAGCTTAGTCGTTTGTACTCTAGATAACTTTGTTTTATTGCTAAATTCTCTCACGGAAAAATAAGGATTGAGATTTTGTTCATAAAGATATTCACGTAAAGAAGTGTCAAAGTCAGAGATCTGATGACCAAAAAGTTGAAAACTTCTATTGAATACTTTGTTCTTTTTAGATCTGCCTTTTCTATGATAGTCAGTACTTCTAAAGTTTTTGTTCAATAAATCATGAATTGAACCCTCAGCTCCGACGAAAGTTAATGCGCTGACTTGTGGCACAATCAGCAACAAAGAAGCTAGCATTGCAATTTTTGTGCAATAATTGATATTTTTACCCAAAACCATATTGCCACCGTTTTTACGCCTAAGACCTCTCAAATTGTTATCGGCATTTTTAAAAAAAGCTTAAGATTATAAACATTTAAAGCCGTTTTTGCTGAAATATCAGGCCTTTGCTTAATTTCCGAGGCTTTGCTATGCTGCATGCAGAATTGTTAATTTTTTTTATAAAAGTCGGTTATGCGCGTTGTATTTTTTGGTTCACCGTCAGAAGTTCTTTTTCCATTATTAGAGTTGCGTCGTTTGGATGCCGAGGGTGAAATTGAACTCGTTGCAATTGTATCGCAACCACCTCGGCCATTTGGACGTGGACATAAACTTTCAGATCCGCCAATTGCAGATTATGCAAAATGCGAAAATTTGCGTGTATTTCAGTTTACTGATATCAACTCTGAAGAGGCTTTAGAAGTTTTAGCTTCGCTCAATGCGGATGTTTTTATCACCGCTGCCTATGGCCAAATCTTATCCAAGAAATTTCTTAAAATAGCACATCGAGCGACGATTAATATTCACCCCTCGCTTTTGCCAAAGTATCGTGGCGCCACTCCAGTAGCTTCCGCCCTCATAAATGGTGATGACACCACCGGTGTGAGCATACTATTTACAGTTCGCAAGCTTGATGCAGGGGCAATTATCGTCCAAGAAAATTATTCAATTCCTGAAAACATAACTTGTGATGTTTTGACTTCGGAACTGTTTAAATTCAGCGCGTCACTTTTGCCAGTAGCTTTAAAGAAACTGACTGAACCAAACTTTACAGGCGAAATTCAAAACGAAAACGAAGTTAGTCTCTGTCATAAAATTCAAAAATCAGATGGTGAGCTTGATTGGAGTTTACCCAACTACGAAATTATACGGCGTTTTAGAGCTTACACACCATGGCCTTCGGTTTATAGCTACTTGCACACTCAACAGGTCACTTTTGAAGAAATGCAGAAGTGCGATTTTTTAGACAATCCATCCTCAGAATCGAAAATGCAACCTGGAAGTTTCTTCTTCAATAAATCAAGCAAATCTTTTTTCGTAGCTTGCGGCTCAGGATTTATTTCTCTAACTAAACTAAAAGCATCTGGAGGAAAGTCGCTTGACGCCGCGAGCTTTTACAACGGTCTTAAAAATAAAAACAATTTAATTTTTAATATGAGTTCCACTTGAAAAAAATTGACAAGCTTAAAATAGTTGTAGCAGTGTCGGGTGCTGGGCGAAGTTTGGAGAATTTAATTCTATATTCTAAAATGCCTGATGCGGCTTTTGAAATTGTCGGAGTGATTAGCTCAAAAATTGCTTGCCGCGCCGAAAGTGTTGCACAAAATGAAAATATTCCTCTTCTAAGAGGAGATTTTAGCAAGCATGATAAAAAGCTCGCAATCGCAACAGATTCCTTTCTATCTAAAACAAAGGCAGGGCTTATCGTGCTCGCAGGTTTCCTGAAACCCTTTCCAGTTTTGCCGCAGTTTCAGAATAAAACGATCAATATTCATCCGGCACTTCTACCGAAATATGGCGGAAAGGGCATGTATGGGATGAAAGTCCACGCAGCTGTTTTTGCAAATCACGAAAAAACTACAGGCGCTACTGTTCACTTGGTCAACGAAGAATACGATAAAGGACAGATTATAGCGCAAATTGTATTTGATATAAAATCTGATGACAGTGCAGAAATTATCGCCAATAAAGTTTTTGAATGTGAATGTCTCCTGTTACCATTTATAATCAGTAAAATTGCAAGAAAAGAGCTTTCTTTAAGCTTGCTCGGAAAACATAGCATTTATAAATTTGAGGATTTAAAGAAAAATGGTTCGTTATAAAACTCAATTCCTCATAGTAACTCTGTTATTTATTAGCATTCAAGCTGTTGGCGAAGACTTATTAAGCAAAAAATTATTAAAAGAAATTTTTCCTGAATCAAGCAAAATTGCTGTTTGCAAGACATTAAAACCAGTCGCTTCACAAAAATATGACTTTCTAGGCCCAGAAGCTTCATCTGCTCTAGAAAAATTGTTGCAAAATCTCCGATCTGAAAATATTGAGCAACTGCAAAAGCTATTTCATCCTCGACTCAAAATAAAAAAAAGCGACATCAACGGTGTCATAAGCTCTATATGGGCCAGCTACGGTAAAAAAAGTAGCATCAACATCTATAAAATTATGGCCGTCACCAACCCTGAAGATCAGCCCGAACTCATCCCCTGTCAGAATGAAACATATGCAATTAGAGCGCAGTTTGGCTACCCCATTCAGCTGGCAGGACTTATTCAAATTACTGGGAAAAAAGAGATTGGTTATCTTTTTGTAAGCCTAGTTCCTTATAACAATTCTTTCGTCATTGGCGCTTTTCACAGTTGGCAGTGGACACACTTGCACAAAGATCACCAAGCTTGGGTAGAAGAAGCTCATAAGGACTTTGCTGAAAAAAGGCCCGAACTAGCTTGGGTGAAAATCGATATTGCCCGTAAACTACTTGATGGAAAACCTTATTTTCAAGATGAGAAGCTGCAAGAATACAGTAATATAGCGAAAGACCTACTGAAGCAGGAACAGGTCTTTACAGACATCAAAACCGCACTGCTTCCGAAAAAAATAGAATACATCGGAACAAGTCTCACCACACAGGGTATTAGTTTATTAATCAGATCACGCCTCGAAAAAGAACTCTCCACTAACCAGTTAAGAGCTTTTTGCCAAGAAAGCTTTGAAGCTTTGAACGCAAAGTTCCCGAGTCTTAAAGAATTAAATGGGCTCTACTGTGGATTTTTAGCGCCTTCCGAACAAGATTTCACCAGGGATGGTGCTTGGGGAGGATTTTTATACTCCCCAACAGCAAAAACCAGTGGCACCTAATCTACATTGAGTAAAGAACAGCATTCTACTTAAGTTCCTCTTAGATTCCTCTCTTAGGTTCCTCTCTTAAGTCCCTCTTAGGGACTTCCAGAACAACGCGCCGGTATTATGTTTCGGCATAGAAAGCCCCTCTACGCCCATTTCTAAAGGGCACTCTTTGTCTTTTGGATCATAAAGGGTACCGAAAATGCGATCAAATAATATAAACCCAACACCATAATTGGCGTTTGATTCATGGAGAAGAGTTGAATGATGCCAGCGATGAAGACGCGGAGATGCCGCAATATACTCTAGCCAGCCATACTGCAGTGGTAAATTTGCGTGGGTAAAAAATCCAGTAACAGTCAATATTACAGTTGATACAAAAATTGCATCGCCGCTAAATCCGAGCATAGTTGGAATAAGCAAAGTTACGACATTTCTTAACAAAAAGTCGACTGGGTGAGCATATAGCCCATTTAATGAATATGTTTTAGGAACACTATGATGAATTGCATGCCATTTCCAAAGAAAATCGACTTCATGTTGTAATCGATGTACCCAATAACGGGTAAATTCGACTATCAATAATGCTAAAATAACTTGCAACCAAAGAGGTCCCCAGCTTATCCAGTTAAAATAATGATCAGCTAACCAAATAAAACCAACTGTAACAATAGCGCCGCCAATTTTAGCTACTATTGCAGCATTGAAAATCACGGTAAGTACATCTGCTCCAAGTCTTGTCTTATCTGTTTTACTTTTCATATACGGATCAAGACGCTCTAAATAGAGTCCAAAAAATATCAAAGAGCCATATACAAGAATATTGTATGTCGTCTTATCCATCCCAACTCTCGTGGCATAAAAACCTGCGAAAATGTAACAAGCTAATGAAAAAGGAAATAAACCATAACGATAGACTTTTTCCATATTCTCCCTTTCTTTGCTAGACCGAAAAGAGCGCCCAGCTGGCAAATTTAAAATCCACACCAAAGAACCGAATTTTCCTTTATATTACAACGTATTTCTTGGTTCCTGCAACTTTATTAGCAAAGTTACCCACATGATAAAATAGATATGGCTCGTCTTCTTAACTTTTTTCATTCAAAGCGCATTTTCTCAGTTATATGTTCTGAAACTACAAAGCACTGCTCTGATATCTAAACATTTTATGGCTCATTAAGTGACAAACTCCGTCATAAACAAACTCGAATCAATCCAACAAAGTCTTTATGAGCAAGCCTTTAGTCGCGCTAAGGCTATTATGTTCGGCACTTCCAGGAGTCTAAAAGACTACTATAGACGCTTTGAAAATGATCTTCCTTCTGGTGGAGAAGTCGTTACTTTAGATAATATTTGCCATGAAATTCACGAAAAAACATTTATCCTGTGTGGAGACTTTCACACACTAAAACAATCTCAACGTGGATTTTTGCGTTTAATTAAAGCTTATCTGAACAATTATAAAAACAAAGAAATCATTATCGCCTTAGAAGCATTTCGGGCGGTAAATCAAAACTACTTAGATCAATACCTATCCGGAGAGTTAACCGAGGTAAAATTTTTAGAACTCATAGAGTATAACAAATATTGGGACTTTCCTTGGCCCAACTTCAAAATGCTCTTGGATTTCGCCAAAAATCAAAAAGTCAAAATCTGCGGGATCAACTCTGATCGTGGAGGTCGTGACAATATTTTCTCGCGAGACCGTTTTGTAGCCAATCAGCTCAATTCACTGCACAAAGAACACCCTGAACATAAAATTTTTTGTTTAATCGGCGAACTACATCTATCTCAACAACACTTGCCCTCGTACTTATTGCGGCGATCGAAAGCTTCTCCTTACAATCGGGGAATAATCCGCATCCTCTGCAATGTCGATAAATATTACCATGGACTGAGCAGCAAAAACTTCACTAAAAGCTCTGAATACCTACAAATTAAAAAGAATCTTTTTTGCATTTTAAACTCGCCACCATGGATGAAGTGGCAATCATTCAATATGTGGCAAGAAATGCATTTTTTGCGGAAAAAATCCGCTAAAAATGTGGCTGATATTGATGAAGAAGAAAGCGATTATCTTGCAGAGTATTTTGACATAGACAGTCACTTTCTTAATATTGCAAGCTTACTCGCTGGGTTTTTCGAATTAGATTTGAAGACCATAGACCTCTATAATTTTAATATTTTCACTGGGGATAGTGTAGAGCTAGAAGAGTACTTG
>JAGOVF010000251.1 GCA_018060885.1 Oligoflexales bacterium | reverse complement strand
GTATAGTGCTGTGTACTGTCTAAGTGCGACAAGTACCCAGCCGCTTATGGGGTAATTTTTGAACTCAATTATTACTAAGTTTTTGTTTATTTTGTTGTATGGTGCTTGCACCTTTCGCGAGTAGTTAGGCAATATTCGAAAAATACCTTCTTTTGTATCACGTTACAATATTGAAAAAACTTCAACTCATCATGCTCGGAGGCGCGCAATGGAAAAATTAAAAAGAATATTATACTATGTCTTTAGCACCGAATTTTTGCTCAAGGCTCTTATTGTATTTTCAATCATTACATTAGCACGGGGGGAGTTTGTGATTAAGCATACAGGTTATATAGATGTAAGCAGCTCTTACGGCGGGTTTGATTTGAATATTAAGTCAAACAATCAAAACTAGTCTAATAATTTGCTCACTGGATTCGTAATGGCTAGGCATAATTATTAACTCAATAAGATGATTGCGGAGTTCTTAATCGGCCTCGGCCAAGATGAGGACACTGAGGATGAATGGTAACTACCGAGACGATATTAGATTAATCGTGGAAGACCGTGAAATTTACTACCTCTATCACTTTACCCAGATCGTCAATTTGCCTGAAATTATGAAGCACGGGCTTTTATCTCGTCGAAAACTGGCAGAGCTTAAATGTTTGGCTTTCACCAGCGATGAGTATCGTTTGGATGAGAATTCAGACGCAGTTTCGGTCTCTATATCTCAAGTTAATGAGAGAATGTTTGCTTCGAAACGTCGTAAAAGCGGGCATCAGGACTGGGTCGTTCTAGTTCTTGGATCCAAAATTTTGTGGACGCATAAGTGTCAGTTCTGCTGGAGCAATGCGGCCAAAAAGGAAATCAAGAATCGTAGAGGGTTTCGCGGTGGGCCTTGGGCCTTTAAGAAGATGTTTGCTGGAAGCAATGAATCAAGGGGTAATCTTGAGCGATGTTATCCAACTGATCCAGAAGCAGAAGTCCAAGTACTTGAGAACATTGCATCGAAATATATAGTTGGTGCTATAGTAGGCCGACAAGAAATGGCGGAGCCAGTGAATGATATTTTAAATGAGCTTCCCGAATGGCTCGGCGTGGAGGTAATCGACGGTTTTTGATTCTTTTTATGTCGTATTTGCCTACCTTTTGCGTCAAGTATCCTTGATGAGCATGCAGCAAAATTACCGAACGAGTAGTAAGCAAAGATAATGTAATGAACAGCTTTACTCGCACGTCATACTTTATATATTTCAGTGCAATGGCATAACTCTAACTTTCGCGCCAAGTGCGACAAGCACCTAGCCGATTATTGTGTTATTTTTGATGGTTCTGAGGTAGTCTCAGTTTCTAATTTTGTTATGGGTGCTTGCGCGTTAAGCGAGTAGTTAGGAAATAATGTAAGGATTTAAAAGGAGATGGTGACGTGAAATGGATGAATATAGGTACGATTTTTTAGTGCGCCTGTGGCCAGTCGCGTTGGTTCGATGAACGTATTGATAGGGGTAATGAAGGCTATGGTAATTGCCCCAATGACACCACTTACTTGACAATTCAGAAGAATAAAAAATTTTATGATATTTAAATTTAAAGGATTCGAAAGCCTCGCGGGTGCATACTTGAAAAGCCAAGATGAAATAGTTGCTGTACGAGCAATGCACGCATTATAAAGGAAGTAACTAGATGATTTTAATACCTTTTATTATTTTTGTGATAGGTTTTTTCTTTCCTCCCGCATGGTTGGCCTTGGTTGGCTATGCAATCTATGCTTTTGCCTCAAGAAAAAGCCGCCGCGATGATGCCGTTGAAAGCAGAATAAAAAAAATGGTTTCAGCGGGAATAGAAAATGCAGTTTTTAGTGATCTCTATTTCGATGCGGCTCGATCATATGCCATAGAAAAAGGTGCTCAATCACCTGAGCAAAATGCCGCATCAGCAACTATTATCGTTAATGGCCGTTCTTATTTTGTTGTTTTCATGAGAGATAGTGATGGAGGAACTACAATTTCTGTTAGAGATGATCGTGCTGTTGAGCGTGAGGTTGAGCGAGATCTTCAAGAAAGATTGGAAACTCACGGAACAAAGAGGATTATAGCTGACGTCGATTCATTGAAGATAAGAAACCTGAATCATAAAACAAATGAAGCACCTATCTTATTAAATCAGATGGGTGAGGATAAAATAGAGATGGATATCGTAATATTTATTAGAGTCGGCGGGCCAATAGGACACATTCCAGATACTGACTACGAGAAGTTAAAATCCTACGCCATCTCAAAAGGAGGAATAATTGGTTATAACGATTCTGTTTCAGTAAGACTAATTATTCTCGATAAACTCTACCGATTGAAGTTCGATAAGATAAAAAATAACAGCGTAGGAATTCATGCCCAAATCATTGACAAACCTCTGAATTCAACGCATGGAATTCACGTTATATCGTATGGAAAAAACTATAAACTAGATATGGAGTCCTTTCGAACTTACTACTCCTTATCAAATGAGTCTGGAGTTAATAAAGATGGAAAGGAGAATAAAGAGTCTTGTTTGACACCAGAAGATTTTGTCTCCGCTAATTATGATATGAAAAAGTTTTTTCTCACAAGCACTCTCAAGTACAGAGCCGCACGACCAGAATGGGCATATTACGACGATGAGCTAAAAACTTTTCAAAGAGGGATTTTAGTAAAGTCATTGAGTCTAGAAGTGGATGAATATTTTTCTACAAGATTCCTAGATGACGAGGTCGGGCTGAACTACATGATGGCTTATATTCATAGTGCGGAGGCAAAAGGGTACGATATTGAATTCCTTACCGAAGTTGGAGTTTACGTAATTAAAAAGATTTGGGAGCAGCCCAACGAGAGAGCTAAATTTTTGGAGAAGTGGTCTTTGAGTGAAAAGTCCCTGCCAGCGGGCTCAGGCTTAAAAATTCATTCAAGTTGACGCAACTTAGCGGCGCGGGGTGATAATTGTTAATTATTGCCTGTATTTAACATAACTATCATTATGCGATATAAATTTCGGGAGG
>JAGOVF010000250.1 GCA_018060885.1 Oligoflexales bacterium | reverse complement strand
AATCGGACCCGTGTCTTTTTTGGCGTTTGCACTGATTAGGCGTCTACACTAAAAGTTTTAACGTCTTTCACCTAAGCAAACACGACTTCCTTGCTTACTTTATCATAATGATAGGTTGGCTATTTTAGAACTCATAAGGGAGAATTTAACAGTGTCTGTACAAAGCCCAGTTAACAAAGAGTACGAATTTACTATCATCGCAAGAGACATGCCTGAAGATCAAGGCTCGAAGCTTATTGCAAAATACGAAGAAATTGCACTGCGCGACGGCGGGATTATTGTTAAAAAAGACGATTGGGGAACTCAGCGTTTATCCTACCCGATGAAAAAACAACATCGCGGCCACTATGTATGGTATGACTTGGCAACTAAAAAAGAAAACATTGCCGAAATGGAAAGAAATATTAAGTTCGATGACAATATTTTAAAACATCTCGTCATTAAAATTGCTGACAAAGTAGATGTTGAGCAACGTCGCATTGAATTGGCAAAAGTTTTTGTTGAAGAAGAACAACAAGGCAATTAATTGGCTTTAAACACTTCGGCGCTAATTTTAAGCGCTTCGGCGAAATGAGAAAAACAGGAGTTAAATAGAATGCGCGTTATCTTGACAGAAGACATTAATAATTTGGGACGGATTGGCGATATTATCAGCGTGAAAAATGGCTATGCTCGTAACTTTTTGTTACCCCGCAAAGTAGCTGTTGTTGCTAACGAGTCCAGTCAAACTGCATTAAAGCATCAGTTATCTATTTTAGATAAAAAACGCCAAGAAAGTTTAATAGCAGCGCAAAAGAAAGCCGATGTTATTAGTAAAATTTCTATTACAGTAACTAAAGCGGTTGGTGAAGAAGAGAGAATTTTTGGATCGGTGACTCACGCAGAAATAGCAGAGCTTTTAGCAGCAGAAGGTGTGGAAATTTCTAAAAAAGACGTCAGCGTCAGCGAAGACATTAAAAAGATTGGTGTTTATACAGGCGAAGTGAAACTGCATCCTGAAGTGGTTGCTCAATTTAAGATTTGGGTCGTTTCACAATAGTCGTCCTACGCGACTTTAAGTAATTGCAATTCGGATATTAATATTTTGCAACTCAAGATGAGATATTTTGAGTTGAATTTTGCTTGGTGGAGACGAAGCTTTGGCTGCTGAAGTTCAAGCTATTACGCCACCGCATTCTCTTGAAGCGGAGAAGGCTCTATTAGGGGCCGTCCTTAGAGAACCTGAAAAATTCAACTCCGCGCTTGAGATGGTTCATGCAGAGTATTTTTTTCTAGATTCCCATCGAAAAATTTTTCAGGCGATGCTTGAGCTTGATCAAAGCAACGAGCCGGCAGACTTTATTACCGTAGCAGAAAAACTCCGGGCAGATTCAAAACAATCCACCTTACTGCGCCCAGCTTATTTAGTCGAACTCACAGAAAATGCGCCCTTAACTGAGAATATTGAATTTTATGCTCAAATTATACGCGAGCAATATTTTCTACGTCGTATAGTCAATATTTGTAATGACACTGTAAAGAATGCTTCGAGCCAAAATGTAAAGGCTCTAGAAGTCATCAATAACCTCGAAAAGGTTTTGGTCGAGATTGCAGGCAAGCACGATAGAGGAGGCTTGCAGGGAGCTGCAGAGATTCTTGATAGTACTCTGCTCGAAATCGAAGAACGACTGCGCATGGAGGGCCAAGTCACCGGCTGTCCAAGTGGATTTATAGACCTAGATGACTTGACCAGCGGGTGGCAAAAGAGCGATTTAATAATCTGTGCTGCTCGACCCGGTATGGGTAAAACGGCCTTTGCGATTAATGCTTCGGTGAACGCAGCAAAAGCAGGAAAGTCTGTTGCATACTTTTCCTTAGAGATGGCGCAGAACCAGCTCATGGCGAGAATATTAGCCGCAGAAGCCCGCGTCGACTCTTCACGCTTAAGACGTGGAGACTTAAGTGAAGATGAGCAGGATAGACTCTTACATGGTGCCAAAGTCGTAGCAAAACTTCCGGGGCGTTTGAGTATAGATGAGACTGCAGCCATCACTTTAGCGGAACTACGCTCGCGTTGCCGGCGTTGTAAAAAAGAGCATGGCCTAGATTTAGTCGTGATTGACTACTTGCAATTAATGGGTTCTGCGCAACATCGTGACAATCGCGAACGTGAAATCGCCGAAATTTCAGCAGGACTAAAAGCACTAGCTAAAGAACTTAACATTGCCGTTATAGCGTTAGCACAGCTTAATCGTGGGCCCGATGCACGCCCAGATAAACGACCAAAAATAAGCGATTTACGCGAATCAGGTTCTATAGAGCAAGATGCTGACTTAATATTATTTCTCTATCGCGATGACTATTATAATAAAAACTCAGAAGATGCGGGAAAAGTAGAAGTGATCGTTGCGAAAAATAGACACGGACAACAAGAGACTATAAAACTTGCATGGCTGGGGAATTTCCAATTGTTTCACAATTTGCAAGAATTGCGCTGATAAGCTTATTAACCAATTCATACAATTTATTTTCGGTTTAAAATAAATAAATTTATCTCATGCAGACATTTATACAGCTTTCATTTAGGAAGTACTAAGTTTAGGCCGGGTCTTACATACCCACCAGAGGACCGCTCAATTTTCTAAGAGGCTGCTCATAATAAACGACAACTGCGTTAGACCTCATTCGAAAATCCTCATGTACCTCGGATGTACATTCCGGTTTTCTCATTTCGGTCTGCCTTGTTCTCCTTAATTATGAGCAGCCCCTTGCCGTCCCTGGCAAAATTTTCGCTACGGGTTCGGGCTCCTGCCCTCACCAGTTCCTCTGGTGGGTATGTAAGACCCGGCCTAAACTTAGTACTTCCTAAAGCATTACTGTAAAGTGATGTTTGCATGAAATAAATTTAGCTATTTAGTCGGCAGTGCATAAGTCTCAAACATCAGATTGCATCTAGTGTTTAAAGAAAATATTTGATAAAAAACTACCAGAAAACATGTATCACCCTATTAATTTCTGGTAGTTTATGCGCCCAAAAGAT
>JAGOVF010000113.1 GCA_018060885.1 Oligoflexales bacterium | reverse complement strand
GTATTTATCAAAAAAAGTTTAGTTCAACTCATTGAATCTATAACTGAGCGAGCAGTACTTTCAAAATCAGAGAAGATGAGGTGTTTGGCTATAGATTGGTTTGGAGTGGATAGAGTACGTGATTAAAAATTACGCACTCGCTTATTCGGTTCATGTATGGATCGCTCTTATCTTTAAATATTAAAACGAATCATTAGATACTTCTTCTTCATTATTCTCAATAGTAAGATTTGCTACTAAAAAATCAACACAAGAAATCTTATCAAATTTGCTAGAATCGTTGTGTGTACCTGATTTCCAATCCATCGAAATAGTAGCTATCTGGTTATACGTGTTACTTGGGTCGTCCCAACTTTCCCATTCAACAGTAAAAGACAACTCGTCTTCAATAGCTCCTGTTTGCAATTGTTCAGTAAAAGAGTACCATGAGGAGCCCCATTCGGGGTCAAATGTAACGTCGTCATTATATCTATATGGATAGTAAGGAAAGTCTTCCTTTGCTACAATTGCATATTTAGAATTTAATACATTGTTATAATTTAAAACCATAAATTCTAACTTTAACCAAGTATCGTCAACTTCAATAACTTCAAAAATATGTGAACGGCGATTGTTTGCATCGGGATCTGAAAAACAGACAGTAAACTGAGCTGGGCCGGTCTTAGATTTTCCAGGGTCGACCCATGATGAGAAGTTTGAGAGCATTAAGCCGACATCGTAGCGAGATTGCCTTGAATCTTTTGCACCCATAGTTCGATTATAAAAATAATTGGCTTCATGAAGTATTAATGCAGCACGGCTTGTTTGAGAAAATTTTTTCCAAATCTCTGAGTCAACTAATAGCTTCCGATCACCTTGAAAAACTGCAACTTGTTCAATCTTACATTTTTTAGGAACGACAACTTCATAAGAGTCATCTATTTTTGCAAGTTTAGTGTTTTTACTTATGAACTCCATATTTTGCAGGGCATCAGAAGCAAAATATTTTAAAAGGGCTCTGTCAACATTTGAAGGCAATTTCGCAATCGCATTATCAATCTGAAGTTTATAATCCACCTTAGATTCAGAAATACTCAGTTTATAATGATTTTTACCTTCCCAAACATCGAGCATTTCTGCGTTTTTTATACCGCCAAAAAAATTTCGGCATACAACTGCATCGCCGCCACCGCCGTCCACTCCGCCGCGATTTTGAACGATATCTTCAATTGTTTGAGGGTTAGGTCCAAAAAGATTGAGTAAAGGAAAAATTAAAGCGAGGTCTTGTAAAGGCAAGATCGTTGCAAGGTCCTTGAGCATTTTAACTCCATTTAAATTTAAAGTTGTGGGACTTGGTATTTTTCTATCTTAAGCGGGGATTGAATAGAATAATACATTTTTGTTATTAATTTATGCGTGGAAAATTAGCGTCAGTGCTACTTTTATAAATATGATAAAAGTAAAAACTTTACGAATAGAATGAACAGCTTTGACTTTCAATTCATTTTTATAAATACATTAGGTCATTTTAGTTTGGCGAATTCCTCTTTTCTCATCAATTTTCAAATTAATAAGTAAGCCGATGACAAAAAAGATCGTGCAAAAAAATAGGCTACTTTTAAGGTCCAGAAATTTCTGTAAAGTTCCGTAACTCACCAGTGCAAAAACAGCAGCGAGTTTGCCGAAAAAACCCCAGAAACCAAAAAACTCTCCAGCAAGAGCTGGCGGAGAAAAAACACCAACTAAAGAGCGCACAAGCGACTGAGTTGCTCCAATGCAGAGGCCAGCAAAATTTCCCATAATGATAAAGAGCATTTTTTTATTTGGATAATTTAGAAAGTCAGAAATCTCGTCCAAAAAGCCTATGGCTAGAATTGTTGCGATCCAAATGACCAGAGTAAGATTTAAGGATTTTAACATTCCAAATAATCTCTGTAACCAAGCAAAAAACAATGCCCCCAAACAGGCAGTTAATTGTAAGCTGACGAAAAAGATCATCTGCCAGATCCCGGTTATGCCGACAACCTGCATGCCATAAAGTGAAGCAAAGCTAATTACAATGACGAGGCCGCCTTGAAAGAAAAAAAAGGAAAGAAGTAGCCAAGCCAAATCCTTAAACAAAGGTAATTTTTTAAGTGTCAGGGAAAGTTGTGAATATGAAGCTTTCAAAATCGCAAATTTTGAACTACTTTCCGCATTGTTTTGTTCGGAGTTGATTTTTACTTCCCGCAAAAAGAGTAAGGTCGGCAAACTAAATACTATAAAAAAACATCCAGTAATCGGCCCAATCCAACGCAAAACATCGTAATTTTCCATATTGTATTTCAAGCCAGTTATCTGAAAACAAAGTAAGATAGCTGCGAGCCCACCCAGATAACCAAGGCCCCATCCTAGGCCACTGAGAGCTGGAATATGTTTTTGTTCAATTATGTGAGGCAAAAATGAAGAAATAATATTTTCAGTAAGATTAAAAGCGAGATTGCTGACTACCAATAAAATTCCAGCTACTAGTATCATTCCTGGGTCGACAAAATAGAGTAAAAAGCATGCAGTGGAACAAACCGCCACAGAGAAAATTAACATCTTCTTTTTCCCGACAGCTACATCGGATATGGCCCCTATTAAGGGGGAAATGACAGCGCTTAAGAAGTGGCTAATTGCGAGAAAAAGCGCCCAAAAAAAATTCCCTCTTGAAAAGTCTGCGGTCGAACCCAGTTCTGCTGTTGTCCCGACTATTAACTGCGAAAATATAACTGTGTACGCTACAGTTATTATAATTGTTGTATAGGAAGAGTTTGCGACATCAAATAAAGCCCAGCTAATCACTTCACGTATATTTTTTGTACCTTTGAACATTAATTTAATCCGGATAAATTAGAATTAAAGACTGGAGTATCCTTGCTTGCAGTAATTTGTATTTCTTGCTTAGGCACAGCTTGTTTGTCTAATTCTTCTAGTCGAAGTACGACCGCCATGCTGTTTTTATTAGGCAAAAAGGAGAGGGCGATGCCTTGTTGTTTACAAGAATCTAAAAAATTTTGGCTAATCGATTTCAATCTTGGAATTTTTGCGCCTTTTTCCCAAGTATACATTAAGACTACTCGTCCTATTCCAGATGAAACTTTTAAGGTGGTTTCTAAACTGCTCTTACCTTCTGTTCGTGAGTGTTCTCGATCAAAAAAATAGCAAAAATACGCATAGATGGCTTTCAAAACCGAGTGGTTGAATTTAATAACTAAATTCGAATCTTCCGGATCGAATTTATTTTTAAATTCAAAGTGTATTAAGCCATCAGCGCATAATTCCGCCTGTAGATCTAAAATGGAATGAGCGAGCGACTTGACTTCTTCAGTTGTAGCTTCTTTGGCTGAATTTATCGGATTGGTTGATTCAATAAAATGACGAAATTGTTGTGCTAGTTTATTAAGTTCATCGGCAAAATATTTTGTCTCTTTATTAACAATTTTTGCTGTGCTGAAACTATTGTCTATGCCCATGAAATTTCGGTAAAGACTTTCCAAAACTTCTTCAAGAAGATTACTATGGTTTAAGTTGTTTGCGGGCGTTTCAGCTAAGGCGCGAAAAAAACCTTTTGCATTTTTTCGATTTTCAATTCCAGTATGAATGAATGAAAAAATGGACTTTATATTTGTTAAATATTGCTGAAAATCTTCTTGGGTGGTTTTATTATTTTGAATAAAAATGGATAAAGCATCTTGTAATTTTTTAATCCGATCAGCTTGTGCTAGTACACGTGGTCTATTGAGATCAAAGGATAGATTTTCCGATGTTTTTTTATTTAAATTAGAATTTTCTTCTTTCAATTTTTTAGCAAGTTGCAGCAGTGCTTCGTTTTCTTTTTCTGTTTTAATGTTCTTACGTGATATTTCAGCAAGGATTAAGCGGCATATTTGTAGTACCTCTTCGTTAAAATGGCTGTCCAAACTAGAAATTTTTTTTTCAACAACAAGCTGTTGTTCTTTGATTATATTGTAGATGTCATCTAGAAATTTTTTTCGAGATATTTTTTTTGAATTAAATAACTTAACTTGCCTTATATAAGCTAATTGGCCGAGTATAAATATTATAGCAATACATAGTATAAATATCCCAAAGGCTGTTTTAAGCTCACTGTTTTTAAAGATGAGCTCTGCTTTTTTGAAGAAGTGATTATGTTTTGAAAAACTCTGAGTCGCATACGTATTTGCTGTGAATTGACTATCGTCATCAAGCAGAAATCCAAAATTAAAACCCTGCTCTTTTTGCTTTTCCAGCCAATGCGAAGCCACTAAAAAAGAATTTAAGTCAATTTTTTCATAGCTAATAAAAAAAGAAGGCTGTTCCGAATCTGGAAAGCTCGTCAAAAAGTATAATTCGAGTGTATTGCCAGTTGCATTCCAATAGAACTTCTTAGGTTCTGCTAAAGAGATTGCAGGAATTTTTTGACAAACATCCATTTCTCCATAAGAGCCAAATTCACTAAATGAATCACAATTCTTATTCACCAAACGAATTCCACTTATTTTTTGGTTTTGTACAAGAGTTTGTAATTTTTTCTTAATAACATAGGTATGATCTACGCTTAATGCCATAAACCCAACAACAGACGCATCACTGATGAAATTTAAATAACTTTGCATATGTTTCGATTGAAAAAACTCAATGCTGTTATTTATTTCGCCGTTTATTTTGTTTTCAAAGCGAGTTTTTTCGAAGGTAGAAAATGCAAAAGTCCCAAGAATTAGACTTAAAAATAAGGTTAAATTCAGTAAAAATCTTGGCGTCAACAATTTGAGCAAGAGCAACCTATCGTTTAATCAACTATCAGCTTCTTCAGTTAGTTCTATTAAAATTCCCCCAGTCGCGCGCGGGTGAACAAAGACAATTTTGCAATTTCCGGCTCCAATCCGTGGAACTTGGTCAATAAGCTCTATGTTATTCGACTTTAAGAATTGTAGAGCAGCTTCAATATTGTCGACTTTAAAAGCGAGATGGTGAATTCCCGCCCCTTTTTTTTCTAGAAAGGATGCAATGGGCCCCTCGCTTGTAGGCGTAGCCTGCAGCAACTCAATTCTTGTTAGTTCTTCCGGCATTTTTTCTGTGGTAAGAGAAGGGTTCGTAGGTATTGCAGAACTTCTACTTTCAAACATCCTCGTAGTTGTTTTTTGCTCTACAACTACTTCATCATGGCCTATTTGCTTCAAGCCAAGAATCGCACTTAAAAAGTCTGAAGCTTTGTTAATGTCCTTAGGAGCAAATCCAACATGACTTACCCCAAGTACTTTAAACGTCATTAAAGCCCCAATAAACAATAACAATTATGGTAACAAGACAAATTGATTGAAAGAATAGTACTCTAAAATTTACTTTTCAACAACCGGACCAACGGCATCAACGATTTTTTTAACGATCGCTAGCTGGTCTGGGTTGAGTACAGAATCTCCCTGATACAAATGCAGAAGGGACTGTTTTGCGTTGCCTGTTATATTTCCATACTCTTCAACTTCTAGTTTTTTAAATCGAGCGACTAATTTAGTGAATACTTCTTCTCTATCGATATCCGCGCCAGTAGACCATTTACCTTTCCTCAAGGCATTTGTTGCAAGCGCCACAACGCGACTAAATCTAGCCCCATCTGAACCAGAGCGTCTTGACTTGCCAGCCCTTCCTTTTGACTTTAACTTTGAAAGTAATTCTTCATATGAAAATGCGAAACTGGATTCTACTTCTTTAGAACCCAAGGGGGTTTCTTGCAGCGAAGTCCATATAATTTCTAATGTATCACCTGGTCTTAATTCAACGTTAGCCATATAAATTCCCCTCAAACCTCGAAATAAAATGCAATAAAAAGTATCCAGTTCTCGATTTCACTATTTTTTGTCGATTGACTTACTATAAAATTAGTTCAATAAAACAAAAAAATATATACAAACTATAAAAAATCAGCGACCATTAACAATGCGACTTCACATTTTTCTTAAAAAACATAAAAATCCAAGGAAATCAGAATGTTTTCCTCTTCGATCTCATTCTTATTAAATAGTTAGAGCACTGTCAATAAATATATTTCTTAATTCTATAGAATTTAAAAAATTTTTATAATTTTTCTTATTTGAATAGTATTTATCGCACTTTAGTAATTGTAAGATTAATGAATAAAAACAGATTGAGCTATAAAAAGAAAAGACTAAGAAAGAGACTGTATTACGGCCTCATAGGCGCTTGTTTACTCTTCATTTTGGTCTTTCTAGTTTCTCTTCAACTTGCTGAATTCAAAGCGCTAAGTGGCGACGAGTTAAAGTCATTTCAGGTTTTTAATACAAAAATATCGGATTGTGAGTTTCAAAGTCCGCCCCAGGCGCTTGCTCCCAATTGGCTGCATTACAATAGCTATTTATATATGTTGATGTTGGAATCTTCTTGTTTACCCGATGGACTCGACACAAGATTCTTAGGTAAGTGGAACCTATGGATATATATAACAGGTCTCTTTGCTTTGGGTTGCTTGATACGCTTAATTTTACGTTCTTGGTTGAGCGCATTGGTCGTAGTTTGTATGTCAATTGCGACCATTTATTTTAAAAGTGAAATTGGTCTTATTTCGCCCTTTCATAGCAGCCAGAGCCTAGCCATAGTTTCATTTTTGTTTCTACTTCTTTACCAGCTAAGCGGCTCTATTTTTATTCAACTCAGTTATCAGCTTTCAATGACTGCTCTATTGCTTTTTGATGCGAGTTTTTTAAGTTGGATTGTCTTACTTCCATTAGTTATTTTATTTAGTGGAAATAGAAATAGTCTTGGCGGAGAGTCGACAAGATCGGACAGAGCATTTGCAAACGCCGCGACACTTGAAAATTTCTCAATTTTTTCTTTGCTTAAAAAAATGGAACTGAGAATTCAAGCTTACCCAATCTTTTTAAAAAACTCTCGCGAGTTGCAGCAGCGCTTAAATGGGAAAAAATCTAATATATTAATGATGTTAGCGTTCGGCCTGCAGTTCGTCCTCATCACTTATTTACTGTTTTTTGCTAATCAAACGATGGGCATTTTTACAAAACATGTCGAAAGAACATTTAGCTTAGATGTTATAATTAAATTTGTCGAAAATTGGTTCCACTCATTAATAGTTAGTACAACAACCTCAACTTTTGTAGTTTGGCTTGCTGTTTTTTGTTTGCACCTCATTTTTCTACTATTAAGGCGCCGCGAAAGTGAGAGATTGGAACTTTTTTTAAAAATGCTGCTTATTGGATTTTGGTTACATTTCGCAAGTAGGTTCTGCTTGGACTTCTTAAATATTCAAACACCTAATTTTTCTCAAAGCAAATATAGGGAAACCATTGTTCTGTTTGCGCCGCTATTGTTGATCGCAGCAGCTGCCTATGTGTATAATTGTATTGAGAGTAGATTTATTCCAAGATTTCAGAAAGCTAGAGAGATTGAATTTGTATAAAAAAAAATATGGTTTTATTTGGTTTTGTCTAGCTTCTCAAGCTTGTTTGCAATCGGCAAATAGAAGTGAGCTTGTCGATCCAAGCGTTTCCAGCATGGAAACAAAAGCAGTTTATGCCGAACAACTACCATCTATAGATGAGAGTGCAGAAAGCAAGAATGCTCATGCTCAATTTAAGGCAATCAATTTAGTAGAAGATGATTGTCTTAGTTTTCAATCGCAAAATTTGAAGCTACCAGCATACTTGGCCAATCCTCCTTTAATTATGACTAGTGTAGATAAAGCGTGTCTTACTATTGATGGAGAAAACGGCTATCGTAAAGATTCTAATTGGACGGCTTTAAGTATTCCTTGCACAGCTGGAAATGGCAGAATTGACGTTAAAGGTTCTCCTTATTCACCTAAGCAAGTTCGTTTTTTATTTCATGTCTCCTGCCCCGCTGTGGGTAACGAAAAGGATGCAATTCAATCATTAAAGAGCCAAAAGAGTCAAAGTATCCACCTTGGTTCTTTGACTATAATTCACCCACTTATGGTTCAATATTGGGAAATTATTGATGCAGACATGCATGGAATTGGGCAATTTATTGCGTTAGATTCGCCAAGTGCGCTGCAAAAAATATGGAAAAATTTTTATTTAAATAAACATCGTATAAAGATTAATGTTTACGGCAGAGAAAATAGTTGGAATGCAAAAGATCTTTTCAAAATTACTGGAGAAATCTATTTAAGTGCAGAAAAAAAATTTACTTTCTTAGTTGATAAAGTCGAAGCATTAAATTCGACTGAAATAGCTCTAAAAAAACGTGAATGTCTGCAAAATAATCAACTTCGAGAATGTGAGAATATTTTTTGAAAAAATGAATTCCGTTCGATTCTAGCCGATGATATAAGCTTTTAGTTGCAACACTCCTCATTTCTAGTATACTGCCCTTTAGCTATTCTAAAAAAATCTATAGTTCCCATTAATCATATCAAGGAGGATATCATGATTAATTTTTTATCGCGTAGTTCCGTTACTCGAATTGGTTCTTCGTTTAAACGAAGAAGATTAGGTGCAGCTGTTTTGGTCTTCGCTGCGGCAGCTTGTGGTCAAGCGCCCGAACAAAATGCATCCGAAACTAAAATTTACGGCGGAAAAAAGTCAGATCCAGGAACATGGATGGGCGCGGTTGCATTAACTACAGGTAATAAAATGTACTGTTCTGGTACTGCTGTTAGCCCCGAATTAGTTATTACTGCGGCACACTGTATTCAAGGCTTTAATGCATCCAGCATTAAAGTTTATGTAGGTGATGGCGGCAATAACGGAAAAATCAAAGGTCAACACTCAGTAAAAGTCGCAAAAGTAAATCCTCAGTGGCGTGGAAATGGCGAGTATGATGTCGGTTATTTGATATTATCTCAGCCTTTAGATTTAGCTGAAAAAGATTTTATTCCGATCTTATTAGACAGAAATGAGATTCAAGAACTGGTTCAAATTGACAAACCGAGTTTTTTAGTTGGATTTGGTATTAGAAGCCAATGGTTTTTAGGCTTGTTTGCCAAAATGGGCGAGAAGTATGAAGTGACGACTCCAATCACAAAAGTAACCAATACCGAAGTGCATATTGGTGGCGACGGAAAAGACTCCTGCCAAGGCGATAGTGGGGGTCCTGCATATGGGCAACTAGCAAATGGTGAGTGGCGCGTTTACGGTGTAGTATCGCGCGGCGGACGTTGCGGATCTGGCGGTATTTGGGGACTTATGCATAAAAGTATTTGTTGGATGAGCAAAGATTCTGGGTTTAATTTCGGAATGCCAGAAGGCTATTGCGGCTAGGGGTTTGTACGGGTACCTAACTTAAAAGTTAGGTACCTCAATAGCTCAAATGATAGATAAGAACCTAATATCTATAGGATTTATTCAATAAAAACTCCAGGTAGGAGTTTTCGCCATCTGAAATTGTATTGTTTACTCCGAAAACACGCCATTATATACTAAAGTGTGGTGCAGCAATTGCCGATCCTCTTCTTAGAAATCACAACAATGGAGGTTTTCAAAAATAAACTCTCATTCAAGCGAAAAATCAGAAACTAACGTCAAACAAAAATCCAATCCACGCGCGATCATAGTCGGAATCATCCAAGCGAACCAACACCAAAATACTAACAATCCAGCACCGCATGTAAATCCAATGCAAAGTGTGATTCATCACTCCCAAATACCCGTGAGCCATACAACTACTTTAGCTGGTGAACTAGCTCTTTCTAATGAACAAAGTTTAGATGAACTTGAAGAATTGCTTATGACTCTTGGAGTCAAAACAGTTGCTCGCATTGTTCAAAAACGTCAACATTTAGAAGCAAGCACATTATTAGGGTCCGGGAAAGTCGAAGAAATTAAAAAAATGGCACAGGAACTGTGCGTAGATTATGTTGTTTTTGACTTTAAGATCAGCGGACCTCAAGCACGAAATTTGCAAGAAATTATCGGCCTACAAATTCTTGACCGCGCCGGAGTTATCATAGATATTTTTGCAAAACATGCAAAAACCAAAGTAGCTAAAATTCAGGTGGAAATTGCCCAACTAGAATATCAAATGCCACGCCTAGCGCACGCTTGGTCTCACTTTGGTAGGCAAAATGGTGGCGGCATGTTGTCGCGAGGAATGGGCGAGAAACAAATTGAGGTTGACCGCAGAAGAGCTCGAGAAAGATTAAGCCAACTTAAAAAGAAATTAAAAGTCATAGAAGAAGAACATCGGACACAAAGCAAAAGACGTCGTAAAGAGATAAGCGTCGCTTTAATTGGTTATACAAATAGCGGCAAAACTACATTAATGAGTCAACTCTCATCGGGGCACTTTGCGGCTGAAGATGCTCTATTTGCAACCCTGGATACTTCGGTTAGATCGCTTGATCCGTCGACTCATCCACGAATTTTAATTAGCGATACGGTTGGATTTATTAAAAACTTGCCACATGGTTTGATTGCCTCGTTCAAATCGACTTTGGCGCAAGCAGTAGAAGCGGATTTACTCTTGCAAGTTGTTGACCTTTCGCATCCACAATTTGAAGATCACATAGACGTTACAACGCAAGTATTACAGGAAATTGGCGCAGCTGAAATTCCGCGTCTACTTGTATTTAATAAAATTGATCGGCTTTCAGAACAGTTTTTGCCAAAAATAATTGCAAAAAAATACCCGCATGCCATTTTTCTTAGTGCGCATGATGAAGTGGCAACGAAAAAAATGCGCCAATGGATCTATGATTATTTTGATGAGCACTTTAAAGCGGTCGATGTGCACATTGATGGCAACAATCATGAAATTATTTCCTATATCTATCGTTGGTGCCATGTTAATAAAGTTGAGTATGGTGACGATGGTATGGTGCATTTTTCTTTGCGAGGTCCGAAAAATGCGATAAACAAAATATTAAATTTCAAAGTAAATCGATCTGAAGAATACTTACAGTTCTCTGTATAACAATAATTAATTTAATTGATAAAATTGGACAAATGAAAATGAGTTTAATTAAACTTGATGCAAGTTTTTTGTACGAAGATATTCGAAGTCTTTCAAAGCAATTTAACTCACCGGCACATACAGGTCTAAGTGATTTAATTGAAAAACGATGTCTTGGTGCCGAAATGACTGGTTGGTTCAACTATCCTGCTGAGCGGGGACAAGAAGACCTATTTGAAATCAAAGAATACGCCCAGCAATTAAACGTTGTTTATGATTTGGTGGTTATAATTGGTATAGGCGGCTCAGCGT
>JAGOVF010000249.1 GCA_018060885.1 Oligoflexales bacterium | reverse complement strand
TATTTAAAGCCATGGAACACGCTAAAAAAGGCGGAAGGTTTATACCACTTCATAGGCCAGTTAAATGAGCGACGATCCAGAATTTCAAGACAAATTCCTAACCCGCCTCGCCGAGAAGTCTGAGATAACTCGCGGAAGGCTCGACGAGCTAGTCGCTCAGTACGGGTTTAAATACATTCAAGCAAACACCCTCTACGTGCACAAGAACGGGTTTAAGCACTTCGGTAGTGATTTGCTTAGGGCTTATAGAGAAAACCCCGCTAGGTTCGTCTTGCCGCGTGATGTATGCTTTAAAGTCATGCACGATGCTTTAAAAGGCTAGGCGGGCTGCCTCCGTTGAATCCGTGCATGGCCACTTATAGCTCCAACTTATATACCATTATCAAACTTTGCTATACTAAATCCGGCGCGCGTTGCTCTCCTGAAGCTGGGGTTGTTCGTCCTTCCCGACACGGCGCGTGTCGCCTCTTGACAGATTTCTGCATATTCGGTAAATTGCATTTCCGTAGTTATGCAGGTGCACACAATGAAAATAATAAGCTTCCTCAATTCTAAAGGGGGAGTGGGTAAAACCACTCTTTGCGTTAACATAGCCGATTTTTTATTCTGCGAAGGATATAAAGTTTTAGTCATAGATGCAGACCCACAGGGAAGCGTCAGAGATTGGCAGGAATCAAGAGGCGCTGAAACCAAAATCCAATTTGACATAATTGGAGCAGACAGAAAGCAAACTTTATTAAACCTGCCTTACAAAAAACAAAAAAACCAAATTTATGATTTTATTTTAATTGATACCCCTGGAAACTTAAGCGACATTGTCTCAGCTGCCATTAGCATGTCCGATTTATGCTTAATCCCCATACAGCCGAGCCCATATGATGTTTGGTCATCACAGGCCATGATTGAACTTGTTAAAATTCGCCAAGGTATAGACCCAAACTTAAAATCCGCAATCATTATTAATAGAGCTATCCCCAATACAATAATATGCAAAGAGGTAATTGCAGAATTACAGAAATGCGAAATTCCGGTTTTGCAACAATATGTAAACCAAAGAGTGGCTTATGCGCACTCAGCGGGAATAGGCCAGACGGTCATTAATGAAAAAAATTTAGAGGCATTCAAGGAAATTGTTAACTTGGGTAAACAAATAATTGAGGTAAGTTATGGCATCGAATCTAAAGAGCAATCATAGAAATTCTGATTTAGATGTATTAACTAAATCAGTAGCTATAAAAGGTAAATCAAGACTGCATATTTGGGTGGATGAAGATAAATATCAGCTTTTAAAAATATTAGCTGTTAAACACAAATCTTCAGTAACCGACATTATGTCCGAATGTTTGGACAAATATTTAGAGAGCAACGAATGATAGTCGCCCTTGAGCTTCTGGGGGTGACAGTAGTTTTCATCATGGTGATTTTGCTGGCTAGGACTGTTTGGGAAATGTTGAAGTGAAACTAAAGCTTAAAAACGGACATACCATTCAAGTTGATATTCAAACAAGAGAATATAGCGAAGAAAACTATCTGTGGCATCAAAGAAAAATGGCCACAGGTATTACAAAACGAATGCTAATAAGCCATCTTGAAGAAATTCTAGAATTTATGGGTTATGAGCTAGAGCATTTTGATAGGGTTGAAGAATGACAGAAGAAGAAAAAGAGGAAGTTAAACGCGATTTGGAGAAATCCGTAAAAATTTCGTTTAGATTAGCTGAAAATGTTATAAACCAGATTGAAAAGAAATTAAAGAAGGGCGACAACGTAACTAGAATGACTGCCATGATTTTGCATAATACAACTTCAATGCTAATGGCTAGCACTATTAGTATACATAGACAAATAGCAGGATTGGATCAAGATACAATAACTAACATGATGAGCAATCTAATTGAAAATGCGATTAAAATGGAATCTACGGGCGGAATAAAAGCTTTTTCCCAACGGCAGCACTGATGAAAGACCCCGAAGAAACAATGGAAAAATTCAGAGCGTTTACCGAAAGCATTAAAAAAGAGAAGTGGCGCATCAATTTTCTATTAGAAGGTGGGTATCTGAATTTCATCTACGACCTTGAGAATGAGTGCATCAAGCTAGCCGCTATATGCAAAGAGATAAGAAGAAAACACGGAGAAGAGACTTAAATGAAAGCCAGTGAATTAATCGAATTATTAAAAGAAGAAATCCATCTTCACGGAGATTTATCTGTTCGAGTTTTGGCAGACGATAAAATTAGAGATATTGGATGTGTGGATATTAAAAGAAAAAATCATTACGACTTGTTGCAAGACAGTAAAGAATTGGCGATATGGCTAGGATGGTAAATAACATTTGTTAGTTTCCTTATACTAACGAATCGAGCGGGTGACAGGAACCTACAGAAATGTAGAGAAAACGCTATCAACTTCCACTGTCATGGGAAGCTTGGGGCAAGATGGCTGTTAATAAGTGAGTATGGCGAGATCACAGAGCTATCTATCGCCACATATTTAATCGGATATTATTAAAGGTCTCGAATTCGATAGGTTTGAATGAAAAAAAAATTAACAATGGCTGATGTTGAGGAAATTCTTAGCAAAGACCAGTTCATTGACGACCACAGCAATGTTGTTGAGCTTATACCGATGACAAAAGAGAGACTTTTTATTCTTTCGGTTTGTGAATGTGGCTGTTTTTATAATAAGGCGTCCGATAAAATGGCCATCTTTTATAAAGAATCTCGCCAACACTTATGCTTAGCTTGCCAGATAAAACAAGGAAAAAACTAAAATGACCCCTGACGAAAAAGAATTGAGCCGGTTTGTGTCTAAAACTAACCTTAGTCAAGACCAAAAAACAAATGCAATCGCAGTCGATATTGCAGTTGTAAATCTAGTTAAAATTATACTTGAGTGGGTGCCCTCTTGCGCTGACAGAACATCCGCTCTTAGATATTTAAGACTAGCGTCTATGCAAGCTAAAGCGGCCATCTGCCACGATTGGCCAGAGGAAAAAAATGATAATAAGTGAATTGATAGTTAAGCTGACCGAAA
>JAGOVF010000248.1 GCA_018060885.1 Oligoflexales bacterium | reverse complement strand
CCTTCCACACGCACCCGTTTCAATGAGTGACGCACATCAAAGAAATATTGATCGGGAAAATCGTCTTCCTCCTGAATGATACGGATAAATTCCGTTAGTTGATTTAGCTTTTCGGTGACCACCTCGTATTGATCGGAAAAAGCCATCTCTGCCACTCGTTCTTCACCGAGCGGACTCAGACATTTATCCTTTAGTAACTGCCGGATGTGGTCAAAACCAATTTTTTGCTCAAAATTCTGGGGATATATCATTTTGAATCAATCTGTTTACTATTTAACTCATTTTCAGCGGATTGTCATGAGTAATCAACGCTAATCCGCCCTTTTTAGTTTGCTTTCTGCACGGCAAAAATACGATTTATTAGTGAAAAATGAAGCAGAAAGTTTGCATATTTAAAAATGATTCGTACCTTTGCAACGCTTTCAACGGAAAGCACTAATAAAACAGTATTGGAGAGGTGGCAGAGTGGTCGATTGCGGCGGTCTTGAAAACCGTTGAACTGCGAGGTTCCCGGGGTTCGAATCCCTGTCTCTCCGCTGAAACCGGCAGACCACGCCGGACAGTAACTGGACAAAAGCCTACAAGTCAATGATTTGTAGGCTTTTTTATTTGTTTTTTGTCCAGCATAAAAGACACTAAAAAGACCCCAAAAGACACAAATCTGTGCCTAAATCGTTACCGATTCCATACCGGACAAAAACGGTAACGATTTGTCCAAAAATGACCTCTCGCTGTCTCAATTTGTACAGTCTGTATATATCTCACAATTAATACATTAAATGTAGTTTTGTAACATTAAAAAGTGAGATTATGAAGAGTACATTCAAAGTCCTTTTCTACCTAAAAAAAGGGTCGGAAAAACGTAATGGAGAGGTAATAATTATGGCAAGAATTACCGTTGATGGAAAAATTTGCCAGTTTAGTACAAAACAAAGCATCCATCCTGATAATTGGAGTGTGAAAGCTGGTAAAGCGACCGGGAAATCTTGTGCGCAGCTTAATAAGTTGCTGGAAGATATAAAAGCTTCATTACATCAAATCTACCATGAACAGCAACGGCGTGAAAACTACGTTACTGCCGAGCAAATCAAGAATGAATTTTTAGGGCATACGGAGAACCACGAAACGTTGCTGAATTTATTTCAGAAGCACAATGATGATGTGAAGCAGCTTATAGGTCTTTCTAAATCTGCATCTACCTATCAAAAGTATGAAGTAACCCGCAAGCATCTTGCGAGTTTCATCCAAGCTAAGTACAACCTTTCCGATATAGCTTTGAAGTCTATAAACAATATGTTTATCAATGATTTTGAAGTCTATCTTATGACAGTTGGCAGATGTAACCATAACACTACTGCCAAGTTTATGCAATTCTTCAAGCGTATTGTTTTGATTGCCCGCAATAATGGGTTGATTGTCGGCGACCCTTTTGCTAACTATAAAATACGCTTACAAAGAGTTGATAGAGGATACCTTACAGAAGATGAAATCAAGAAAATCCTTGAACTCAACCTTGTTTCCGAAAGGCTGGAACACGTTCGGGATTTATTTCTCTTTTCCTGTTTTTGCGGTTTGGCTTACATAGATGTAGCAGGGCTTAGAAAAGAGCATATCCGCAAGTCGTTTGACGGCAACCTATGGATTATGACTAAGCGAGTGAAAACCGGAATAGATGTAAATGTACCGTTACTGGACATTCCAAAAATGATTTTGGATAAGTATAAAGACAAACTACCTAACGGCAAAATACTTCCTGTAATCAGTAATCAAAAACTTAATTCTTATTTGAAGGAGATTGCCGACCTTGCCGGAATCAAGAAGAATCTTACGTTTCACCTTGCCCGCCATACCTTCGCCACCACAACGACACTGGGTAAAGGAGTTCCTATTGAAACCGTTTCTAAAATGCTGGGACATACCAATATTGAAACGACCCAAATCTACGCCCGCATTACTAATAACAAGATTAGTAGCGATATGAAAGGGCTTTCCGAACAATTTACGGGTATTGAAAAAATCTACAAAAAGGTTGCCGAATAGTTACCTATTGAGAAATGGTAATAAATGGGTAACGATTTTCACTCTAAAACATTCAAATACAAAAATATATGGAACTACAAATCATTCAAAACAAAATCTTTGAAGTCCGGGGATACAGGGTAATGCTGGACTTCGATTTAGCAGAGTTATATAATGTAAAGACAAAGGTTCTCAAACAGGCTGTTAAACGTAATATTCAGCGATTCCCTTCTGACTTTATGTTTGAACTGGATAAAGAGGAATTTCACCAACTGGTCACAAATTGTGACCAGTTCCCCGAAAGCCTAAAACATAGTTCTGTCAGCCCAATGGTTTTCACGGAACAGGGTGTAGCAATGCTTTCTACGGTATTGAGAAGTCAAACAGCGATAGATGTTAATATCTCTATTATGCGGGCATTTGTCCTGATGCGACAAATGGTTATCGGATATGATGAACTTCTTAAACGTATCGAGGAACTGGAAGAAAGTACAGATGCTCAATTCAGTGAAATATACCAAGCTTTAACCCAGTTATTAAGTAAACCTGACCCCAAACCAAGAAAACCCATAGGATACAGAATACCTGATGAAGAAGAATAACTTATCACAAATTGTGATAATCTAATGATGGCGAGCTTTGTTAGTTCGCCATTTTTTTAATCATCTAAAAGTTCATTAAGCGTTTGACTTTCCACTTCATTTGATACTTCTCTATCTGAAATATAACTATCATCCCTAATTTTTTCTAATGAAATACCTCGAAATCCTCTTTTGGGAATATGAATTAGATAGGGAAAAGACATGCGAACTTCATGTTCATAAGCGAAATCAACATCAAAATCATAATCTGTGGTGAGTTTTTCTAACTCTTCATTAGTCGGAGCAACAATAATAATATCGTTGTGATAATCTTTGAAGTCAAACTCATTACCTTCTATACGCCATTCCCTTAGCCAGCTAAAATCATATGATTCCGGTTATAGATTTAAACATCTCCATTTTAACTCCTGTGGGATTTTTTCATTCTCTTCTTCTGTCC
>JAGOVF010000112.1 GCA_018060885.1 Oligoflexales bacterium | reverse complement strand
GTGTTTAATTGTTTTTTTGTTGTTATTAAAACAATCAGGTGGATAGGCCACTTTTTCAAGCCTAAACTAACATAGCGATTTGATTTTCCTTTCCAATCCTTGGTAACACTTCTAATGAACCAACTCGAAATTCAAGCGCTGCTTTCTGACATATCTCTAGGCAGATACAAGATATATTTAATTTTTTTTATTTAAATACCGATAAGAGAAAAATGACGTCTCTGCTAAAAACATTGCTTTTTACTATTAGCATACTTGCCGTAGCATTCGGCACTTCTTGTCGTAAAGAAGAAGTAAAACCATTAAAAAGAGTTGGAGGGGCTGGAGCTCTGGTCAACCCTTATAGTGCCAGTCTCAGAAAGCTTACAAACTACGAATATCGCACAAGCATTAAAGAAATTCTCGGACTTGATGTCTCACAAGATGAACTACCAGCTGACACTGCGCTTAATGGTTTTAATTCTATTGGTGCAGCGCGCATTGCTTTGAATTCTGATGTTTTGAGCTCCTATAAAAACCTTGCCTTGCGCCTCGCTACAGAAGCATCTTCTGCTAGTAGAAGACAGATTTTCTTTTCCTGTACACCTTCTTCATCAGCAGATTCAGCTTGTATCGATCGCATTATTGAAGAATCAGCGCTCAAACTCTGGCGGCGCGCACCCAGCGCACTCGAAAAACAGCGCTATCAAAACATGATCATTCAATTGTTTGCTTCTAGTGGCGTTAGCAGCGATGCGACCAGCAGTTTGCGCGGCCTTCTCTATGCTATGTTACAATCTCCGAACTTTCTCTACCGCAGTGAAATTGGCTCTGCTTATGCCGGAGGTCGAGCTTTCGACTCGTTTGAGATCGCCAGTCGTCTGGCTTATTTGATTTGGGGAGGGCCACCGGATAGTGTGCTTCTACAAGCCGCAAAAGATGGACAGCTAAATAGCCCTGAAAGCATACTTATGCAAGCACAGCGCATGATTGCACAAACAAAATTTCAAAACGGCTTGCACAATTATTTTCGCGACTATTTAGAACTCGATCAGCTTAATAAACTTGCGCGCGATAATAGCTCTGAGTTTGAACAATTAAAGCCGCATTTTAAAACAGAAACCTTGTTTACCATAAGCAACCTGATAGTGAATGATCATGGTGATTATCGCGACCTCTTAACATACAACAAAACATACATTAATGGCGCGCTTGCACGGCATTATGGCTTTTCAAAGCAAGGCGATCAGTTCGAGATATTTAGCATCCCCACAGAAATGCAAAACCAACGCCAAGGTATATTGACGCAAGCTTCTTTTCTCAGTCACTTTGCGCACCCTATTGATACCTCCCCGACGAAAAGAGGCCTTTTTATAAGGCAAAAATTTCTCTGTCAGTCCATTGGTGCTCCACCAGATAATGCGCCAACCTTCGTACCAGCTGCCTCCGAACAAGCAAGAACAATGCGGCAACGTGTAGAATTAATCAGCGAACAAGCTTCTTGCGCCGGCTGCCACCGCCGTATGGATCCACTTGGCTTTGCCTTTGAAAACTTTGCCGCAGATGGCAAGTATCGCCAACAAGACAATCAGATTCCAGTTGATGCAAGCGGCAGTGTAGATGATGTTAATTACACTCAACTAGATGAATTTTTTGGGCTACTGCGTCAACATGAGAGATTCGCCGAATGCGCTGTTTTAAACTTCTTTCGTTATGCTAACGGCAGGCTTGAAACACCGGCAGAGGGTCCAGTTATTAAGGCTCTAGCGGATAAATTTGCTGAGAAAAATTATAACTTCCAAGAACTTATTTTTGAATATGTCGCAAGCCCTCTGTTTTTGAATAGACCACCTTTTTAAAATCACTTCATCATAGGAATTTTAATATTACTCTTTTTGGCTGTAGATATCGCTTCAGGGTAACCCGCGTCAACATGCCGAATAACCCCCATTGCCGGGTCACTGTTAAGAACTCTTTTTAGCTTAGCTTCAGCTTCTAGAGTCCCATCTGCAACTATCACCATGCCTGCATGCAAGGAATACCCGATCCCGACTCCACCACCATGATGGAAACTCACCCAGCTCGCACCATTAGCCGTATTGATCAATGCATTAAGAATTGGCCAATCTGCCACGGCGTCAGAACCATCGCGCATCGCTTCTGTTTCTCGGTAAGGAGACGCAACAGAGCCGCAATCGAGGTGATCACGTCCGATGACGATCGGAGCTTTGACTTTTCCTGTCTTGACTAAATTATTAAACAAAAGCCCAGCCTTTTGCCGGTCGCCATAACCAAACCAGCAGATGCGGCTAGGTAGCCCTTGGAATTTTACCCGTTCTTTTGCGGCTTTTAACCAGCGATGAAGCAGCTTATCGTCAGGGAAATTTTCCAGCAAAGCGGCATCTATCACCGCGATATCTTCAGGATCACCCGATAATGCAACCCATCTAAAAGGTCCTTTGCCCTCACAAAAGAGCGGACGGATAAACTCTGGGACAAAACCTTTGATGCGGTATGGATCCGCGCAGCCGCCTTTTAAAGCTTGCGCTCTGATATTGTTACCATAGTCAAAAACAACAGCCCCACGACGTTGACATTCAAGCATCGCTTCGACGTGCACCGCCATTGTTGCATGGGATTTTTCGACATAAAGCCGGGCGTCTTCCTTTCGTAGTTTTGCCGCCTCAGCCAAAGTCAAACCCATGGGCACATAACCATTGAGCTCATCGTGGGCAGAAGTCTGATCCGTCACTATATCCGGGATGCGGTTCAATTTTATCAACTGTGGCAAAACTTCAGCGGCATTTCCAACAAAGCCGATACTTTCAGCTCGGCCAGCAGCGATCGCTGCATCTACCATAGTGAGCGCTTCCGTAAGATTTTTTGCCTTACGATCGAGATAGCGCCCTGTGAGACGTTTATCGATTCTTGCTTCGTCAACATCACAGCCTAAAAACACTGCACCTGCGATAGTTGCCGCAAGCGGCTGAGCGCCGCCCATACCTCCGAGGCCTGCAGAAAATAAAAGCTTACCTTTTAAGGAGCCATTAAAATATTTCTCACCACAAGCAGCAAAGGTTTCAAAAGTTCCTTGCAGAATGCCTTGAGTTCCAATGTAGATCCAAGAACCCGCCGTCATCTGGCCATACATCATGAGACCTTTGCGTTCGAGCTCATGAAAATGTTGCCAATTGGCCCAGTTGCCGACTAAATTTGAATTTGCGATCAATACCCTTGGAGCAGCCGAGTGTGATGGAAGTACGGCGACGGCTTTGCCGGACTGTACTAAGAGGGTCTCGTCATTTTCTAAATTGCGCAAACAATCCAATATCGCAGCTAGGCAATCAGGGTTACGCGCAGCTTTACCTGTTCCACCATAAACAATTAAATTTTCTGGATCCTCCGCGACTTCTGCATCGAGATTATTCAGCAACATGCGGTAAGCTGCTTCTTGTTCCCAACCCTTACAATTTAAAGCCGAGCCATGTGGTGCGTGAAGATTTTTTAGATCGTATTTCATTGGGTGTTTCCTCCCTGAGTTGGCTCGGATTTTTGATTTGGCGGACTCGGCCTTGGTTTTTGTAGCGCATCGAGCATCGTTTCTAACATAGCTTCGAGACTTATATTTTTAAATTCTTGCTGCTGTAACAAATCTTTGAGCACATAGCTGTGTGTTTTAAATTCTTCTTCGCCGATGATGACTGCGAAGCGCGCATTCAAGCGATTAGCCTGGCGCAACTGTGCGGCGATTTTCTTTTGCGCTTGCAAATTTATATCACAACGCAAGCCTGAATTGCGCAGCGTGGTGAGAGCATCATATGCAAATGCGTCATAATGCGAGCTTGTCACGATGATATAACAATCGAGATTGAGCTCGGTCTTTTTTAATTCACTAACACCAGAAACAAGCCGGTCTAAGCCAATTGATCCACCAACTCCTGGCAAGTCTTGTTTGATAAAACGGCTTGCGAGCTGGTTATAACGGCCCCCAGAGCAAATCGATCCAAAACCTGGGATCGCGAGTAACTGCGCTTCAAAAACTATTCCGGTATAGTAGGCCAAGCCTCGGGCTATTTTTAGGTCAAGTTGAAAATCAATTCTGGGGAGCTTTAAATTTTTTAGTAAGATTAGTGTTTCTTCAAAGCGATCTAACTCTTTGGTGGCATTTGCCTCAGCAATAAAAAGGCCGCGCAGCTGAGTTAAACAAATTTCCCAGTCTTGGGTTTCGCTCTGAGTTGAGAAATCCAGCAGTTTTTTTCCACCACTAGCATCAACACCTGGAATTAATATCATTTGCTGGAGCACAAGTTCGACTGAAAGTTTATCGAGTTTATCGAGCTGAATAAGCACGGCAGTTTCTTGATCAGTAGCTAGTTGCGGCAAGAAATATTTAATCAGTGCACTCAAGACAAAACGATTGTTAATACGAAATTCGATTTCGCCAATGTCAAATTCACTTAAGGTTCTGCCGAGGCAAGCGAGTACCTCGACATCTGCGAGCACTGAATCAACACCGATAATATCAAAATCACTTTGACAGAATTCACGGTAACGGCCTTTCTGCGGCTTCTCTGCACGAAAGACTTGCCCTGATTCAAAGCGCTTAAAGGGCAATACCAACTCTGCGAAGTGTTCTGCAACAAAGCGCGAAAACGGCACGGTAAGATCATAACGCAGTGCCACTTCGCGCTCGCCGTTATCGAGAAACTTATAGACCTGTTTATCGGTTTCCCCTCCTTCGCCTAGTAAAGTCTCTGCATACTCTAAAGTCGGGGTCTGCATACTTAAAAACCCACAGACTTCTGCTTGCTTCTGCATAATGCGGAGGAATTTTTGTTTTAGGAGAGCCTCGCTGGGTAAATAGTCATTGAAACCTTTAAGTCGCGCAGCTTTAATTAACTTAGTCGTTTTAGGTGACTCCATTTTTTACAGTCCCTTTTTAATGGCTCATTTTTCCCACCTAAACTAAATCATTTTTAGACCCTTGAGTAGGTTTTTCATTCACGTTTTTAATGGGCAATAAACATGAGTTCGACTCGATGCTATTGCCATGAATTCATTGATTATTATTATATTTTCTTAAGTTTATCCAATGACTTCCGAACTAACTTAAGTCCAGCTTTTTATAAATATTTTTTTTGAGATGAGCTAAATGTTGCTTCAGTTCACAATCGACAAAAAACCAAAAGGCATTTTAGGTGCTCTTTTCGGCTTATGTTTGCTTACAAGCTTGAGCTGCGAAAAATACAGCACCTTAAGCGTAACTGAAAGACAGTTACCAGAGCCTGCGGCTGTTTTGGCTGACGAGGACGGAGCTATTACTGGTGAGATTGATCCAAATAAATCGACTTATTTGCAAGCCAGCGGCGATAGCGCTGTTTCGCAAAACTCTATTAGCTTTCCTCCGGGGTCTTTGGCAATCCCGACTCAAGTCACACTTCAAGAAGGTAGTAGCCTGGTGGCAAATGATCTCGCGGACCAACTCGGCATTGCCGATAATGAATTCTCTGCCGCCAGTCCTGCGACGGTAGTAAGCTCCGCGCAAAACATTGATGCACAAAATCCTTTTTCTATTAATCTAGCTATTGGTACAAGCCTGCGGCTTAACTCAAGTGATGAAAATCTTATCGTGATTTATAAAGTTCAAGTTCATGCCGAAGGTGGGGTTTTTAAAGTTGGGATTCTGCCAAATAGCTACTTAAAAATAGAAAATGGTTTTGCCCAATTTGCAACGACCTATTTTGGATCGTATCAGCTAGCTTATGCAAAAAATACGATTGAAGAAAAAACTGAAAGTGCTTCGGATACGCCTATTATTAGCAAAAACGAAGAAAAAGCGCTGCCAGAATTCGCGTTTAAAAAAATTGTTTTAACGTTGAATGCGACAACTCGTGCGGCAACAATTTCTGCAGAATTAAGCAATAGCGAAGTAACTCTAAAATCTTGTGTGGCTTTCCTTGATACAGATAAAAGCAGTCCCTGGGATTACAAAATCGCTGCAAGCAAAATTGATAGTATTTCCGAAAGCATTGTGAATGACAGTGCCCACAGTCTTTATGCGCAATTGGTTTGTCAAAGCAAAGATGGACGCTCTGCAGTTTCTGCATGGAGCGAAAAACTTACGGTGCCGAAAAAAGTTACAGCGCTTGTTGATACTGTAGCCCCAACTGTTAACGTCGGCGGTGATGTTAGCACTAACTCGATTTATAATATGACGGTCGCTACGGCAGCAGATGCAGGTGGGATTGTTTCCTATAGTTGGAGCAAAATGAGTGGCTCCGGAACTATTAGCTTCGGAACTTCAAATGCGAAAGATACGACAATCAGTGCAAGTGTAAGTGGAAGCTATGTTTTGAGACTGACTGTAACCGATTCGGCTGGGAACTCTGCATATGATGAATTGACCTTTACTTGGGATGCTTCGCTTCCAACTGTCAGCATCGATTCACCTAGCAACGCAGCTTATTGTAATGCGGATAATTGCGACACAGTGACCGTAGAAGGACAGTGCAGCGAAGAAGGCCGAGACGTTGTCATCGATGGAGCTGTTTCAGACACTGCAACATGTACAAGTGGCGAATGGTCAGTCGAAATTGATTATAGCGGTGAATCCGAAGGAGCTATAAGTATCACAGCTGATCATGATGATTTAGTAGGAAACGATGCTACCCGAGCTTCTATCACAATAACTAAAGATACTGTCCTTCCCTCAGTCAATGCTGGCTCTGATGTGCTGAGCAAAGTGCAAGTGAATTTAAATGCGACTGTGTCGGACAGCAATGGTATTTATACTTATGCTTGGACTAAGCAATCTGGAACCGGAACGATAACTTTCGGTACAGCTTCAGCAAAAGACACAACAGTGTCTGCTAATGCAGATGAGCCTTATACTTTACGTTTAACTGCAACAGATAACGCAGGTAACTCTGCTTATGATGAGATGATGTTAACTTGGGATACGACTGGACCTTCGGTCAATGTTGGATCGGATCTCTTTGTTAAACAACAATACAGCATGAATGCGACCACTAGCGATAGCAATGGCATAGCTTCTTATACTTGGTCAAAACAAAGTGGTGCTGGCACGATCACATTCGGAACTGGCACAGCAGAAGATACAACGATTTCAGCAAATGCTGATGCCGGATATGTTTTACGGCTGACAGTAGTCGATAACGCCGGCAACTCTTCTTATGACGAACTGAACTTTACCTGGGATACTACACAACCCACAGTCAACATTGGTCCAGATTTATTCGTAAAAACAGAATACTCTATGAATGCTACGCCTAGTGATACTAATGGAATAGCTTCTTATACTTGGTCAAAACAACAAGGAAGCGGAACAATTACTTTTGGAACGGGCACTGCCGCAAATACGACTATCACTGCTAATCCAGAAGGTTTATATGTTTTAAGACTTACAGTAGTAGATAATGCAGGCAATAGCAATTATGATGAAGTTAACTTTACCTTGGATACAACAGCTCCGACATTTCCAAGTGCTCCCACTGCAACTCCGGGTCGTAAGTTCGGTGAAACGATCATTAATTTCGACTTTAGTAACGCAGAAGATTATGAATCTCTAAAAATTTTCCGGGGAAACACCCCTGGAGAACACCCATCTCTTGCAACAGGCTGCACTATAACAAATGGATTTCTTGTAGATGAAGTCACTTCCTTTGAAGATGAATCGATTCATATAAATGGCATGTTACCTGACCAAGTATACGACTTTGTCTTTTGCTTAAGAGACTTAGCTGGCAATGAAAACATTAACATTTTCTTGTCAAACGCTCGTACTGGATCACATGTAGTTTTTGTTACAAGCGATACATATGCTGGAAATTTTCTAACTTTAGATCCACCAGAGAATGAAACCCAACATAAATCTGGCCTTGCAGGCGCAGACAATATATGTCAGAGCATTGGTTCGAATATTACTGATTTAGATGGAACATTTTGGAAAGCTATACTTTCTGATGACTATACAAGCGCTTTGTCAAGAATTGACGTAAAAAATGCAGTTTATAATTTCAATATGGATCTTATAAGAGACGTTTCAACAATTCCAGATACAGAATTTTGGACTACAATTCCTAATCCATATAATAAATTCGATCGCGATGAATCTAATAATTTTGTCCCTTCAGATACAATATCAGATTCTGCTGTTTGGACCGGCACAAGCGCTAACGGTTACAAAATTAGTAATGAAAATTGCAACAATTGGAGTAGTACCGAAAACTCAAATATAGGCGCGATTGGAAATGCTGACTCATATCAACCAGATTGGTATAACTTCAATGATACTAACAATGACTATAATACTTGTAACTTTCAACATCGACTTTATTGTATTAGCCAAGAACTTCCTGGGTTGAGCGATTTCCATGGTATTACACACCCCACAACCTCAAATCCTGGAAAAATACTGCTAAAGTTCACCCTCCCATATGATCTATTTTTTAATAAAGGTTTACGTATTAAAATATTTCGTGAATCTTCAGGTACTTTTCCAGCAGACGATTGCAACGGTTCTACACAAATTGACGCAACTTTGCCAAATTTTCTTGAAGTAAATTCACTTTTGACGGATCCAAATGATCCGGAATTGAAAATACTTTCTGACAATACTGGGAGTCCAGGCGCATCTTTCAATTATCGAATTTGTCTTTTTGACAATAACAATCGATTGATAACTACTTCACATTACTTCAATGTGCAATCACGAAGCGATTGAATTATTTAACTTTGTATAACTTCTGATATCCAGAAATTTGAGTCATACAAAATTCATCAATATATATCTTGCCATCAAGCTCTTTATTAAAAAGAGCCTGCACTATCCAATCGAGTTCTACCAGCGAATGAAGCGAACAAGCAAAATCTTGCTCTAGTTCCTGACGCGCAGAAATTTCTCTCGAACCCTTTTCTTGCCTATCGATACAAACCAAAGAAAATGTCGGCTTAAGCTGCATCTTTGCTAACAAAACCAAGTTCTCCCGCAAGCTTGTACCACCAGTCAAAACATCATCGATTAAAATAAGAGTACTATCTTTTTGCGGAACAAAACCAATTAATGACCCACCCTCACCGTGGTTTTTTGCTTCTTTGCGATTGAAACAAAAATGCACATCAAGGCCTGGTCGGAGTTTGCTCAAAGCATCTGCACTTGCAATTGCAAGGCTAATGCCTTTATAGGCCGGGCCAAATAAACAGACTTGCTTGCTAGTAGACGGCAATAGACCATTGATAACCGTTGCAAAATAATGCCCAAGTATCGCTAAATCCTGCGCACGGTTGATTGCACCAAAATTGAAAAAATAGGGTGAGATGCGGCCGGATTTTGTTTGGAACTGGCCAAAGCGTAAGACTTGCTCGCGCAGCAATAAGCGCAGTAAGGACTCGCTATCAGTAGGACTCAGCACCCTTGACTCTCCTTACACTTAAAAACAATTTATTCGGACTTACTGATATAAAAGCGCACTTCCCCAGCAGCTATCCAAGCTTTCTTCGCATCGCCAAACTCAAGCTGAATCCAATCACCTTGCCGCTGTTTTAAAACAACAGGAGCCCCCTCATGCAAGCGAAAAAGCACCGCACTCGTCATAGTCGGACTTGAATACAGACTAGCTCGGGGAGCTATCACAGCCCCCCATGTCGGTGAAAAATAAAGTCGATTCGCCAGCATAGTAGCGAAAAGAATTACTAATGCGCTAGAAACGAGCAAGACATATCTGTGCACGACTTTTGCTTTCAAATATAAGCAAAGCGTACTCGCAACAAAGAAGAAAAACAGCACTGTAACAAACATCCAGTAAGCTTCACTTAAAGAAAAAGAATCGAGCCAAAAAAATAAGGTCTTTTCAAGCTCGGATTTTCGAAGCTGAACGGGTAAATTATCTTGGTTTTCATTTAGAACATACTGCAAATTTGCGAGCAGTTCTGCATCGCGCGGCAAAAAATCGCGCGCAGCTAAATAAGCTGCAACTGCAGCACCCCGAGCGTTGTTCTTAAAGTGGGCATTACCTAGGTTAAACAATAAACTACCATTATGAGAGCCTGAAGCCCAAGCCTGCTCAAATCCTTTTGCAGCTGCGGCAAAATCACCCGTGTCATAAGCAGAAAGTGCGCTTTCTACGTCTATATTTATATCCACGCTGTCCTTGCCTGTGCTCTGACCTGAGTCAGTTGGAGACTCTGCTCGAGCTGGAGTTTGAAAAGATAAAATAAATACGACTAGATAGAAAAAACACCTACGCTTCAAATTTATATTTAAGGCAATCTTCATCGGTCTAGCTCCTTTGCTGCCTTTTCCAAATCAACAGCAAGTTGCTCAAATTCTTCTGTAGATAAATCTTTTTGGGCGTACTGTAACATTTCTATTTTTTGAAAAAGCGCAGTGACACTCTGCACTGTTTCCGTCTTAAATTTGCGCTGACTGAGTAATTTTGGCAACTCGCGCGCAGTCAACAGACCCCCAGGAACTTGCAACTTTGTTTTTAAATAATCACGAAAATGAGCGACTATTTCCTGCATTTTTTCTGAAGTCGAGCTCGCAGAATGTACACGACTTGCTTTCATTTTAGCCTGTAGTTGTGATAAGGCTTGGCGCTGAGCACGTTTGCTTGAACTTTGAAATATATTGGATAATGACGAGTTTTTTATAACTAAAAATAGCCAAAATAATAAAGGCAAAGCAAGCCCTGCGAGGGTCCAAATAAATTGTTTCACTCCGATAGTCTGCGAATTCTTTAAATTTTTAACGTCGCGTTTAAGATCAAAAATATCGCGCCCAACTTGTTCAAGTTGTTTTTGATTCGCGTTGCTTCCAGGTTTAGCGGCGCGTTTATTTAGCTGAAGCGCGCTGAGTTCTTCGGCTGAAGCAGTGACTTTTAATGAACCAAGATTGGCAGATAGCGTTTCAAATTGCTGCGTCTCTGGATTAAACACCGAAAGTTCCAGCAGAGAAAATGCTTGATCAAAAACTCCCGTCGGCACCAAAGCAAACTTATAGGTCGCCTCAGAAAAGACGCCTTCTTGTGCAGAGTGTCGTGTCGACAGTTCTGGTTTATCATCGTAAGAACGTAGTAGCTGGTGCTGAATTGGATTTTTGAGCTGAAATCCTTCTAGCTGGCCCCAGCCTTTTAATTTCACGGTCAAAGTCGCCGTTTCGCCAACCTTCAATGTTGCCGGAGTCAGCTCCGCCTCCAAGCTGTATTGTCCGACTAGACCGCTGTAGTTTGCCGGTCGACCGTCTTGCGGTACGGATTTGACTTCGATCTTCTGACTAGCACTCTGGGCCATACGTCGCACTTGCTGGCCTGACCTCCCCCGACCAAAAAAATCAAAGGGGTCTGTCGAGCGTTGATTGCGCGATCCTGGTACTATTAATGTTGCGTTCAGTTTAAAAG
>JAGOVF010000247.1 GCA_018060885.1 Oligoflexales bacterium | reverse complement strand
TGGTTAATATACCTGTTGTATCCGTCTGGGGCGCAACACATCCGTATGCAGGTTTTATGGGTTGGAAGCAGTTGCCCACAAATGCCATTCAGCTCGATATGCCCTGTCGTCCTTGTTCCGTATTTGGGCAAAAGCCTTGTTATCGAGGTGATTATGCTTGTTTGAATGATATTAAACCCGAGAAGGTGATTGAGAAGATTGAAGGAATTATTTTTTGATACTCTATTTATTCTCTTCTTTATTGTAATTTGATTATGAGAAAGGAATATGATTATTTAATTGTGGGTGCCGGTCTGTATGGAGCAGTCTTCGCTCGCCAGATGATGGATGCCGGTAAACGTTGCCTCATAATAGATAAACGTAACCATATAGGTGGAAATATCTATTGTGAAGATGTTGATGGCATACATGTTCATAAGTATGGAGCGCACATTTTTCACACAGACAATAGAGACGTTTGGAATTACGTGAATCGCTTTGTTGAATTTAACAGATTCACCAATTCTCCTTTGGCATTTTACAAAGGTTCCTTGTATAATTTACCTTTCAACATGAATACTTTCAACAAACTTTGGGGTGTTAATACCCCCCAGGAAGCTAAAAAGAAAGTAGAAGAGCAATGTGCTGAATTTGCTCATATTGAGAACCCGGCAAATTTAGAAGAACAAGCACTCAAACTGTGCGGAACTGATATTTACTATACATTTATCAAAGGTTATACGGAGAAACAATGGGGTCGGTTGGCCACTGAATTACCCGCTTTTATCATTAAAAGAATTCCTTTCCGCTTTACTTACGATAATAATTATTTTAATGATCCGTTTCAAGGAATTCCTCATGGCGGATATAATAGTCTGATTGCAGCATTGATTGATGGCTCTGATATTAGACTTAATACCGATTTTTTTTCGGACAGAACGGCCTTAAGTGCTTTGGCTGATAAAGTATTGTTTACCGGTTGCATTGATGAATATTTTGATTATCAACTGGGGAAGTTGGAATATAGAAGCCTGGTTTTCGAACACGAGTGTTTATCCATACCCGATTTTCAGGGCAATGCTGTGGTGAATTACAATGAAAAGGAAATCCCTTTTACACGAATCATTGAACATAAACATTTTGAATTTGGTACGCAGTCTCATACGGTTATTACTCGTGAATACCCCGCTGACTTTACCGGTAAGAACGAACCTTATTATCCGGTGAATGATGGCTTGAACTCTACATTATACAAGGCATATCGGGATATGGCTAATCAAGAAAAGCATGTTTTATTTGGCGGACGTCTGGCTCAATATGCTTATTTTGATATGGATGATACAGTAAATGCGGCACTTTTGATGGCAAAAGAGGAGTGTAAACTAATTTAAAAAAAGAAGGATAGCTATGATATGTTATTTGTCGAAAAATTACAAAGGTACCCATAGTGCCGGAAACAAAGCGAAAACGGATATTGAAAAAATCATGTCCGATTTAGGCTATCGCAATGTTGGTCTTCCTCAAAGCACGTATACAAATAGCATTTTATCCTTCGTCGTGACTTTGGTAGGGGTATTAAAATCTTTTTTCTCATTGCATAGAGGAGATTATCTTGTTTTGCAATATCCGTTAAAGAAATATTATACGTTGGTTTGTTGCATAGCTCATGTTAAGGGCTGCAAGGTTATAACTATAATACACGATTTAGGCAGTTTTCGAAGACAAAAACTAACAGTTGAGCAAGAAATAAAACGGCTCAATCATTCCGATTATGTCATAGCCCACAATTCGTCTATGTTAAACTGGTTAGTCGAAAAAGGATGCAAGGCTCAGATGGGTTCGTTGCAGTTATTTGATTACTTGTCGCAAACACAGGCAACGTGGCAAAAACGCTCCTCGGGTGCTCCATATAAGGTGTTATATGCAGGTGGTTTGGCCTCTCGCAAAAATAATTTTTTATATGAAGTAGAGAAATATATCAAATCATATTCTTTTGTCCTTTATGGAAATGGTTTTGAAGCTGATAAGATTCAGCATAAAGCGTTTTTTGAATATAAAGGATTTATTCCTTCGGATTCGCTCATTGCTTCCGCTCAGGGTGATTTTGGACTGGTGTGGGATGGAGACTCCGTAGATGAATGTTCAGGTAATTTCGGAGAATACCTTCGATATAATAACCCCCATAAAACTTCTCTTTACATCCGATGTGGTTTACCTGTTATTATTTGGGAAAAAGCGGCTTTAGCTTCATTTGTTTCTCAACATCAAATAGGAATCTGTGTGTCTTCATTGCGTCATTTGGACGATATTTTATCGAATATTTCAGAGGATGAGTATGCGCAAATGAAGGAGAAGGTACGTATGGTTAATAATAAACTGATGAGTGGAGCGTTTTTAAAAGAAGCACTCAATCAGGCAGTTCAACTAATTTCTTAATGAATTATACATCAAAATATTAGTTATATGAAAGTCACTATCAATCCGAAGTTTGAATATTTACGTTCTTTCATCGAAAAACTACCCTGTTCTTTCGATCAGGAAGGTAAACTTATTTATTCAGGTCGGAACCAAATCAAAGTTTTTAGTACCGGTGACTTGCTCATTAACGTAAAACGATACGGGGTGCCGTCTTTATTTAATCGGATTATTTATTCTTATTTTCGGCCTTCCAAAGGTTTTAGAGCTTTTACCTATCCACAAATGTTGTTAGCAAAAGGCTTTCAGACTCCCCACCCGGTAGCTTATGTAGAAGAAGAAAGTTTCGGTTTGATTAAGCATTCTTATTTTGTAAGTATTCAATGTCCGTATAAACGCAAATTTTATGAGTTTGGTGATGCTGATATTGAAGAGTGTAAAGATGTGGTAAAGGCATTTGCCCGGTATACAGCTCGTTTGCATGAAGCGGGCATTTTACATCGCGATTACTCTCCCGGCAATATACTTTTTGATAAAATAGATGGTGAATATCAATTTTCACTGGTCGATATAAACAGAATGAGTTTTGGAGTCGTTGATATACGTAAAGGATGTGCTAATTTTGCCCGTTTGTGGGGGCAAATTCCTTTCTTTGAGTATTTGGCAAAAGAATATGCATTGGCAAGGGGAGCCG
>JAGOVF010000111.1 GCA_018060885.1 Oligoflexales bacterium | reverse complement strand
TTAAAATTAGATTCCTTTCGCACTCCTCATTTTTTAAAAAATTTTGAACATGTTTTCTTAAATAAACCTTCGCAGTGAACACATCATGAATATTCTTTAATTTGAGAATTTAAAAATATATTAATATTATGACTCTAATAGTATAATGATATATGTTTAACTTTAATCACCTCTATTATTTCTATATTTCAGCAAAAGCTGGGAATATCAATACTGCCGCAAAACACCTTAAAATCTCTCAACCTTCTCTGAGTAGTCAGCTAAAAGTTTTAGAACAGACTTTGAATATTAAACTGTTCCGCAAAGTCGGTCGCGCTAACCAGCTGACTAAGGCCGGCATTGTAATTTACAGCTTCTGTCGCAGGATGTTTGTTGTATCCGAAGAGATGAGTGAAGTCATTCTTCAGCGCCTTCCTTCAGCAACTCGATGCGTAAATATAGGTGTTTCTAATGAGATCGAGCGATCTTTTGTCATTGCTGCAGTAAATCTTTTTATAAAAAAATATGAATTAGAGTCGCGACCAAAAGTCAACATGGTAGCAGGTACTTATGAACAATTGATTGAAAAGCTGCGCTTCCAAGAATTAGATGCCATCATTACTGAACATGCTATGGGAGATGCAGACTTAACAAATATTGTTCATTCAGAATTCCCTGTACATTTGATTTGTTCAAGACAAGCAAAAAAAATATCTGGTGCTTTATCGGGGAAAAGGGATGCTCTTGGCATTGCTGCGATCCGTGAACTCATCAGTAGTAACGAAGCTCAGTGGGTTATGCCTACGATGAAAAGCAAGTTACGTATAGAAACTGATCGCTTCTTTGGCAAACACAGCCTCAAGGGTCGCATCCTCTTCGAAAGTAACGATGTTTCCGCGCTGATTCGCTCAGTCATTGACGATATAGGCTGTGCATTTATGCCCGTTGTATTTGTGGCCACAGAATTACGCAATAAAATTATCCTTTCATTTGGACCTTCAAAAGGCTATTGGAAACACGAAATTTGGCTTGGCTGTCACAACCAAAGCCAAAACGATGCACTTATTCAATCACTTGCACTGTCTTTTAAAGAGGCCAGTGGATTTTGAAAGTGAATAAATTTAAAATATGTAAATTCAATGTCGCATATTGTAGAATGCTATATGATTCAATTTTAATCACCTCTATTATTTCTATATTTCTGCAAAGGCTGAAAGTCTTGTTGCAGCTGCAAAACAACTAAATATTTCTCTGCCCTCTCTAAGCCGTCAGCTAAAAGTATTAGAACAATCATTAGACACAATTCTAATTAGTAAATCAGGCGGAAAAAACCAACTCACAGAAGCTGGAGTTGTAGTATTTAATTTTTGCAGTCGGATGTTTGGCGTTTCAGATGAAATGAAGGAAATCGTTCAGGAACACCAATTTTCAGCTCCGCGTAATATTAATATCGGAGTGCATGATGTAATTGATCGCTCTTTTGTCATTGCCACAGTCAATCCATTTATAAAAGAATATAAAATAAAAAAACAAGCTAAGCTTCACTTAATCGCTGGCGAAGAGGAAGAGCTGGTTGAAAAACTACGCTCTCAAGAATTAGATGCCATCATTACAGAGAGTGGTATGAAAGACTGAAACCTTGTGAGTATTGGTCAAACTAATTCACCAGTAGCGTTGATTTGCTCTGCGCGGGTTAAAAAAAATTCGAAATAAACGCATCATTGCTCTTGGTCCAAAAACGGGCTTTTGGAACCATGAAATTTGGCTCAGCTGCCATAAGCAAAATAGAAAAGATTTTTTTATTCAATCTCTAGCCTCGTCAATTAACGAAGTTCAAACATTATGGGTTCGTTAAATTTTAGCAAGATGTCATCCTGACAAGCGAAGCAGATGTCATCCTGACAAGCGAAGCAGATGTCATCCTGACAAGCGAAGCAGATGTCATCCTGACAAGCGAAGCGAGGAAGGATCTTAACCTCCTAGCCCCGCAATCACACTAAAGTCCTATCAGGATTCATCTCCAATATAAGCTACCATCTTTTACATCGGTTTAGGACTAATTACAATATCGACTCGGCGATTCTGCGCTTTGCCTTTTGGAGTTTTGTTCGAAGCTAAAGGTCTATCGAAGCCATAGCCAGCTACCGACATTTTGCTTGGGTCTATTGATTCATTGGAAATCAAGTAACTCGAGACAGTTTGCGCGCGATCAGTAGATAACTTTTTGTTCAAGAGCATTCCACCGTCTGAATCAGTATGGCCCTCTACGACTACCGTAGAATTTTCAAAACCTTTTAAAACTTTTGCAACTTTCCCAAGCAAAGGAAAATTATTGCTTCTTAGATCAGATTTATTTGCATCAAATTCAAGTGCTCTGAGTCTTATGACTAATTGATTGCCTTGACGGTATATCTCAGCTTCTTCTCGCGTAAATTGAGCTCTAGCAGCTTCAAAACTACGATTAAATTCTTGCTCTGATTTTAAATCCTTAGTCTCCACAGCTAAGCCGGCGGCAGTTTGCTTCATTTGTTTCGTTTTCATTTTTTCGTCGGCCAACTTGCCTTGGACTACTGACTTTTCGCCCAATACTTTGTTGTGCTGAGCTTCAACCGAAAGAGCTGATTCTTCCGAAGTGATATATTTACCAGAATTTACGTCTCGAGTAATTTTAAGCAAATGATCTGCGGCGTCTTGAGCCCGTTTTGAGTGCATTTGCACATCATCAGTTTCGTGTCTATTTGCGATAATAAAAGCATCGGCATCTTTAACAGATTTTTCTGCCATCGCTAAACTTTGAGGCGCACTGTCTTCGGCTCCTTCTTTAACTGCCAGAGCTATGGTTGCCTGAGCTTCTGCGAGATTTGTTTGCTTAATTGCTTTTAATTCAACGTCCATATATTGCTTTTGCAAAATTGCTCGATCTTCTTCTACGTCGCTCAGGTTGTTTTTTTCTATTTTAGTAGTTAGATCACGCAAATTATCATCGGCATCTGCAAACTCTTCGGAAAAAGCCTGATCTGCACCAGCATCAATTGCTGCTTTTCGAGCTATAACAACATCACCAATATTAGAATTCGAAAGTTTTGCAAATTGATTTGCTTGATTTAAATAAGCTCTTCCTTCCGCTACCGAACTAAGAATATCGGAAGCGTCATCGCCATCCTTTTGTTGAGCCTTAGCTGATTTTAAAGCTTGCTCCGCATTTTTAAAAGAAGCGGGCGCTAGTACATCAACCTGTGCATTTTTTGCATTTTGGATATCTTTTGTTAGTTTATTGACTTCATTTGCAGAATTAGCTGTTGCTGGAAATTCTGCCACTTTGGGAGAGGTAGCACATGCACTGATTACAGCAATAGATAAAATACCTACCACTAATCTAGACATAATACTTGATTGAAACATAAAGACTCCTTGTGAATAGAGAGACGCCAGGAAGAGACATCCCCTCCCTAGCAAAAATTATCATCTAAAATGTAGCTGAAATCTCAAATTAATAAGCTTTTTTGCCTTCTTGTTTATTTTGAGTTTTAGAATCTTCATTTGAATGTTCTTTTCGATCTTGCCCAACGACATTTTTTTCATCTTGCGGAAGGCTTCGAGCATTTTTGTAACTCATAGATCCCTCTTGTTTAGCAGTTGAATCTCCATTTGATGAATTTTTTTCATTTTGTAGCTGTGATTCAAAAGAATTCTTTTTCTCTGGAGTTGATGATTCTTTATTCATGTTGTTTCCTTTTTTAAAGTTGAACTCCGGTAAGCTCCTCATTCAAAATCCGGCACTTGTTTGTTAAAGAGTAATTCTCAGGCTTTGCTGCAGTACAATGTACAAGAAAATTCTTTAGCACTCTCACCAAGTGTTCTGCATATTTATACCCGAGGCATTTATAATAAAAATATATAATAACTATCGTTTACATAGCTAAAAGCTATGTATTTTTCTAAAAAAGATAATTTATTCGCAATTTTGTGTATTTATAGGATCTAGAATATTTTTACAAAGTAAAAACTATTTTAATCTAATTACTTTATTTTTATAGATTTTTTGCCGATACTGGTCGTGAGTATTCTGGAGATTTTTTATGGACAGACCAAACATCGGCACGTATAAAAATTTGGCTCTTTTTTTGGCCGACATGCTTCGCTTTAGGAAAAAGAATGAAAAACACTTTTCAATTTTACAAGCTAGCAAAGATTTACGGCGAGTATCTCCAACTCTTGTATCACTACTTATAAAAGGAAAGCGGAAAATTACAATCGACCGAGCCGAAGAACTTGCAAAACTTCTAGGCTTAACCGTCAACGAAAAACAATACTTTAAAGATTGGATTGCAAGAACAAGTGGCAACCAAGCTTCTATACTTGAATTAATGCAAAACAGCCTAGAACAGCCTCCGCGAAGAAAGCAGGCTTCAAACCACATCCTCACAGATTGGATAAACGTCTATGTCAAAGACGCCTTTCAGCTAAAACATGTTATGGATAAGCCCAACGAGATTTACCGCACTCTTGCTGGAATCGCGTCCCAGAAGAGAATAGATAAAGCCATAGAGTTTCTATTGCGTGCTGGCTATTTGCGGAGAAATCTTGCTGGGAAAGTGGTTGAAGACAGCCCATTGCATGTTGTAGACCAAAAAGTCTCAAATCTAAAAGTGCGGCAGTTTCATAAGGGCGCGCTAAAAATCGCTTTGCAAGCCATTGATCAATACTCCTCAAATCATCGTTATGCTAATGCATTGATTTTACCTCTACATGAAAGTTCATATAAAGAGCTTAAGGAGCTCATCGACGAGTTTACAGAACGCTTACAAAAATTCGCAGAGACAGCAAAGGATGGAACAGGGCTCTATCAAGTTATTATCAACCTCAGTCCAACAGGAGATTTTCATGAATAGTCGACTCTTGATTCTGCTCTTCACTTTTTCAACGTTTATTAAAGTTTCTAGCACTGAAGCTTCGACTTTTGTCGGAAATGGCGGCAATACAGGCGATTTGGATCTGTCTATTACCCTTGCGAAAATCAATGAAACATTGAAAAATTTAGACAAGGAATTTTCCACTCCCTGTGAATGCCCTGAAGAACTTTCAGAAAATCAGCTGTGCAGAATTTTAAATTCTTTAAATGAACAGCAGATTAGCTTTTGCCAAGAGATCATTTTTAAAAATAAGAAGCAATTGATTACTTTTTCCTCGAAAAACTCGCCGATTAAATTCACTTGGTCAGATGAGGCAATTAAAGCTAAGAGCGAAAGTGGCAGCACCAGAACTGTAGACGCAGTAACACAAGTAGAGAATAACTTGATCATCATCGACCGCGAGCGCTTTCTGGAACTCTCCCAATCTTTTCGAATAGCTCTCATTACCCACGAACTCTTTCATTTAATCCGCATAAACGAAAAATCTATCAGCGACGAAAAAGCAATAGAACCATTTAAAGACGGCAAAAGCCTTCTGGATACTTTAGGAGCTGCGCTGGCAGTTGAAGCCTATGAAACAGGATTCACCCGCGACCTAGCACAGCTTGCACAAGTTTCCAGATCATATAAGCAACATATTTTTCATTTAGAATTGAAGTCTATTATTCCCAGCCAGCATACTGTAAAAGATTTATTAATTGACGATTCAGCTTTTTGCGTCGCATTTTTGTACGAGTACAAACCGAAAAATTTCGGCTATCGCATCGGTATCGAAAGCTTCACTAATTCAAATTTAGTAAATAGCTCTATAACAATATACGACACTCAAAATCTATATAGTTTAGGACTCGCTTATCATTGGAATCCGATTGCTGCAAAACTCTCTCGCTGGAATGAGTCGCATTTATCAGCCTCATTAGATCTTCTCTATGGCGATGCCAATTACAAAGCTACCGATGGATTAGTCACCCTATCAGATAAAAGTCCAGCCCAAGGAGCGCAATTCTCTTTGCAGTTCTATGTGCCGCTTCTCTACGGATTTTGGGGATCTCTAGGCTATCAAATTAGGCATATTCAATATCAATATAAAAAGCTCGAGTTAAATGTTGAAGACACCCAGCAATCACTATTTTTCGGAGGATCTTATGCGCATTAATTCTATATTGTTTTTATTAATAATAAGTTGTTCTACTAAAGAAGAAATAGAAAAAAGTGGCTATATCGGCGAAACTTTAGAGCCTACATCTTTTCAATTCAAAGATGATGTGAATGCAGATGCCGCATTTTTTGTCGACGATCCCAGCAGTCGAATTCTTGAATTAAAGCTTGCAGATATGAGCATAAGTAAATCATTCGCTCTCTCAAATGCTGGCAATGAACACACTCTAGCAAGTGGTCCAGACGGCTCCTATGTCATCGACTTCTCTACTAAGCATCTTGAAATCATCAAAACCGACGGCACTAGAAGCGAGCAATTTTTAGATTTCCAAGGTACTCCTGTATCTGCAGCTTTCGACGCAAGCTTAGGAATAATGGTGATGTTAGACGACATATATAGTGTCGGGCTGCTCATGCTTTCTGAAACGGGAGATTTACGCAAGTCCTGGCTGGGCGGTTCTTTAATTGCAGCTGGCAAAAGTTTGCGCGCAGGAGACATAGATAGTAAAGGCAATCTTTTGTTATCTACGAGTGATGATTCCATCGCTATCGTCAATATTGAAGAATCTATTGATGCTAAAGAGTGGGTATCTGAAAGCTTTGCAACCGATCTAGAAAATATCTATTGGATTGCACCAGATTCTGATTTAGATGGCCTTTCATTATTACTGTCCAAAGAATCACTTGCTATATTTAATTCTAACAGTGGCAGCATTTCAGAGCAAAAAGAACTACCTTCTGCGACAATGCGTGTTTCCATAAACTCAAAAAATGGAAAACCGCATGTGATTACAACTGATAAAAACGGAACTACAATTCAATTACACTTTATAAATAGCGGCGGCTCCCTCGATACCGTAAATATCCCCCCCTCTGGGATAGATTTATTTCCTATTTCTGATTCCTATTTAGATAAAGATCTTTCTACATTTACATACTTTCGCACGCTGTTTGATGGCGAGTACGAAATTTCTAAATTTCGACTTTCTGACAATCTTGCACTGTTTTATAAAGTTATTGATAGCGCTGGAAAAGCCTCTTTAACTCCAAATCACCTCTTTATAAATAAAGAAGCTCCCTTAGGCTATTTACAAGTGTTGGATTTTGAAAGCAGCCTGCTCAAGGAACTGAAAGGTTATAATTTTGAATATTTTCGCCAGCAGTAGTTTATTGTCTGTTTATTTGAATTAAGTCGGCTGGCAAGTACTTACGTAAGTTGGCAAGCACTTACGTAAGTTGGCATGCAGCTAGTTCTTCGTTTTCGAATACAAGTTCAAGAGTAGAGTGTTTTATTTGATATTTATCTTGTAAAACTTTTCTAAGTTCCAATTTTGTTGCAATCATTTGTGTAAGGCTATTTTCGCCAGAAAGCAAAATCTTTGCTTCGAGGAAACACGTTTTGTCATCTAATTGCCATACATGAACATCTTCAACAGCTGTGACCAGATTAATTTTCATTAAACTGTCACTAAGTTTATTTATATCAAGATGGTAGGGAACAGCCTGCATAATGATTTTCAAACTTTGACGCAAAATCGCATAGGCATGAACAACAACGTAGACCGCAACTATAAAGGTAGCTACAATATCAAAAATATAGTTTTCAAAATACAGGACAAGAACACCAGAAATAATAACAATTACCGAAGAAGCCGCATCCGCTATGTTATGCAAAAACGCGGCTTTCATGTTTAGGTTTGTTTTTGCGCCACGAAACAATAATGCGACCGTAAAGAGATCGACCACAAGTGCGATCCCCGCTATTATTATCATCACCCAGCCGTTGACAGACTGAGGATAGATGAAACGAGAAACTGCTTCGATTACCAAATAAATGGCAATCAAAATCATGAGACTACTATTGATCAAGGCCCCAATAATCTCTGCGCGCTTATAACCATAGGTCATCGCTGAATTTGCCGGAAAATTCGCAATTTTTTGCGCAAAATAAGCAATCAGCAACGACCCAGCATCGCTGAAATTATGCACCGCATCCGCTACTAAAGCTAAGCTTCCGGAAAAAACTCCCCCGACCAACTGCACAACTGTCAGCAAAATATTGACGATAATAGCCGAAAACAAAGCCTTTTTATTGTCTAAGGGCAAGTGGTGATGATGGCCACCCGAACCTGAATGAGAATGGGAGTGATCTTGGCAATCGTGATGATCGTGCACGTTAAAACCTATTGAGTGATTGCCTTTATTTTATCACAAGCCAAGCAACTATTATCTTTGCGTATGATCGCGAATCCAGCTTGCGGGTCATCTGCACTATAGTAATCAAAATCCACATTAAAAATAATAATCATTTTTACTTTTGAGTTCGATTTTGCCAATTCAACTGCATCCGCATGCCATTGGGCTTGATCTGCTACTGTCGTATTTGACGCCCAAGAAAATCCAGGCGGCAGGCCTTCAGAAAAACCTTGTGACGTCACAAATCCTAATTCGGTAAAACATACGGGTTTTGATCCACCAAACGCTCGATGATAGGTGTCGATCATGCCATTAAAATAGCGCGTATAATGAGTGCCACGAGGGTCGCCATCATTGCGCTTAGGGGAAATAATGCCCTCATTATAATGCACGCCTATGCAATCCAAGGCTTGAGCGGCACCAGCCGCAGCCATTCTTTCTACATAAAACTTATCGTCACAGCCATTTGCGCTGCAACCACTAAAAAAACCTGTCGGAGCAGGTGCAGCACTAATTACTATAATTGCAGAATTTGCCGCTTTTATTTTGGCATATGCAGGTTTTAGCATCTGATTCACGTAGTTTTCTGGGCTAATTTGGCCTTTTGGCCACTCAAAGTCCAAATTCGGCTCATTCCAAACCTCAATAGCATCTGGCGCGGGTGTAAGCTTTGCGACTTGCTCAATAAAATTAAGATACTGCCCATAATCTATTGCATTGGAATGAGGCTGTCCGGGAATACTCATAAGAACTTTAAAACCTTTAGCCTTGGCATCGCTGATACGTCCAGCTAAATCTTGGCCACCTTGTCCAGGACTCCACTTGTGTTGGAACTTCACCCAGCTCATGCCGATTTCAAGCATCTTTTGTGAATTGGCAAAGGAGTTTGTTTGACCACCAAAAGCTAAAGATCCTAAATTAATAGTGGGGACAGTTGGATTAAAATTTGGATTTTGAGGAGAGCCGTTAAAATTGTTGTTTTGCACCTGATCTGGGGACGGGTTATTTTCAGCAGCTTTTTTTTGCGAAACCTCAATAATGCCTTGATTGCCATTATTGCATGCATGTATAAATATTAAAGAAAATGAGGCGAAAGATAGGAATTTCCAATAAAATACGCGGCTATTTTGCTTTTTTAGCTCCATAAATTCCTCACATGTATTCTTATCGGAGAATGTGCTCACTATCTAAAGCAAAAAGCGGCTTTTTCATTAAAAATCTGTAATAATTATCGGAGAATTATATAAGCATGTAATATTTCTCACCTGGGGGCGAAGTGAAAAAATTCGTATTATATCTAATAATCTTTAATTTCTGCGCAACTTGTCGAACGGCAGATTCTAATCCAGGCGACAGCAAAGTAACAAACATTGAGGGTTGCCCCTGGTCTTCTGGTGCGGAAAATCTCGGCCCGACTGGCGATGGCAATTGCGGTAAAATTCTTCAATCTGGTTCTTGCATCTCCCACAATGGTATAGGTCTTATGTGTGAGCAAAAAGACGGAGCCTACCAGTGGCGTTGCGTCAATATTTGTGGTGGAATAACGCCTCCGGGAGGAAGCAATCCACCAGCTCCAGGAGGGGGATCGAACCCAGCTAGACCTAAAACAGGTCGTTTTGGTGTTAATGTCATGCATTTGTTAGATAGTGATGTCTACAAAAACAATGTTGAAAAGCAAGTCGAAACACTAAACTACATAAACAATCTGGGTGCAAAATTCGTACGCGTCACGGCTGGCTATAAACATGACCAACCGAACCTTGCAACAGCTTACGCCAATCGCTTGTGCGAACTACACAGACGCTTCCCTGGAGTTCAATATTTAGTAGCAATCAGTGAAAAAACTTTAGCGGGACATAATCAAAATGACTATCAGGTGATTCAAGCTTGGAATCAAGGCCAAGGCAAAAACACAGACCACTGGAAATTTACGGAGAAGTTTGTCAGCGTAGTAAATTCTAATTGTCCTACAGCTATTTTTGCATGGCAAGCTGGTAACGAAATTCTTTGTCGCGAATGCACTGATGGACCCAAAAACGATGCTAGTTTTATAGCGAAAAGAAAAGAATATCAAAATTTCCTTATCAACTACAACAAAGCATTAGCTGGAATCAAAAGTTCCGGAATGATCGGGCTAGGAATTGTCCGTGCTGGTTGGGCAACTTTTGTTAGGGAAAATGGCATGGCTCAGGAGGGCTTCGATAAAGAGTTCTGGCGAACAGTGTACTCGCAAGCTTCGATCAACTATATTTCTATTCACCCCTATGGTCACCACAACGCAAGCGATGAACCTATGTCTCACGAAAAGCCCTGGCAGTTCGCCCCTGATGTACAGCTCGCTCATGAGCTTGGCAAGCCTATCATTATGGAAGAATTTGGTGCCGCGCCTCACTATAGTGGAGAACATGGCCGAGATACCTACACAGCACAGCGACTCGAAGCTATTCTTTCTTGGATTAATTGGGCAAAGGCAAACGGAGTGGCGTGGATTGCGCCATATGCCGGGGATTTTATCCCTGATAGAACGGGATTATCTTGGTTCGGGGGTTCCTGTTCGCCTACGTTTGAAGGAAATGGCGATCGCTGTATTCTTGAAAAAGCTTTGAGAAGTTTTTAAGACTAACTATTTGCCTTGCAAATGTGCCCGCCCTAATTCAGTTAAAACTCGGCCGCGCGGGCCTCTTGCAAGAAACCCAAGATAGACCAAATAAGGCTCAAAAACTTCTTCAATCGTCGAGCGCTCTTCGCCTATTGTGGCCGCAAGTGTATCGAGTCCGACAGGACCACCTTGATGTTTTGTGAGAATAGCTTCTAAAATCGCTCGATCCGAACGGTCCAAACCCAAATGATCGATTTCTAAACGGCTCAAAGAACTTGCAGCGAGCTGCTCGGTTATTTTATCTTGGCCTTCCACTGCTGCAAAATCCCAAACGCGTTTTAATAGACGATTTGAAATTCTCGGCGTGCCGCGTGACCTTTTGGCTAATTCCAGTGCTCCACCTTCGTCAATTTCTATTTCTAATATCGTGCAATTTCTTTTTATAATTTCAACTAAAGCATCAAGGCGATAAAATTCTAAACGCTCCTGAATTCCAAAGCGATTCTGTAAAGGTCGCGACAAGAGCGAAACTCGCGTTGTCGCACCAACCAAGGTAAACGGAGCAATATCCATACGCATAGAGCGAGAAGCTTGTCCCTGGCCAATAATAATATCGACGTAGAAATCTTCCATTGCGGAATAGAGGACTTCTTCGACCTGGATAGATAAA
>JAGOVF010000110.1 GCA_018060885.1 Oligoflexales bacterium | reverse complement strand
AAATTGACCTCCTTTGGGAGGCTGGAGCCAGAGCAGATAATTAATTCAAATAGTTACAAGTGAATTGACACATGATCCTATCTTAATTTTTGGCTATATTTGTGTCAAACGAGCGCGGACTGCACAGAACTTTAATCGCTTCAATAATGCAGAAAAACTTGTGGTATTCCATCATTTTAATCTACGTGATTTGTATTATTTGGATCTTGCATCAGAGTTTGCCTCCATTAACCCAAGAGAATTTTGCCCTTCTAGTGTTTTAGTAGATAACCTTTATGACGCCCTTCGCCATTATTCACTTGCGGCCTATCTAGGTTTTCATATAGGCGCAGAAAAGGCAGAACGCATGCTTACTGCGCATGAGTTTGGGGCTAATGGAGACTGCTTAAATGAAGAGAGCACACTGATGGATCTATACAACAATAAACAAGGATTAATCTGGGCAATCCACAATCGAATTGGAAGTTTTTCTGATTTATTTAACAAAAATTTGAGAACAAAATTTATGGACAATTCAATAGGAGCCCTACTATCAATATTCGAGCAATCAAAAAAAGATGACAGAATGTGTGGAATTTCTGTAAGTTTATTACACAATCACCACTTGCGGTTAGTTCAAGGTGACCCATTATGGCCGCCTTTTATTGGCTGTGTGAAGAATGAAAACACTCAATTAGAATTTTGCAGTTTTAACTACCTAAATTAATGTGAACTTAAGCAGTTAAAGTTTATTAAGACAATAGACACAGCTTCTAGCTATTGGATATTAAATATCATTTTCGCAAGCTACTTAAATTGCTTCAGGTTATCAGCATAAATTCCGATATAACAAATGCTATAAGCAATTGCTTAATCAATGGGTCGTTATGTTTTTTTTAATTGAAAATATTTTAATTTTTATCTTTGTTCATTTTATATTTTTTGGCTGCCACGTCGATAAACCCGCGGATTTTGCAGCTGGCCAAAAAGGAGCAGGTGACGGGACTAATGACCCAAATGCAAACGGAGATAGTCTTTCGAAAACAAAGAAGAGTGATGACCAGAATAATGGAAATGGACCCATTGGCGATGATCCAAATAACACACAGAATCTTATTAAAAATAGAACCCCACTTTCCATAACAACAATTCAAAATGCTTGTATGCAGGCTCGTGCAAATGCAACTCTTGAAAGCAAAACCTTTACAATTACTTTTCCAAAACAACGCTGGATCGCTGAAGATTCGTGCGCATGGGGCCAAGACAACAACAATGTCGCTGAATTTAGAATAAAAGTGCCTTATGATGGAAGATTTACTTCTGAAGAACTTTTCAATGGCCGCCGTCGGCAAACACAGATAGTTGAAGGACCGCAAAATTGGGTGATTTGTGATCAAAGCTTTAGTTTTCGTGGTCTTTCGTCAGACGGAAGCACCAATGAATTTGAATTCGATGATGTTCTTTTTCTAACCGTAAAGGCAACAAAGCCCGGCGATACTAGTGGCAATGAACTTCTCCTGGCTTCCAGCTTAAATTACACCGAATATATGCAAAGAGATGGTAATGTCTTTTTATACCGCTGGGAAGATCTAAAAAGTAAGGCCTTTAATGATTTTAAAGTCATCGGCGCTGAAGGCACAATTATAGATCAAAAAGATGAAGCAAAAGATGCACGGATAAAACAGAATTATTGTTTTGGCGCTACGGGTTCAGCATCGTGCTCTTTACCCATACATGGATCACAAACTTCTCAGGGAACCTTAGTCTATCACCCTAGTGAAACTGCAATAAAAGAATTAAGCCGGCACCTTTCTCTCGGTACTGCTTTGGAATTTGGACTTATTGTTGCAGGTGATGGCGAATACACGGACTGCCAGCTCAATAAAGATATTACCTTTGATATCACCGTAAAATATACTGTTCCGAAATAGCCCGACTACCATAAAACAAAGACCCTGCATATTTCTGCAAGAAATTTACACAACTATCATTGTGATTACTAAAATGCATATGCAATGACTTTTGCTATTGAACACAACAAAAATCAAAGATAGGTTCGGCCAGACGACGCGTCATCGTTTTGTTTCATTACAATAAAAAACATAAACTTAAAGGAAGAAAAAAATGTATTCTATCGATACATCCACAATTAAAAATCTAGTTCTGGGAATAAGTACAATAGCTAGTTTATCAAATGTTTGTTTTGCTATTCCAAGTGCCTATTCGATTTCTAAAAACGTGCCCATAGTCAATACGAGCTCTGCTGCACTATTGCGCGATTCAGAAGATGAATCTTTAATCTGGGTACAACCATCAAACATCGGCTACGCAAGTTTCGAAAGCTTTAGCCCTAGTGCCAATATAAACAATTGCACTGGTGTTAAAAATCTCCAGCTTGGATTTATTGCGACTTCGGATATCGTAAAAAACATGGCTTTGAGGAAAGTTGAACTACAAAAAGAAATCGAACTTCAACAAATTGTTGTCGATGAAGCTAGAAGATATGTCGCCTCGATCTCCGATACCGTAGATATTTTCGCGATCTCGTCTTTAGAAGACCAAATTCGTGCATTAAAAAATGAACGCAACGAAGCTATGAAGCACTACGAAGAAACTCAAGATCAACAGCTTAAAAAGACCTTATATGCGCAAATAAAGGACTTAAAAGAACAAATAAATGCGCAAGATATCAAATTAAACCAACTCACCGATGAAAACAGGGATGCTGTTCGCAAATGGAACCAAGCAAAAGAAGTATTGAAGTCTGAGGAAGTTATTCTCGACGATTTTTATGCACGCATCACTAAATTTGATGATCTTATATTTACTAATATGAAAAATATTAGAGAAGCTTTGGAGCCCTATGCCATGCTGCATGGTGGAGACGCTCATTTAGAATATGACACAGGTTGGAGTAAAAGCGTCGCGAAGCTGCAAAGCGACAATCCGAACTTAACATTTCGCAAAATTCAAACAGCGCACGCTCGCATTTTCGCTAGTATTCCGGGAACACTGGAAAATCCCAACATGCTCACATCACTACCGGCGATCCTCGATTATACGTTCGGAGGCATGTCTTCAGAAGCCAGAAAAGAAGTTCCTAATCTTAATTTAGCAGTGCCTGAATTTATAAGCGGAAGTTTTGCTTTAAGTTTGATCGGTGCCTGCCCAATTTACTTCAAAGACTTTACTGATGAGACTGGCTTGACCATAGACCGCGACACCGAGGGTAGGCCGATCTTTGGGATTTCAATTTCCTATATGTTCCCTCAAGCCTACAACATGAGCCTTACGGCAAAATACAACATGTATAATTTCTACGAAAAAATTCATAAAAAAGGTCAAAAGGGCGGTTACTTTAGCAGAAAAAACTACGAAGAAATGATCGAGAATGACATCAGTCGCGAAGATTTTACAGTCGATTGGAAGATTGAAGACCCCAGCAGCGCTATAAGCCTTAAAGAGCGCTTAGAAATCGAAAAGGAGCTCAAGGCCTCAATAATTTCTCGCGCCCTGAATCAATATGGCAGTCCAGACCTCAATGGGCAGAATATTGTGATGGCACCTGCCGGTGATGTCCCAAAAAGCGCGACTCAAATCGCTGCTGAAGGCATGGGATGGTGCCGATGGGGTCTTTATTGCAGAATTGCGACCTGGAGTTTACGTAATCTAAGCGTCTTTTTTAATAATTCGAGTTCATCCAGTTTTCGTTCGACGCATAACAAGATGATCAGTGAATCGTTTAGCTCCTCCATTGCTAGCTGGACTCCGGGCTTTGCGAGCTTTAAAAAGCAAAAGGAAAATTAACTGTTTTTTTAATTTAGTTAGCTTAAGTAATTCTACTTTCACTTTTTGACTGGAGTTTAAAATGTCTAGATACCTCTTTTTTGTAGTTTTACTTCTATTAGCCCATAGCTGCGGTTCGAAAAGCAATAAGGATCAAACACCTATTTCTGAGGATCAAGACGCTAAAGAAAATATCGAGCTAACTGAAGCGCGCACAATTGAAACTATACCTGCGCCACCAAGACGCGTACCTAGTAAACAAGAAAGAAATGTTCCAGAAACTGCTCCAGTCATTACGGAAAGGGAAGAAGAAGAAAAAAGAGAAAGAGAAGAAGAAAAAGAAGTCCGAGAAGACAGAAAAGAAAAAGATGACAGAAAGATTCCAGAATCCATTGTCTTTCGAGCAACAACTTGGCAGGTCGTAAAAGACGCCGATAACTTGAAACTAACTACGAGAGCTAGCAGTATAGAAATTGAACGCTTAGACTCCGAATGGCTTAAGCTGGAATGCGACAGAATTCAAAAAGTAATCGAACAAAGCCTGTATGCTTACGAAGTAAGCTGCAAAAATGATGCTTCGGAAAATTTCAGAAGCTGTCAACTCGCTGCGTCTACTCTTTTCTTCAGTGTTAAACTCGCCGAGCATCTGTTTCGTCCCACCTATCCATTCGATATGGTTGAATGGAACGAAGATACCTGGCGTATAAGGGACTCTAGCAACCTATTTGACGAAAGCTATATCAAACAATTAAAAAATCAGGCCGCATTGGAGCTGGGTCTCGCAAGCACTTCTATAGAAGTCGAAGTTCTTTCTCCTGATGTGTATTTCGGCGAAGGTTCTGGCCCAAAACTAGTGTTCGCAGATACAAAAAGAAGCTTAGAGTACAAAAATCTTCAAGACCTCGTCGACCGCTTTGCCAAAGAAACTGAAAAATTTTCTTTATTAGAGTTCTCTGTATCGGGAAATAGGATCCTTACAAAAAATCGCTTGTTAAGCTGTGATTTAATAAATCAAAAGGTCTTTTTAACGATGCCATTTATGAATGGTGATTCTAATCAATCAAACGAAATAAAAATTTATGCAACCAAGGAAACTAAACAATGAAATCTAAATTATTATGCTGCAGTGCTGCTATACTAGCAGCAACTGCAATCACTAGTCATTTTTATGCTTTTAATCCAGAATATGTCCGAGAAAAAGCAAAGCATGCACGAGTAGAAACAAATCATCCGTCTAAAAAGGCTGCAGCTCAAACGGAAAAAGCAAATGATTTAAAGCAGGAAAGCGAAACGCTTGAGAAAATAGAATTTGATTCTAAACAGCCAAGCAAAAACATTATCCAAGCTGATATGACATCTATCCTTGCGGAACAGCGCAGGCGCGTCGCAAGTCTAAGCGATCATGAACTGATGACTGAGATCACTAAGCTCAAACACGAATTCGTTAGCAAAAGATGGTTAGAGCGCATTAATAATCAAAGCACTACAGATGCTGAGAATCAACAATTCCAACTGCTTTTGCGCCAACACGATGCTCTACATTTAGAAAAAGCCGAAAGAGAATTGATTAAAATTCAAAATCTTTTAACTGAACAGTAGAAATAAACCTCTACAAATTTAAAAAACTAAAACAACTTTTAAAACTAAGGATACTAAACCATGAATATTATATTCAATGTGACCCGCTATTGTGTTTTTTCTGTGCTAGTGACAACGCCATTGAAGGCTTTGCCGAGCTACTACGAAAGCAGATGGCCAGAAAGTGGTATTAAAAATGAATCCAGTGCTTTGCTAATGCGCGACTCTGAGTCGGAAAACAGAATTTGGGTTTTGCCACCAAGTGTTGGACAAGCAAAAATATTAAATTTCTCTCTCAACGCTGATGTTATCGCTTGTGATAGCTACACAGCAACCCTCAAGTCGCAGAACCAGCTTATGAAAGAAATTGCCGAACAAAGATTAGTCTATTTGACTTTCTTAGACGAATCGAACGATATATACACCAAAAAATCGCTCCTATTGGATGAAGTTGCTAGCATAAAAAACACCCCGGACTACATTCTTCTAGAAAACCTAAAAGACAAAAGACTTCGTCTAGAGTCGGAACGCGATCAAGCTTTAGCAAATTACAAACAAGAAATTAAAGCCGAAAATAGATCCGCGATAAATGACGTTTTAATAGAAGAATTTCTAGAAGTCTATAGAAAGAGGACAGAAGATTTGGAAGCCTTAGAAGTTGAAATCAGCCAGTTTGAACTCAAGCTTGCCTCTGCCTTTGCTTCAATCGCTTCAAACCAAGAACGTATTAAAAATTTAGAAAACGAAATATATGAATTAGACAATCGTTTAAAAAAAATCCAAAGCTACTTAGATGCGGCTATCCGTTCTATGCAAGAATTGCTATCGATCTACAAAGACATTAATGCAGGATCCTTAAGCATAGAATATGACAGCCTATGGTCTGACACTCTTAAAAAGCTGCGAAAAGACTACCCAAAATTTCAGTTCAGCAGTATTGAGACACGTAACGCTTTGTTGTATGTTGCCGCAGGAAATCAAGACCGAGAATATGGTGCTTCGCACGGGGTTCTGGCCTACTCGATAAATGGAATTTCCGGAAAAACAAATAAAAATGGTGCTGTGTCCTTGCCAATGGTTGCAGACGAAATCAGCGCCGATTTCGTGATTACATTGGACCTGGCCTGCCCTATGCTAAAAAAAGATGATTTTTTGCCGCAAGCCGGAGTCGACGCCGATTTAAAGATAAGTGCACCTCAATTCGCGCTCACGATGACTTATGAATTTCCAATGACCTTTTCAGAAGATATCAGCGCAAATGTGGATATAGATATTGTTGAAGCAGCCATTTGGCAGAAAATAAACGACAAAGGCTCTTCGAAGAATCATATAAATCTAAAAGACTTTTCATTGATACTAGAAGCGCCGCTATTCAAACAAAGTTTTGATTTCAACGATAGCACATTTGAACCTGAATCTAATAAAGAACATAAAGCTAACTTCCAAAAGGAGTTTCTTTTTGACCATTTGACAAGAAACTTCCAGCCTACCCTTGGCAATTTAGGCGCACATTTTCTACCAGGTGAAAACGATCAATTCAACGGCTGGAGCCCGAGTAGCGATTTCTATTTCAAAACCTTACAGACTCAAACTAAACCGATGAAAATTGAGAAGAGTCGCAACAAGGTCAATTATAGGTCCGGCGTCATTGCATTTAAATATAAATAATTTCACTATAATTTGCCGGTCGTGGACGCTTCTTTGTGGTCACGACCTTAATAACTGCCACTAAAGTGTGACGACATCAATTTCAGGATCATATTCACTTCTTAACGTACTGCGGATAGCCTCTAAAGTTCCAAGCTGAGAACTTGGACAACTACCGCAGGCGCCTTCGTACATTATAGTCAAAATATTGTTGTGCAGTTCCAAAACCTGAACATCACCACCATCAGCTTGCAAAGCAGGTCTAATGGTTTCATCTAAAATCAGCTCAATTTTCTGCAACTCAGGACTTAAAGTCTCTCTTCGTACTTCTTCAGAACTTTGGAAATTCGGGTTATGTTCATCGATAAACAAAGTTATGAGCTCCTTAACCGCATTTTCGAGCTCTTCTTCTGGCATATCGCCGCTTTGTGTCACTGTAATAACATTTTCGAAGAAATGCGTCTGCAAAACATGGGGTATTTGCATCAAAGCACGCGCAAGTGGCACATGTAAACATTCGTATTCTGAGCGAAAGCTTATCTTGCCCTCGTTTTTAATCGATCTATCAAGGATAAATTTAATCGCATCCGGGTTTGGTGTAGCTTGCACTTTAATTTTAATTGTTGTAGCAGTCATTTTATCTCTCAACCAAAAGTTACGTAATGATTCAGTTATACTACTCATCTTAATATTCCGTTGCCACAGCTGTTTGTTTATCTAAAGCCGCCACCATAGTATGCCAAGCTAGTCCTGCGCATTTAACTCTCGCAGGGTACTGAGCAATACCAGAAAATATTTTCAGTTTTCCGAGTTGATGCTCAGCTTGATCAATGTTCAACTCACCTTTTACCATAGCCTGAAATTCCGCAAAAACTTTGCGTAGTTGCTGACCATTTAGTCCCTTTATTTTTTCGGTCATCATAGATGCAGATGCCTTGCTGATAGCGCAGCCTTCACCTTTAAAACTTGCAGAAAGAACTTCCCCACTCGCAGAATCGACATTCAAATAGACCCAAAAATGATCGCCGCACAATGGGTTAAAACCCTCCGCATGATGACTGCAGGGATCTAGCTCCAAAAAATTACGTGGATGTTTATTATGCTCTAATATCGTTTGTTGATATAGCTCTCGTGAATCTGCCATTAGAGAAAGAACTCCTGTATTTTTTTAAGCTCGCTGGCGAGCACATCGATATCTTCATAATTATTATAAAGAGCACAAGATGCACGCGTCGTCGCCGGAATCTTAAAATATTGCATCACCGGCTGCGTACAATGGTGTCCCGTTCGCACTGCCAATGCCGCCTCATCTAGAAAAGTCCCGATATCATGCGGATGGATACCTTCTAGTACAAAAGAAAATATTGGCAATTTTTCCTTCGCCGTTCCAATCAAGCGCAATCCTTCTAGGCCTGACAGTTTTTCTTTGCCGTAGGCAAGCATTTCGGCGTCGTGTTGCTTTATTGCAGCAAAACCGACCCTTTCAACAAACTCGATCGCTGCTCCCAAGCCAATCACTTCCGCAATTGCTGGCGTACCAGCTTCCAAGCGATGCGGCAAAGTATTGTAGCTTGATTTCTCAAGTGTCACGTTGAGAATCATATCTCCACCACCAAAGACTGGTGGCAAACTATCGAGTTTTTTATATTTACCGTAGAGCACTCCGACACCAGTTGGTCCGAATAATTTATGCCCAGAAAAAACTAAAAAATCGCAGTCTAAATCTTTAACATCTATTGGCAAATGCGCTACTGATTGTGCTGCATCTATTATGGTGAGCGCGCCACTTTTCTTTGCGGATTGGATCATTTCTTTTATAGGATTAATCGTACCCAATGAATTTGAAATATGAACCAGAGATACCAGCTTAGTGCGCTCGTTTAAAAGCCCTAAATAAGCTTGCTGATCTAAGCTACCATTAGCCAGCAACGGTACAATACGCAGCTTGCAGCCCGTCCTTTGCTGCAGCATTTGCCAAGGCACGAGATTCGAGTGATGCTCCATAGCAGACAGGATGATTTCATCACCGTCTTTTATATAAGATTGACCTAGCGATAGAGCTAACACATTAAGTCCCATCGTAGTACCAGATGTAAAGATAATCTCTTCTTGTCTGTCAGCATTCAAAAAGCGCCGACATATCTCTCGAGTATTTTCGAAGTTTGCTGTGGCTTCCATACTCAAACGGTGCACGCCACGATGGATATTCGCGCAGCCCTGAGCCAGATAGTCGTTCATTGCGGTCATGACCGCTTTTGGTTTAAAAGTCGTTGCAGCGTTATCTAGATAGATCAATCGTCTTCCATCTATTTGCCTACCTAAATTAGGAAATTCTGCAAGGACTTCGTTAATGGACATGGTCAGCCTCTTGCGACTTTGTTCCTAGCATAGCTTGGTCTAAATGCTGATTTACAAAGTGTTTCAATTTCGGCAACTCTATCTTATCAATAATTTCGTTAGCAAATGCCCGCGCCAACATCACTCGAGCTTCGATCGGCGCTATACAACGCGACTGCAAGTAGAACAGCAAGTCTTGATCTAGCTCGCCGATCGACGCACCATGGCTACAAGTCACGTCGTTGTTTGAAATCTGTAGTTCTGGTTTTGCGTTAATTTCAGCGTCTTTATCTAGCAATAGGTTTCGGCTCAACTGACGAGCTACAGTATTTTTTGCCTGCTCTGCCACTACTATTTTTCCGCTAAACACAGCTCGACTTGCATCTGCCATCATACCCTTATAGTACTGACTACTTTCCGTATCAGGTACAAGATGCTCGATGCTGGTTATTTGGTCCAATTGCTGCTTATCTCGGCCATAATATAATCCAAGGAGCTTAGCCTGTGCTTTTGCACCTTTTAGTTTCACCTTCAACTCATGGCGTCCAAGCTGAGAACCAGCCTGGTAAAGCAGAGATTCGTATTTAGCACCATCCGCCACATTGACGTGGCTCGCAGCAAAATGCTGCGCTCTTTGCCCTTCACATTGCAGCGTATAATGCTTGAGCTCTGCGCCGGCAGCTAGATCTATGCGGTACATCGTATTGCTAAAAGTCATTTTATCGGAATCTGCAGAAACATGGGTTTCAATTATTTGAGCTTGCGCATCCTTCTTTATACTGATGAAAATATTAGCAAGCGCCGCATCAATTTTTTGCGGATGCTGTGGAAAATTAATATGCATTATTTGCAGAGGATACTCTGGTCTAGATTTTTCTTGCACAGTTATCAAAAGACTATTTTCGATATAAATTTGGCTCAGATTTGCAATCAAGTCCTCTGCTTTGGAAATCTTCAATAGAAACTCAGGTACATTACCAAGGTAAATATCAGTAAGGCCGTCCCCTTTAGATCGCCACTCGCTAACACTTATGTCTTGATGATTCGGTAAGGAAGATAAAGGCGCCGAATACACGCCATTTACAAAAACGATGCAGTCGGGGGATATTTTGTTCTGGGTAATATATTCATAGTCGATGAATTTAATTTCATTATGAAGTTCAAGTTGTTCGTCTTCTAAACGCCGCAAACTTGTATATTTCCAAGCTTCTGACTTGCGCTGCGGAAATCCAAGCTCCTGAAGCTGCTTTCTATTTTCATCCAGAACTTTTAAAAGCTCTGGTGAGTGAAGCGGCGCAAAACGGCCGTTCATCTTTGCTTGTTCAATTATATTTTCAAGTACCGACATATCTAGGTTCCACTTTTTTCTAAAGTTTATGCGTTAATTTCTATTGATAAAACGATCATAACCATTTTTTTCAATATCTAAAGCGAGCTGACTATCACCTGATTCAATGATTTTGCCTTTATAGAGAACATGGACAAAATCTGGCTTTATATAATCGAGCAAACGTTGGTAATGCGTGATCAATATAAACGCATTGTCTTTGCGTCTGAGTTTATTAACGCCTTGCGCGACTTGCTGCAATGAATCGACATCTAAACCCGAATCAACTTCATCTAGTATTGCGAGGCGGGGTGATAATACCGCCATTTGCAGAACCTCATTGCGCTTTTTTTCACCGCCTGAAAAGTCCACATTAACGCCGCGATCTATAAACTTACGATCCATTTCCAGAAGCTTTAGCTTCTTTTCTAAAAATTCTTCAAAATCCATAGGATCCATTTCGGCAACACCTTGCGCCCTGCAAACACTATTAAATGCCGCGCGCAAAAATTCGCCGTTCAAAACACCAGGAACTTCTATCGGATGTTGGAAGCCTAAAAAAATCCCCATCACCGCTCGCTCGTGCGGCTCTAAGCTGGTAATGTCAAGCTTCTTGAAGTTTTGTTCAAACTCAATGCTGCCACTCGTCACTTTATAATCTGGATGGCCGGCGATGATTTTAGACAAAGTGCTTTTTCCGGAACCGTTCGGTCCCATGATTGCATGGACTTCACCTTCGTTGATTTGCAAGCTAAGACCCTGCAGTATATCAGCTCCTGTACTTGCAATCTTGGCTGAGAGATTTTCTATATTTAACATCATTAAAAAATTTCCTTTATAACAACAACCAAACTATTTATGTATTTT
>JAGOVF010000109.1 GCA_018060885.1 Oligoflexales bacterium | reverse complement strand
GAACTGGCGCGCTCATTGTGATAGAAAGAAGTATTATACTCAATCGTTATATTGACGTCGGCGTAGCTATAGATGGTCAGGTTAGTAGCGGCCTTTTACATGCAATTTTCCAAACATCAAGTCCCATCCATGATGGTGCAGTCATCATTCAAGGTGGTCGTATAGCAGCTGCGGGTTGTTTTTTGCCTTTGGCGCGCGATATCGAAATGGATCAATTTTTAGGTACGCGGCATCGTGCAGGCTTAGGCGTAAGCCAGGAAACTGACGCCGTCGTCGTACTTGTATCAGAAGAAAAAGGCCAAATTTCGCTAGCAGTGGACGGCAAAATCGACAAAGATCTGAGCGAAGCTAGGCTTAAAAGTCGTCTGAGAAAATTGATGCAAGATCCTAGCAAAAAGCCTATGGAAGCAAGCGAAGAAGAATTAGTCGAGGCTACTGATGAGAAATAAATTCAATTGGCTCTATATTCGCAGTCTGATTTTAAATAATTTTGTTTATAAGCTTGCATCTATATTTATAGCCTTTTTCGTTTGGTACATTGTTTTAGGCGAGGAAGTTCTTGAAACTTCAATGAAGCTAAACGTTAGAATTATCGTTGATGAAGATTACTTGGTAGAGGATGGACCTCTTCGTGTAAAAGATATCACACTGAAGGGTCCCCGGGCATTTATGCCGGCAATGACCAACAAACCACTTGAAGTTATTATTGCAATTCCAAAAGGCAAAGTGGGTACATTCCGTCAGCGAATTGATAAAGAAATGATCCCAAGTTTAGATCGACGTTTGAATATTACAGTGCATGATGAGTACATTACTTTTCTCGTAGATCGAAAATACATTCGAGTTTTGCCGGTTAAAGAAATCTTTGTCGGCAGCGCTGCAGATGGATTTATGATCTCCCGTACTGTTGTTGAACCGAAAAATGTCAGGGTAACTGGTCTGCGTTCGGTTGTGAGTCGGCTCAATCATATTCAAACAGAACCAATTGATATTACAGGAATTAAAAACAGCCAAAGCTATGAAGTGTCTATTTCTGTCCCAGAACGCGTTGGTAAAGAAGGGGTTGCTGCCGAATCTGTTAAAGTAAAGGTCGAAGTCTCAGAAAATAAGGTTAATCAGACGTTTAATAACGTACCTATTCAAGTTGTTGGTAGTGAATTTCTAGCGACGACGAGGCCAAAGTTTGTGAGCATAGTCATACAGGGTACTTCAGCCGTCTTAGAGTTCATTAAAAAAGACGACTTAAGCGCCACTATCGACCTGAGAGACCAAAAGCCGGGCAAACTAGATCGAGAAATTCAGGTTAAAATCCCGCCCGATACAGTCCTTATCGAAACAACGCCCAAAAGTGCGGCAGTAGAAATTTACAATGTACGAAAATCAGACTAGTGGTATATAAGTCTGCCTGTAAGCGCCGAATGCGAAGCGCTTTAGCAATTAAAGGGTTTTAAAATTATGGAAAAATTGTTTGGTACAGATGGTGTTCGAGGAAAAGCAAACGTAGCGCCGATGTCCCCAGATATGGTTTTAAAATTAGGGCAGGCCATTGGTATATATTTTAAAGAAAACTATCAAAATCCTCGTATATTGATCGGCAAAGACACTCGGCGCAGTGGCTATATGCTTGAACAAGCGCTTTCGGCAGGCATTTGCAGCGTCGGAGTAGACACTTTTTTTCTTGGGCCCTTGCCTACTCCAGGAATCGCTTATTTAACGAGAGGGATGCGCGCTTGTGCTGGAATAGTCATATCGGCCTCACACAACCCCTATTGGGACAACGGCATAAAGATTTTTAGCTCAGATGGCTATAAGCTTCCAGACGACATCGAAAATCATCTTGAGAGCATGGTTTACAGTGAGAAGCTGCAAGAGAATTTGCCCGTTAATATGGAAATCGGCCGAGCCAAACGAATCGAAGATGCTATAGGTCAATATGCAGTCTTTTTAAAAGAACAGTTCCCTAAAAAAATGACCTTAGAAGGTCTGCGCATTATTGTGGACTGCGCAAATGGTGCAGCTTATAAAGTTGCGCCGAAGGTTTTTGCGGAATTAGGCGCCGAGTTGTTTGTAGTGGGAGATAAGCCGAACGGACGAAATATTAATGAAAATTGCGGCGCGTTACATCCAAAGGCACTTTGTGAACAGGTAAGGTTGTACAAGGCTGATATTGGTATTGGGTTTGATGGGGACGCAGATCGCGTCATTCTCGCGGACGAACATGGCGAGATGGTAGATGGAGATGAGATACTTGCTATTTGTGGCAATCACTATTTAAAAACCGGTCGCCTTAAAGAAAAAACTGTCGTCTCGACTGTAATGAGTAACAAAGGCTTGGAGATTTCGCTTAAAAAAGCTGGCGGCAAGCTTGTGCGGACTAAGGTCGGCGATCGTTATGTTGTCGAAGAAATGCGTCGTGGTGGTTACACCTTAGGCGGAGAGCAGTCAGGGCATTTGATTTTTCAAGACTGTTCGACGACCGGAGACGGCATTTTAGCGGCGCTAAATGTTCTCGAAGTCATGTTGACTCAGGCAAAGCCAATGAGCGAGCTTCGCAAGTGTATGGAGCGTTTGCCGCAGATAACGCTCAATATCGATGTTGAAAAAAAGATACCTTTAGAAGATCTACCAGAAGTAGCAAATTTCATTGGTCAGGTAGAAAAAAAATTGGGTGCAGAAGGCAGAGTGTTGTTTCGCTATTCTGGCACAGAAAGCAAAGCTCGCATAATGGTAGAAGGTGTAGATAAGAAAACCATTGAAAATTACGCCAATGAAATTGGCTATCGTATTAAAGGTGCAATCGAAATTAAGGCGGGAACTAAAGGAAATTAGATATGATGAGACTCGGCGTAAATATTGACCACATCGCAACACTGCGCCAGGCTCGATTGACGTCATACCCGGATCCTATTTATGGTGCCGTGCTTGCGGCCTTGGCTGGAGCAGATAATATCACCTGCCATTTGCGCGAAGATCGCCGCCATATTCAAGATCGAGATGTGCGACTATTGCGTTCTCTAATTGATAAACCGCTTAATTTTGAAATGGCCTTAACACCAGAAATGGTCGATTTTGCAATCGAACTAAAGCCAGCGGCAGTGACATTGGTTCCCGAAAGGCGCGAAGAGTTGACGACGGAAGGCGGGCTTAATATTAACGCTCTTTCTTCAAAGATTCTAAGCCAGCTACCTCGACTTAAAAAAGCAGGTATTTTGGTCAGTTTATTTATTGAAGCTGAACAGAAGGCAATTGATCTCGCGTCTGAGTTAGGGGTTGACGCGGTCGAATTACATACCGGCACTCTTTGCGAAAAGCTAGATTCTTTAAATCAAATCGATGCAAAAATCGAACTTATGAAAGAATTCAATCTTCAGGCGGAGTATGCCAAAAGTTTAAAGCTGGCGGTAATGCTTGGACATGGGATTAACTACAAGAATGCAGCTTGGATGCAGTGGATTAGCTGCGCCGAAGAGGCCAATATCGGCCATGCAATTGTAAGCCAGGCACTGTTTATTGGTCTCGATGCAGCGGTGAAATCGATGAAACAGCTGCTTAACGATCCGACTCTGCGACCTTGGTTGACGTAAATGACTTCAACAGAAAACGGTAAAAAGCTGCTTTTTTCCGAAAAAGTAAAGCTAGAGAAGCTATCGGTAATAATTAAAAATCACATCATCGCACAACTATGGCAGGAGCCTGTTTTTGTTTTGTGGCTCGACGGCAATCTCGGTGCGGGGAAAACGACAGTCGTCAGGAATATACTGCAACAGCAGGGTCTATCTACTGCGACACCCGTCGTTTCCCCAACATTCACATACATAAATGAATACGAAATTGCAGGAGCATGGTACGCCCACCTCGATCTCTACCGCCTCGTTGATAATCTTAAAGAACTCGAGGAGCTAGATTTAGCGAATTTTTTAGCTCTAGACTATCGGCAGTATCGAGGCTTTTTTATCGAATGGCCCCTACCCCAACTTGAAAAGTTAGGGTTAGCAGCAACACATTTTCTTAAAATCGATATGATACCTGGAAAAAACAAAGAGCGAAATTTAGCTTTTTGGTGCGGCTATTAGTTTAGGAACTGCTGATAGTATCAACGGTTCCTTTTTTTAATTTAATGCGCTGCAAGACCTTGCGTCGGGATTTTAATAACTTGATCGATATAAATCAGATCAGGATCTTTAATTGAATCCCGATTCATTTCATAAATATCGTGCCATCTATTCATGTTACCGTAGAGATTTTTTGCAATTTTGCTCAAGCTGTCACCTGCCTTAACAACATATTCATCACCTGAAGTGCCAGTTTTTGTAACGGACTCCGAAGTTGGAGTTTCTGAGCTTGGCATTGCTATCGTCGTGGATTCTGTCGCACTGTCTTGAGCTGCGGGCATAGATATAGAGGTATCGTTGCTGGGAGAGGAAGTCTCCTCTGCTTGGCTATCATCGACTTTTGTCATACCTTCGATTGTGCTAGCATAGTCCTGATTTTGTTCAGGCGAATTTTCTGCGACAGTTGTGGGCATTTCTGGTTGAACATAACTAGTATCGGGAGAATCTTCTGGCATTGAGTCGTCAAAGTCAGTAATCCCATCCTCTCCGTCTTCGCTAGGCACTGAACTATTCTCACTATCGAATTCAGCGCTATCTTCTGTTGAGGATGTTTCCAGCTGGTCGCCACTACCCTCTTCCTCTGTAGAAGTGCAAGATAGAAAGAGAAACCCTGAAAGTGAAAAAAGAAGACTGCCAAGCGTTGGGATGACTCTGATTTTCATTTTTTTATCCTCTAAATTTTAATCTTGATTTACAAACCAAACTAACCAGAAAACGAAAGGTAAACTGCGTTTGCTTACCATCCATTTACCAGCGGATTCCATTCGGACTAATTTTAGAAGAACTTTAAAAACTTTATCTCGCGTGGCTTTAATTGATTGAAGTTATTTGAACTTTGCCATTTTTAAAGAGAAAGGTAAGATAATAGGGGTCGATTGAAAATTGGTTTTAAAATTTTCATTGCCACAAGGGTCTCATTAATATCCTCACAGAAGGCTAGAATCATTTATGAATATCCACGAATTTCAAGCTAAAGCTCTATTTCAAAAAGCAGGAGTTCCCGTACCTAAAGGCTATTTGGCGCGCACGCCGATAGAAGCAGAATTCGCCTTTCGGCGGCTGAAGTCAGAGGTTGCTGTCGTTAAAGCTCAGGTTCATGCGGGCGGACGCGGTAAAGGCGGTGGTGTAAAGCTTGCTAAGACTGCACAAGAGTGCCGCGACCTAGCAAAAGCGATGATTGGTATGAATTTAGTGACTCCGCAGACGGGTCCAGAGGGAAAGCATGTACGAACGGTATATGTTGAAGCAGGCAGTGCAATTGAGCACGAGTATTACCTTGCAATGCTTGTTGATCGGGAAAAAGCTGCGATTGGAGTGATGTTTTCCAGTGAAGGCGGCATGGATATTGAAGCTGTTGCCGAAAAAACTCCAGAGAAGATCGTTACGGTTTTTATAGACCCAACTTTGGGTTTAAAGGCCTACCATACTGCGGATCTGCTGCGCCCTTTTAAGCTACCACAGGGCTTTGCAAAGAAGTTTCAAAACGTTCTGCCGAATCTTTACAAGATGTTTTTACAATATGATTTTTCACTTCTCGAAATTAATCCTCTTGTATGGACGAAAGAAGGCGAGCTTTTCGCGCTAGATGGCAAGATGAACTTTGATGACAACGCTATCTACCGCCACCCTGAAATTGAAGTGATGCGAGATTTTGCTGAAGAAGACGAACGAGAGATTGAGTCAACAAAATTCGGCCTAAGTTATATTGGATTAGATGGTAATATTGGATGCCTTGTAAACGGCGCAGGTCTCGCCATGGCAACCATGGATATCATTAAATTGTACGGCGGTGCGCCGGCAAATTTTCTTGATGTCGGCGGTGGCGCGACAGAAGAAATGGTGAAAAATGCATTTCGAATTATCTTAACGGATAAAAAAGTAAAAGCGATTTTTGTAAATATTTTTGGCGGAATTATGCGTTGCGACGTCATTGCAAACGGCATTTGTGGAGCAGCTAAAGATCTTGGCTTAAAGGTTCCGCTTGTCGTGCGGCTAGAAGGCACAAATGTCGAACAAGGACGACAAATCCTTGCTCAATCTGGGCTCCGAGTGATCAATGCTAGTGATATGGCAGATGGCGCGAAAAAAGTTGTTGAAGCTATAAAATAAGGGAGTCTATTTCAGTGGCAATATTAGTTAATGAAAAAACAAAAGTCATCACCCAAGGAATTACCGGCAGCGCGGGTCAGTTTCACACAAAACTTTCGCATGAATATGCGCCACGTTTTGTTGGTGGCGTGACTCCAGGCAAAGGTGGGCAGGAAATTTTAGGCATGCCGGTTTTTGATACAGTGCGAGAGGCGCGGGAAAAAACTGGTGCCAATGCCTCGATGATTTTTGTGCCGCCGCCGTTTGCAGCAGACGCCATTTTAGAAGCAATCGATGCAGAAATAGAACTCATTGTTTGTATCACTGAGGGAATACCTGTACTTGATATGATTCCGGTTAAAAAGGCACTTGAGCGCTCAAACAGTCGCTTGATCGGGCCTAACTGTCCGGGCGTGATTACCCCAGGATCTTGCAAAATCGGCATTATGCCTGGTTATATCCATCGCCCGGGTAAGATTGGGATCATTTCTAAATCTGGAACCTTGACCTACGAAGCTGTTAACCAAACTACTCTTGCGGGTTTTGGTCAATCCTCTTGTATTGGAATTGGTGGAGATCCAATTATCGGTACTTCTTATATTGATCTTTTGGCGATGTTTGAAGCTGATCCGCAAACTGAAGCTATCGTCATGATAGGCGAGATTGGTGGGGATTTGGAAATAAAAGCTGGCCGCTTTATAAAAGAAAATGTTCGTAAGCCGGTTTGTGCATTTATTGCAGGCCAGACAGCGCCTAAGGGCAAAAGAATGGGTCATGCCGGGGCGATTATTTCAGGCTCGCATGGCACAGCGCAGGAAAAAATGCAGGCTTTACGTAGTTTTGGTGTCGCAGTTGCGGAGTCGCCAGCGGAGTTAGGCTCGACTTTAGCAAAACATATAAAATAGATGCTCGGCCTTCGTCATTATCAAGGTGTTGCGATTGATCTTTGGCTCGGCGATATCACAGAATTTGCTGTAGATGCGATGGTCCAAGTGTCAAATGACCCAGCCAGACTGCCGGATAGATTGCCTGCTAAACATGTCATTCAAGCTGGTGATCGGAATTCTTATGTCTATTGTCTGCGCGAAGCTCAACGACTGCAAGTACAACACATTTCCATACCAGCACTCAGCAGCACTGCCGAAACAGCTCAAATTGCAATGCAAAGTGTAAAAGATTTTATTTTTGAACAAAGGAAAAGAAATACAAACTTAGAGCTTAAGCGTTTAACATTTGTGCTTGATGAAAAGCCTACTTATCTCCTCTTTCAGCAGGCTCTGTTCTCTACGTTTATTTCAGAGGAATCTGAATGAGCAAAAAGATTTTGCTGAAAACAGTCTCTTATTATGGAACTGGCGGGAGCTGTGATTATTACTATGCACCAACTAGCCTAGAAGAATTACAGGACAGTTTTAAAAACATTTTAAATAAAAAATTGCCTTTTTTTATTCTTGGGGGCGGAACGAATTCCTTAGTCAGCGATAAACATTGGCCTGGTGCGGTTATTTCTTTAGTGCAGCTAAAAAAGCTGACTCTGTCGGGAAACCAAATCGAAGCCGAGGCGGGTGTGACTAACACAGAAGTTGCAGAACTTTTACACGCAAAAGGGCTTAGTGGTGGTGAGTGGATGTATTTATTGCCTGGGCAACTCGGCGGGACAGTGCGCATGAATGCACGTTGCTTTGGCGGCGAAATTTCGCAGGTGGTGACAAAAATTCTCGCGCTTAATCAAACTGGAGAATTTGTTGAATTTAAAGGCGATAAGCAGGTTTTTCGTGGCTATAAAGACACTATTTTTATGGATGAAAAATTCATCATCGCAAAGGCATGGCTGGATTTTGTTCCTGGCGATAAAATTAAAATCTATGAGAAGATGCAGGAAAATAAAAATTACCGCGACGGCAAAGGGCATTTCAACTACCCTTCTTGTGGCTGCGTCTTTAAAAATGATTATAAAGTCGGTGTGCCCAGCGGGCGCTTGTTGGAAGCGGCTGGTTGCAAAAAATTGAGCGTTGGCGGAGCGAAGGTAAATCCTGATCACGCAAATTTCGTATATAATGTTGCTGGCGCAAATTCTGAAGATATATTAACACTAACTCTTATGATGAGAGAGGCTGTCTACAAAGAGTTTGGGGTTTGGTTAGAATATGAGATGGAGATTTTAGGTGGCCTAGAGTTGGATATACTTGAGCAGATCAAAGAGAACAAATCTCCGCAATATAAGATCGATAAAATTGAAAGATTGAAAGTAAATTAGCCCCTGGCATGAAAAGCACTACTTGTCATCCTGCTTACTTGTCATCCTGCTTACTTGTCATCCTGCTTACTTGTCATCCTGCTTACTTGTCATCCTGACCCGTAGGGGAAGGATCTGTTTGAAGTTACATCCCGTATTTACTGCAATCCGCCTGTACCCTGCTCATTAATCTGCGCTTTAGTGCCAACAATATTAAAACAACTAGGCTCCGCTTCGTTATCTGCAACAACTTCTGGCACAAGCACCATGGGACTTTTGCTGGTATGTGTGCAATGGAGGCGCTTGACTTTCACTTTGTAGTTTTCATCTTGAGATTCGACAAAGGTCTCATCATTTTTAGCACAATTGTAGCCGTCTTTTACGAGTTGAGTTGAGGCGAGAGAGGAAAGCTGCGTACTCGACTTGCAAAGCGGCCTTTCTTCGGGCTCTGACTTTTTCATTAGCCATTTTTCCCCGAACTTAGAAGGCGAGCAGCTAAAAACGAACAGCATTGTCGCAAGAAAGAAGAAAGTTGAAAAAATTTTCAGAAGAGGGCGACTAAGCAAACTTAAGACCTCGGCTGTTGATTAAGATATTCGTAAGTATAAATCCCTGTGCTATGTCCATCGCTAAAATGAATGCCAATAGCATAGCGCCCTATCGACTTAATTTTTGTTGGGCGCACTTCTTCCGATATGGAATCAGGTTTTAAAAGAGGCTGGCGCGTCCATTCATCGATGCAAGAAGCACAAGGGCACTTGCGGCGAAGCTCAACAACATCTAAATGTAAATCTGTACCGTTGCTCCAGCTAATATCCAGGGTTCTAGGCCCGCATTGCCTTATGCTTTTAATTTGCAAATTTTCCGAGTTCGACATCTTGTAGATTCCTTTAAGTTGTAGCTTCCTTTAAGACAAAAATTAATTTTGCCAAGTCATTTCAAAATCAGTCATGCCTGCTTCTTGGCTGTTAAGTATTGAAATTTGCGCCGCGGCTTTTTGTGCTGCGCTGGTATAGGCTTGCGCCGACGCGCTATTTGGATGGCTCAATACAATAGGCTGACCTTCGTCACCGCCAATAACGACAGCTTCCTCAAGGGGAATTTGTCCAAGTAACGGCGCACCAAATTCTGCTGCAATTTTTTCGCCACCGTTTTGCCGGAAGATCTGGTGTTTTTTATCGCAATTGTCGCAGACAAAATAACTCATGGTTTCTATGACGCCTAATAAAGGAACCTTCAGGGTAGAAAACATACTCACAGCCTTTCGCACGTCGATTAGCGCAACTTCCTGAGGTGTCGTGATGATAATGCCTGCTGTAATTGGAGCGGTTTGTGCCAAAGTGAGCTGTATATCGCCCGTACCAGGAGGATAGTCTATGAGTAAATAATCAAGCTCTCCCCAATCGACTTGGGTCAAAAACTGTCGAATAACGTTTGCTGCCATTGGGCCGCGTAGTATCGCTGCTTTTTCTCCTTGGGCAAATAAACCAAGCGATATTATCTTCACTTTTCCCGCGATAGCAGGAGCGATCATTCCAGGTTTTTGGCTGTTTTCAGCCGTTTTAGCTCGGGTCATCAATGCTAACGAAGGGCCATAAACGTCCGCATCTAGTATACCGACTCTTGCGCCACTTTCAGCAAGCGCAAATGCAAGATTGACCGTTGAAGTTGACTTGCCAACGCCCCCCTTTCCAGATGCTACGGCTATAATGTTTTTCACTTGCCCTAAAGACGCTGTGAGAGTGGGCGAAGTTTTGTCGGGGCCACCATGGTGGTGGCGAGCGTGTGCGCCGCGAGTTTCGGCCGTCATGGTGATAGTTACTTTTTCTACACCTTGCAATTTTGCAATAGCTTCTTCACTTTGTTGTTTAAGTTGTTCTTTAACCGGGCACGCTGGTGTTGTGAGACGAATAGTAGCTGCGACGTGACTACCTTCTATGGTGATCTTAGTCACGAAACCCAGGCTGACGATGTCGCGGTGTAGATCCGGATCTTGAACAGCTTTGAGTGCTTGCCTTACGTTTTCTTCGCTGATTTGGGGAGTAGCCGCAGCGCCTGAAAAGCTGTTTTTAATTTTTTGCTGAATTTGGTTTAAAATTTCCATGATTAATTTCCTGACTTTGTTGTTTATTTTACAATGTTTGCAAGGCGGTCAACTGTGGTGTTCCAGAAAGCGCTGAGCTTGTAATGCCGCTTGGCAGCCCATACCTGCTGCGGTGATTGCTTGTTTAAAAATTGGGTCGCCAATATCGCCCGCTGCAAAAACGCCTTTGATTTTTGTTTCGGTGAAATTGTGTACTTTTAAATATCCATGCGCATCTGTATCTAAATATTCGCTAAAAATTTTCGAGTTAGGCTGATGACCGATTGCCATAAACAAGCCATCAACAGCAAGCTCGCTTGCTTCCGAAGTTTCTATGTTGCGTATCTTAAGTGCTTTTAAACCGCTGTTATCAGCGATGGTATCGTCGACGGTGTAAGGGGTCATGATTTTTATTTTTGGGTTTTCTTGCACACGCTTTGCCATGATGGGAGATGCGCGAAATTCTGCACGGCGGTGCATTAAGATAACCTCGGAGCAAAGCTTTGAAAGATAATTAGCCTCTTCCATTGCCGAATCGCCTCCACCGACAACGACGACGCGTTTGTTTTTATAGAAGAATCCGTCACAGGTCGCGCAAGTCGAAAGCCCACGACCCATTAATTTTGCTTCATTCGGAAGACCTAGTGTTTTTGCTGTCGCGCCGGTAGCTATGATCACTGTTTGGCTCTGTATGAGCTTATCTCCGGCCCAAAGTTTAAATGGCCGCTGAGAGAAATCTACGCGCGTTATTTCTTCATAAATAATATCTGCGCCAAAACGCTCAGCTTGCGCGGTCATATCTTGCATGAGCTGAGGACCCATAATTCCTTCGCGAAAACCGGGAAAGTTCTCGACTTCGGTTGTAGTGGTCAATTGACCACCATGCTGTAAACCTGCATAAAGCACAGGTTCGAGAGCAGCTCTTGCACAATAGATTGCCGCAGTTAGTCCTGCAGGGCCGGTGCCAATAATAGAGACTTGGTTCATGGGGCGATTTCCTTATCCTTGCCTGCAACTTCCAGGCTCCAAGATGC
>JAGOVF010000246.1 GCA_018060885.1 Oligoflexales bacterium | reverse complement strand
ATCCTGAACGGAGTGAGTGTCATCCTGAACGGAGTGAAGGATCTTTCGCGTTGCTCAAGATGACTGAGTCATCCTGAACGGAGTGAAGGATCTTTCGCGTTGCTCAAGATGACTGAGTCATCCTGAACCGAAGGTGAAGGATCTCTGCCGCCTAAGCCAACAGTTTTTTAAACTGAACTATCTTATACTCTTGTAAAAATCATTACCCTTATCATCGATTACAATAAAAGCCGGAAAGTCCTTAACTTCTATTTTCCAGATAGCTTCCATACCAAGTTCGGCATAATCAATGACTTCAACCTTAGTGATGCAATCTCGTCCTAGCAACGCTGCAGGGCCGCCGATAGAGCCTAAATAGAAGCCCCCATATTTTTTGCATGCTTCCGTAACTTCTGGTGAACGATTACCCTTACCTAGCATGATGAGAGAAGTTCCGAGACTTTGCAAAAGAGGTACATAAGGGTCCATACGCTGCGAGGTTGTTGGTCCAAAAGAACCGGACGCATGGCCTTCCGGGGTTTTAGCCGGGCCGGCGTAATAGATGGGATATTTTTTCAAATAGTCTGGCAATGGCTCGCCGCGATCAATTTTTTCCTTAAGTTTTGCATGGGCTGTGTCGCGCGCGACGATCATTGGACCACTGAGCATAATGCGGGTAGATACTTTTAAAGCACTGAGAACTTTTAATATCTCGGTCACGTCGGTATTGAGATTTATTTCAATTGCTTTTTTACTCGCGTCTTCATGATCAGTAGGTAAATATTGCGCGGGATTTTGCTCTAATTTTTCAACGAAGATTCCTTGTGGTGTGATTTTTGCTTTTATATTGCGGTCGGCCGCGCAGCTAACTCCAAGTCCAACGGGGCAGGAAGCACCGTGGCGCGGCATACGTATCACTCTCACATCATGGACAAAATATTTTCCACCGAATTGCGCGCCGATTTTTGTTTCTTGCGCCCACACCTCTACTTTTTTTTCCATTTCAAGATCTCGAAAAGCACGTCCGTAGTCGTTGCCAGAGGTCGGTAAGTTATCTAAATAGCCACAGGATGCAAGCTTGACTGTTTTGAGATTGTCTTCTGCAGAAGTTCCGCCAACTACTATCGCAAGGTGATAAGGCGGACAAGCTGCTGTGCCAAGTTTTATGATTTCAGTGCGTACAAACTCTTCAAAACTTTTAGGATTCAACACTGCTTTTGATTTATGAAATAGAAAACTTTTATTTGCACTGCCGCCACCTTTTGCAACAAAAAGAAAATGATATTCATGCCCCTTACTGCTGTAGATGTCGATTTGTGCTGGGAGGTTGGTTTTTGTGTTTTTTTCTTCAAACATCGAGAGTGGTGCGAGTTGCGAATAGCGGAGATTTTTTTTACTAAAACTATTGTAAATCCCTAGAGACAAAGCCTCTGCATCGTCGCCACCAGATTGAACGCGCTCGCCTTTTTTGCCAAACACAATGGCAGTGCCGGTATCTTGGCAAGAGGGAAAAACACCTTCAGCGGCGATAACCGCATTTCTTAGCAATTCATGGGCAACAAAGATGTCGTTGCTTGAAGACTCAGGATCTTTCAAGATGCGTTCGAGTTTCTTAAGATGGCTTGGGCGCAGCAAATGTGAGACATCATTAATGGCTCGTTCTGCCAACATGGAAAGTGCTTTTGGCTCGACAAATAAAAATTCTTGGTTTTTGAATTTTTCTAGGCTCAGGCCTTCTTTGCTTATAAGTTCATATTCAGTTGTGTCTTGAGAAAATTCAAGAATAGCTTGGTAGCGAAAGTCAGTCATGCAATTGCCTCACTAAATAGCTCGATTAATTAATCAGAGCTCAGTTTCGCTGTTAATGCATAAAATATCAATCGGGCTGTTTAAGACATGTCATAATTTGATTTGTTTGAGTGCTGTTACTACCTTCGCGCGGATTCAGGGGTATTTAAGTCAATTTCGGGATTGTCGCCGTGAATAGTAACTAAGTAGAATCCAATACGATCAACTGAATAATTGTGCGAGCGTCCCAAAAAGTCAAATTGATGTACACCTACACCCAAATCGTAAGCCGGGTCTTCGAAGACGTGATGACCAGGTTCTAGTCGGATTTCCCGAGTCCAGGCGCCTTTTTTGTCGCCAAAAAATAGCGTTTTAATCCAAGGTTTATTGAGACCCATTCTCGTAAAAACATCATTGTTGTGATCGACAGCGCCACCTTCAACTGGGGTATCGCCGCGATGGTGCAAGCGCATTTTGTAAATACCTGGCGTTTTGATTTCAAGTTTAAATCGAATCAAATTAGTAGTCGGTTCTGTTGCTGGTCCAGCCCACATATCTGGACCTGCCCAATTCATATAGCCAGAACCAGAAAATCCAGAGTGCTCCGTTTTTAAAGCCCACTCGCCACTGATTTCGCCAGATTCAGCTTCAATAATTATTAAGCCATTTTCCTCAATAAAAGACCCCGCTACGGGTGTAAAGGGTAGCTTAGGGTCGTTTTGAGGAAGATCGTCAGTCGGAGGAGCTCCATTTGGAGGATTAGGAGGATCATCACCTAATTCAGCGCCTCTTTTAATAGGGCGTTGATTAATATCAGTGATGGATGATTTATCTTGTTGGCAAGAAACGAAAAAAATTAGGATAATCACAGCAATAGATATTTGCTTGAATAAATGAATCGAAGGATTAAAAAGCTGGCCTTGCATTAGTGTGTTATCGGCAAAGTACAAGTTAATATTTACAAAAAGTTGAAAATTTTAACGTTTCTATAAAAAATAGCAGTGTTTATGGGGTTTTAATGAGGTTTTTGATGGGGCTCATTGTTACAATTTTTTGTCTATACCTAGCAGCAGCTTGTGTAGCCGAGCGAGGGAAATATGTCAATGAGCGTACGCCGCTCGTTGATGATATTGGGGGTGCGGCAAGAACACCAGAACCGCCAATGACTACTGAACCAGCAAAACAGATTTTTCTTGATAAAAATTTTGGCGTTTTGGATGAAAAAAAGTATACAGACTCCTTTCACCCGAAAGATTGCATCGATTATAGGCCTTGGCGGCGAAATGTAGTGGGTGCTTTGACAGTTTATGGTTCCACTCCGAGCGGTGGAGATAGATTATGGGGCGAAACT
>JAGOVF010000108.1 GCA_018060885.1 Oligoflexales bacterium | reverse complement strand
ATATTATTCTCGAAATCGAACCCATATGCTATGGGGTTGTCGATAAGAGAGTTATAGAAATTTAAGTTTGCGAAAAGATTTGTGGAGATTTGATATCCAAACTCCAGTTCAGTTGTTGTAATTTTTTCAGAATTCAGATCTCCAAACTCAAGGGAGGACATAGTTGGCTCTCTAAATGATTTTGCCCAAAGTACCTTGAAGTGAATTTTATTTATTATATTTGTATAACCAATTCTTGGAACTGTAATTTTATCACGGTTTTCTACATCATCTTGCCGAACGCCCAAAGTGACATTTCCTATTTTTGACATATGCATGTATTGTGCAAAGTATGCTGTTTCCTGTCGAGCTTTTATACTGTCTTCAAAACCTAAGGCCGGGTGTTTTTGAGGGGGGTCTCTGTCGGTCCAGGTGTTTAGCAGCTGGTAATCTTTCCAACGTTTTTCTACACCTATTATAATGTTGTTTTCGTCGGTTAAATTATAGTCAGCGAGAAGTCGTGCAATTTGGGTCGTCGCACGCTGGCGAATCTCATTGTCATCTATCATATCATTCATTGGCTCTGGGTTATAGAAGGGACTATTGTCTATAAATGTCCATTCAGGTGTAATTTTCAATTTAGCTATTTTAATTGTTTTTTTGGCGTTCACGATGTTGTTTAGAAAATGGACTTCATCTTCCATTACATTTCCAGCAGCCCATCCGTCTCTGTTTGTCGTTTGATAGGAGTCTTGTTGTGTTCTAAATTCAAAGCCGTTGTATTCGATTCCAGCGTTTAAAAAATGAGGATCAATTCTAGATCCAGAAGCCATACTTATGGGGCGACCGTCGGCTTGGTATGGTGGATAGTCTTTGTAGTCCCGATCTGACAAATTAGAACGCCCAACGAAGCCGCCGACGCTCCCTTTAAAGCCATCTTTTTCTTGCCCATAAATCATGCTTAAACTGTTATGGCCATAAGCGTCCTTCATTTCTCCCGAAGTGAGTTCAAACTCACCTCCTCTTAGGTCGTCGCCTTTTTTTGTGACAATATTAATAACATTTAATCCAGCAAATCCGCCGTATATAACTGATCCTGGTCCTCTTATGATTTCTATCTTTTTAATTTGAGCTACGGGATAATGATTAGCAAGAGGCAAAGTCCCATAGACCTGTTCATTTTGCTCTAATCCATCAACCATAATTAATACTTTGCCCTCAGCGGTAGACATGCCTCGAGAGACCAGGTTAACTGTACTTACTAAGTCAGTAGAAAAATAAAAACCAGGCACGTTACGCAAAACATCTAATATGTCTTTAGCTCCAGATTTTTCAATTTCATCGTCTGTTATTACCGAAATAATACCAGGAGACTCGCGACTGGAAAGCTCACGTAAACTTGAAACGCTAGTTTTGATTTCAAGAACCTCAGTTAATGACAGATCCTTTGCAACTATTGGAAAGCTAAAAATAAAAAATAAAAGCAAACTTAATATGATCTTGAATTTTTCTAAAACAAAATAACTATTATTTATACGCAGCATTCAGCTTCCTTTCAAAAAAATTGGAATTTATTGAATAATGGTAAAGAATTTGGACGATATGTCAATGCGATTCATTAAATTTAATAAATTTCGAAAGAATTCATTCTATAATATGTAAAGAACTTCCGAAACCCACAGATGCTCTTACAATGATAGGATTGGTTTAAAAATTACTTTTTAAGATTTCGAATTTCATTTATCAAAGAGTGTGGAAACCTAAAGTTATAAGTTTTGTTATTCCCGCAAAAAAAGCAGACACGAGTTCTATGCAACTATTGCCATATGTTCATCCCAATATTCGATTGGGATCTTTTGAAAAATTATGTTCATTAATTCTCGCCTAGTTTCAAACTTTTAGGGATGGACACAAATGGGTTTTAGGTTGTGAAAAAAGCCTTCCATCGGAGCAGCAATAAAGGTGGCGTCATCAAATATAATTAAATATATCAGATAGATATAGTCTGAACTTAGTTGTCTGGTTTTTGGGATTTAATTTTCGCGGCTGCTGTTATGTATACAAACTTACATCTTAGCATCTCTTTAATGAATAGCTTTAATGTGAATTTTTTGCTAGCTCTCTTGCTTTAAACTGCTGAGGTTTGGGCAATTTATGTCTCCTGCAAAAGGCTCACCAAAAGATTTAGGAATAGCTGCGTTATTTGTGACTCCGCAAATCATTGCAGCTAAAAAACTCAGAAGTGTCGGTGGTAAAGCTTACGCGCTTTCGCAGCTTATAGAACAGGGTCTCGCTGTACCCGAATTTATTGTTTTGCGTCAGCTTCCAGAAAATTCTGAACAATACAAAGAAATTTTTAATTGGTGGTTAAGCCTGGGCAGTCCGCGCTTAGCCGTGCGAAGTTCTGCACAGGGCGAAGACTCTGGGGATTATAGCTTTGCTGGTCAGCTTTCGAGTTTTTTAAATGTAAAAGATGAAGGTGGCATTGAGCAAGCGGTACGTGATTGTTTTGCTTCCTTAAATCGCACTGCAAGTGTGGCTTATCAGCAGCATTTTGCAAAAAGTGCGAAGTCCATGAATGTTGTAGTCCAACGTATGGTCGACGCAAAGTTCGCCGGAGTTTATTTTTCTAACGATCCGCGTGGTTTAAACTCTGGCTGGGTTGTCGAAGTGGTAGAAGGCTTAGGCGAGAGCCTTGTTTCCGGTGAACGTACACCTTTTCTATTCGCAAGAGAAAAAACGCCTGCGACTTTTCCAAAAGCCTGGCAAGAAAGCCATTTAGCAAAAATATTAGAACTTGGAGAGCAAGCCAAAAGATTTTTGGGTTATGAAGTCGATATGGAATGGGCCATAGATCAAAATAATAAACTATGGCTCTTGCAAGCTCGACCTATTACAACAGGTGATCAAGGTGAGAATGATCAATATCAAATTCGGCGAGAACTTGCGCGCATAGAACAAAAATATCCCAGTCGTACAGTATGGGATGGCCAAACATTTGCCGAATTTACCGGCTTTCCAAGTTATTTGACTTTTAGTATCTGGAAGTCAGCCTTTGCACCCGGCGGAGCTTTCGGCAAAGCTTTGCGCGAGATGGGTTATTTGGGTTTCAGCAATGAAAATGTGAACATTTCAAATGGACTTCTCGAACGTATTTTTGGCCGTGCCTATATCAATCTGACGAGCCTAGAAGATTTATATTTTGGTAAGATACCCTATGTGATTATTCCAGAGCCACGTCCACATCTGCGTTTTTCATGGCGTAAGATTAATTTAACGACTTTATTCAACTTTCCGACTTCGCTTTTTCGCATGTTGAGAGTCGCTTGGCGCTTACAAACTGCACGCGGCGAAATCTTGCAAATGTGTGAAAAAAAGTTAGCTTCTTTTGCCAGCGAATTGCCGACGGTCCCGCGTGAAAGTAAAGACTTCGCGAATTGGAGTGACCAAGAAATACTAGATGCATTAAAAACTCAAACTGATTTTTTTTCTAAAGAGGCACTAACTTGGCCTTTCCTTTTGATCATAATGATCGAAGCAACGCTGCAATCGTTACTGGCTCAACTCGCCAAAATACATGGCGCTGATGCAAGTAAAAAAATGGTACAGCGCTGGATGACTACTGGGCTAGGCACTGTGACAGCTGCGATGAACGATGAATTTCGCGAAGCCTGCCAAGTGCCGAGTAAACGTTTTGAGTTTTTAGAAAAATTTGGCCACCGCGGCCCTGGTGAGATGGACTTGATCAATCCGCGTTGGATAGAGCTTGGAGACAAGGCTTTTTATACAATTAAGGGCGAGCGTAAAGAACAAGAAAAAGAGCTTTCTGTTGATGACGAAATTGTTCAAAACATCAAAGGCATTAAACAACAGATGATCATGCAAGAATGGTCTTATCTGAAGCGAATGCTTGAGCTGAGGGAAGCCTGGAAAATGAGTTATATGAAAGCATATGGCGGCATACGCTGGCTAAGTCTTGAGCTCGGGCGGCGTTATGATGTCCAAGACAAAGTCTTTTGGTTGCGACTTTCTGAGGTTTTAAATCTACCAAGTCTTAAAAATAAGCGTGAAAAAATCGAACAAAGGCAGCCACGTTTTCAAGCCTTTCGCAAGCTTTCTTTTCCTGTTGTAATCTCGCTTGAGAGGCTTCAACAAATTATTGGCGGCAAGGCATCTCTGGCGCAAGATCATACTTTTGAAGGAGAAGCACTTTCTCCAGGTGTCAGCCATGGCGTTGTTAGAATAGTACAAGATATCAGTACGATTGATATGTCGACATGGCCAGACGATGTGATTTTAGTTGCAGAAGCTACCGATCCAGGCTGGACACCACTGTTCCAAAAGGTAAAAGGCGTCATCGTCGAAAGAGGCGGAGTTTTATCCCATTGCGCAATTGTTGCACGAGAAATGGGTTTGCCTGCAGTCAGTCAAGTGCTAGGTTGCACACAAAGACTTAAAGACGGAGACCACGTGTGGGTCGACGGAACTAATGGTAGGGTGACTCTTGCTTGAAATAATTCAAACCCCAGAAATATCACATAGCGTTGTGCCGACTGTCGTCATACCTTTTGCTGTTATTGGCGTGGTTCTCAGTATGATAGCCACCTTTATTGCAGGTCTTTTTGGTATTCAGCTTAAAGCTGAGGGTCCTAAAAAGTTGCTTGAGGTACTGCTTAAACCGAAAATTTTAGGCGTGGCTTTGTTATTAAATCTACTCATTTTAGGTGGTGTTTATTCATATCGTTTTGTTAGTAATTTGCCAAGTTTCTCATGGTGGGTGGAATTTAAAAATCGAAATCCTGTTGCAGTTGATCGCAATTATGAGGCTACTCCCTTGCCGAGTAGAACTGTGGCGCTAGATTCGAAACTAGCTAAAATAGCTTCTCTCGACGTGCTATGGCAAATTCAGATGCCTGAAGGAAGTTTTAATGGGCCTCTCTTATCTGGATCGTCTCTATTTATCGGATCTAGTGACGGATATGTCTATGAATATGACCAGAAGAGCGGGGAAAAAATTCGTCAGTTTTATATCGGAACCTATGTGACTCCGAGTCCCTTAGTTTGGAATAACACTCTTTATGTCGGAGAAGGAGTGCATACGACGTCTTATGCACGCATCTATGCATTTGATCTAAAAAGCGGGAAATTTGTCGGATATTTTAATACCAAAGGTCACACGGAAGGTAATCCACGCGTCTATAGTTATGAAGGGAATGATTTACTTGTTTTTTCCGCTGGCAGAGACGGAGTTTATGCGGTGGATCCAAAAACACTGCAAGAAGTTTGGCACTTTAAGGATGTGATCCACACTGATTCTGAAATCGGTTTTAGTGATGGCTTTCTGTATTTTTCTTCCGGAATGGAAAAAGACAAAGCTGTTGATGGGCAAAAAGCCATTGCGCTAGATTTTGTGAGCGGCGAATTGATATGGGAGGCAGATCTTGCGGCATCCGGCTGGAATGCGCCAGTGTTTTATAAGGAGCACGTCTGCTGGGGCTTGGGCGAAATATATTTAGAGAAAAACTTCGGTCAGTTTGCTTGTTATAATAAATATAGCGGAAAAAGTAGCTTAACAATTAATCTTGATGCACCCGTTGTGGCGAGCCCTCAATTGATCGATTCGAGTGTATTTATGGCAGATATGCGAGGAAATCTTTGCCGTTTAAATATTGAGACAGTGACCCGCGATTGGTGTATCGCGACTCAGGAGACGGCTTACACCTATGCGACGCCATTAATAGATAGGTCAGGAGATATACTTTTTACGACACGGGATCAGGGACTCTGGATTTTAGATGCTGAATCGGGTGAAAAAAAGTATAGCTGGATGCCGAAAGAAGAAGAACTATTAAAGTGGAGTAGACCTGCTGCGGAGATGGCTCTTTCGATAGAGAAAGACGAACTTTATCAAGCTGATTGGCGCGGTACAGTCTTACGAAAATTTAAGCTGGTTAGAGAAACAACAAATCAGGAAGCAAAACAAGAAACAAGACAAGAAAAACAACATTAAATTGAAGCAGAAATACATCCTTAATTCGCAAATGATAAATTTAGGCTAAGAAATGAAAGTAGAACAGACGATATCTGGCGTAAAATCACCTACGGTGTATATAAAAACATTAGGCTGCAAGGTTAATAGTTTTGATAGTCATGCCATAGCGAATCAATTCGAGAGGCGCGGTTACAATCTCGTAGAGGATGTTGCTAGCGCCGATATCGCAGTGATTAATAGCTGTAGTGTCACGGAAAACGCAGATAAAGAAGCGCGCTATCTTGCGCGGCGATATCGCCGTGATCGACCTGATACTTTTCTGGTTGTCACCGGCTGTTATGCCCAAACTAACTCAGCTACACTCGATGCCATTCAAGACATCGACTTTATTGTTCCCAACGAGGCAAAGGCGAATCTTGTTCCTTTGGTCGAAGAGTCTTTTGCCGCAGCAGCCTTGCAACAGCCCTATGTAAAGATTGCAGCAGGGCTGAAACCTGTTACAGACAACCGCCAACAACATTTTAAGTCCTCATTGACACTTTTTGATCATGCAGAGTCAGCGGAACGCTCGCGAGTCTTCGTAAAAATCCAAGATGGCTGTAATGGATTTTGCACTTACTGTTTAATACCCTATGCGCGTGGACAAAGCCGCAGTGTCGAAACTCAGCTAGTTTTAGATGAAGTCTCGCGTTTAATGTTAGACGGTGTTCCGGAAATAGTCTTAACCGGGATCCATATCGGTGATTACGGTGAAGATCAAAGTGTAGAAAATAAAATCAGTTTACTAGGTCTTTTGCAAAAATTCGAGGATTTTGCAGGCTCGACTCGATTTCGGATTTCTTCGCTTGAGCCGGGAGAGGTGTCCGAAGATTTGATTCGCTTTATGTTTAGAGAAAGCAGGCGCTACTGCGAACATTTCCATTTGCCCTTACAGTCGGGTAACGATGATATTTTAAAAAAAATGCGGCGGCAATATTCTCGACAGGAATACAGCGAAACTCTCAGTATGATAAGTTCCTATGTGCCCGACGTCAGTTTGGGAGCGGATGTGATTTGTGGATTTCCAGGCGAGACTGATGAACAGTTTGTCGATACGCTTGATTTTATAAAAAAATGCAGGCTTAGTTACCTGCACGTTTTTCCTTATTCAAAAAGGCCAAATACGGCTGCGGCTAAATTTGCTGACCATTTGCCGGTAGAGGTGGTGCAAGAACGACGAAAAGTATTGCAAGCCTTATCAAAAGAATTAGCGCAAACATTTGCGAGGAACTTTTTAGCACGTAAGGTTGAGATTGTGTGGAATCTAGGACTTGATTTAGATGGGCGGCGAACTGGTGTGAGTCGTGAGTATTTACAAGTTAAATCGCAAGTCAATCTAGATGAAAATCTTCAAAAGGAAAAAACCAGTAAAATGATAGTTGCTGGTTTTATCGATGAAAGCCACTTATTAGTGCGGCCTAATTTATAGAGTGCATTCCTTAAGTAAAATTCTTATCTACCCCATTATCGACCCAAGCCGACTCGGTAGCACGATTAAAAATATTGAGTTTGGATTGAATATATGAATATTCTCAATAGCTTGAATTGCTATGGCTTCAATGGTTATATACTAACTTTACTAAGAACCTTTTTGAAAAATTGAGCTTTTTAAATTTTCCTCATGTTTTGTCATTAATATCCGATGGTCTAAGTCAAGAACTAGAATATGTCTTAATCTTGACCATGGAATCTTAATGAAGGAAGTTTTTAAATTTATACCTCTCTTCTTGCTTATGCTTAGTGTCGCATGCCAACCTGCCAGCGAAAAAGCAAAAAAGTCAGCGACAACAACAGAAGATCCATTGCCAATTGCAGGTGAAGATTTCGATTTTATACAACCTGGTGAAGTCAAGACGCTCGATGCCAGTCGCGCAAAAGTTTATTTTGTTGCTGAAACACTTAACCAAGCTATCTATGCAGCTATTGTGGTTAATAAAAAAGCACTCACTCATTCTCCAGATGATGAACGCGGAAATATCAGTCTAGTGATGCAAACAGAAGATGGTTCTCCCGCTGGTGACATAGTACTCAACGAAGGCCTTAAGATTATGATTAAGGCGTTTGATCTCACCAACCTTCCAGGAGTTCGAGTCGTCGTGCTTGACGATGAAGATAAAATTATAGACACGATAAATAACAATAAGCTAACAACAGAAAAAAATAGCAAAGGCATTTATGAAGTTAGCTTTTCGACTTTTTATACCAATGCAACTTTTGTGCTTATTGAGCCTGCTGCATTAGATCCAAGGTTCTACGTCAACCAAACTGAATTAGAATTATTAGCAGAACAGCAGGCGATTGCGGATTTTCGCACGCTTAGCTTTGATCAACGTTATGCACAAGAGTTGGCGATTACTGTCAATCTCGAAGCAAAGTCTTCTACATTTAAAGAATTTCACTTTGGTGAAGGAACAGATTGTGCAGAATTCACTTTGCAAACAGAATCGGTTCGAGAATTTTCTTATGCGCTTTCACCGACCGAGGGCTTAAAAACTTTATGTTTATTGTTGCGCAATAGCTGGGGTGACGAGGCGAGCTCTACTCAGACAATTTTTTATGATGAATTTGTGCCAGAGTCAGTTATTGAAATAGCAGCTATACTTGGACCGGAAAGCTCAGTAGGGGTGAGTACCTCGTTAAGTGGGACGGCAAGTGATAGCGAAGCAGGTTCAGGTATTGACCAAGTTCTCGTAACGGTAGAAGATTCAGCAGGAGCTTGTCTTAACCAAACAAAAACAGCTTTTGATCAAACATGCCCTATATGGCTAACGGCGACAGGTAGAGAATCTTGGGCTCTCAATGTCCCTGATACTTTGTTTATCCATGATGAAACCTATACCTTGAGTGCAAAAGCTTATGATAAAGCTGGACGCGAACAGACGACAGCAGGTACAGATAATTTTGTTTGGGATGGCTCTGCGCCGCAAAGTCTTTTTGTCATCAACAATGATGATAGCTTTACATCTGATGAAAATGTAGTACTGACTCTAGTTGACGATGAAGATGTTTTTGAATACCGTGTCGCAGTAGGTGAAGATTGTACAGCAGCTGAGTGGGAGGAATATTCTAGTCCCTTGACCTATGCACTTGAAAGTGTCGATGGGGAAAAAACGCTCTGTTTGCAAACTCGAGATACCGTCCTCAACCAAAGCGAAGTTTCAATAGATACAATAATTTTAGACACCGAACTACCGACTTCGGAAGCTGATTTGTTGAGTGACATAGGCCCAACAACCACAGATGGCGTCACGACAATTTTTGCTGGTGAAGCTGTAGATCTTGGCAGTGGTATCGTTTTGGTAGAAGCTTCTCTTGAAAATAGTGGGCAATGTCTTAATAGCGCTTTAAGTAATTTTAACCAAGCTTGCCCACATTGGATTGAAGTTGATGGTACAGAAACATGGACACTAGAAGTATTAGATGCTTTATTTACCAATAACCAAACCTACGTTATGCGCACACGCGCAACTGATGGAATTGGTAATATTCAAAACCCTGTGTTTGCCGAAAATTTTTCCTGGCGAGAAAATGGGCCTAATCCAATATTTAACTTAAATAGTGCAGCGTCGTTTAGCAGCAACCCTGTTTTAGATGTGATATTTCAGAATTCCACCGGCATATCCCATTACCGTAAAGAAGAACTTGCAGATTGCGGAGCTGTGACTTGGGACGATAACGATTGGAATATTTTTTCTGGCAGTTTAACCCACATCATAGATGGTGGTGACGGCGCAATTCGTGTTTGTATACAAGTCAAAGACAATTTAGACAATTTAAGTTCAGTTTCATTTGATGACATTACCTATGACACCCAAGAGGGTAGTTCTAGCATTTCAACGAGCGGTACGATGGGGCCCTCAACTGAAGTTGGTGCGAATTCGACCATTTCCGGAACTGCTTCAGATATCACAAGTGGTGTGAGTTTAGTTCATATGTCATTGCAGCAGGGGGCGGGTTCTTGTCTCAATGCTGGAAAGACAGCATTTAATGCGGCATGTCCACAGTGGCATATTACAAGTGGCACAGTCAATTGGAATTTTAGTGTTGCAGATAATTTGTTTGTAGATGGGACTACCTATAACATTTCAAGCCGCGTCACAGATAATGCTAATAACGTCGAAGCAACTTTAGCAACTTCCAGTTTTACCTGGGACACGAGTTCTCCAAATGCTAGTTTTCTAATCAACAATAACGATCAGTACACTAATAGCGTAGTTGTCAGTTTAGACATCACAGATGATAGCGAAATCGAGATTTATGGCGCCGACTTATTGGGCTGTGCAACAGCTGCAAATATAGCCTATGCCGGTGGTGGAGCTATTGAAAATTTTGTTTTAACGGGAGCCGATGGGACTAAAACAGTCTGTCTTAAGGTTCTCGATTCTGTGGCAAACTCGGCGCAAAGTACAGATACCATCATATTAGATACGACTTTACCAGATTCTGTGATCAATATGTCTGGCTATATCGGCCCCGACTCAACAGCTGGTGCCAATACAGTACTTGCAGGTGTGTCATCTGATGCAACTTCCGGCATTGCCGAAGTTTATGTATCTCTGCAATACAACAATAATTTTTGTTTAAATAGCCTAAAAACAGCTTTTAATGCGGCCTGTCCTGAATGGCATGTTGCGAGCGGTACGACTACTTGGAGTCTTACTTTAGCAGATACATTATTTTCAGATGGCGCATACAGCATGCAGTCAAAAGCTGTCGATAATGCCGGCAATATTGAAACTGCATATGGCACGGCAAGCTTTTCATGGCTTGTGGGCGCACCCAATGCAAATTTTTCGATCAATGGGGGAGATCTATATACTGATTCAGCTTCAATAAGCTTAGATCTTGTTGATGATACCGCAGTGACAGAATATTTTGCTGAAGAGGGCAACTGTGCTGCCCCAGTTTATCAAAACTATGCGGGATCCGGTTCGATCAGTTTTAACTTGTCCGGTGGAGACGGAGACAAAACAGTTTGTCTGATTTTAAAAAATGCTGCTACTTATGAAAGTAATATTGTCTATCAATCGATTATGCTTGACAGCACAGCTCCGACTTCTGCAATCACAACGACGGCAGAAATCGGTCCGAATACTACTGCAGGTGCGACGACATTTATCGAAGGAACAGCGAGTGACGCGAGTAGCGGAGTTGCTCAGATAAATATTTCCCTACAACGTGACAGCACCGGTTTATACTTAAACAGTGCGAAAACAAATTTCAATGCAGTGGCACCTGTGTGGCATACGGCAATTGGCGACAACGATTGGTATCTAACGGTGTCAGATAGTTTGTTTGTAGCCGCGGCAGATTACAATATTGAAGTTATTGCTGTCGATAATGCGGGAACTGAACAAGGCGCAGCAACAACTCTTACAGTGATATGGGATGAAACTGCTCCGTCTGCTGATTTTACAATTAATAGCGATGATGCGGCTACTCATCTCCTAGCGGTGCAACTTGATTTAGTCGATGACAGTGGGATTGCAGAATATATAGCTGAGGAAGGTGATTGTAGCTCTACATCTTATAGTGCATACGGTGGCGGAGGCTCTATAGCTTTGAATTTAAGCGCTGGCAGCGCTCTAAAATCGGTCTGTTTAAAAG
>JAGOVF010000245.1 GCA_018060885.1 Oligoflexales bacterium | reverse complement strand
GATTAATTACACTATTTTCTTCTTTTAAACGCATCCAATCACGCACACTAAATCCTTTTTTAAACTGATTCCAACGCAAGCCCACCCTTCTACTCAAATGGTAACCTGAGCTTTCTTCTTGCGGATTTATAACAATTTGAATCCAAACTTGCTCACCTGTTGCAATTTTGGAAATCACAGAAAACAAACGACTTTGGCTATCTTCCTCAAATTCATCATAGGTTTTGAAAGGATAAATATCACCAAATCTTAGTTGCAATCTTGCACCTGCAATTTGCAAATTTGACCGAGTAAAGTTATCTACATAATCATCAACCTGCTTAATTTCACAATCTGGATAGGCCGAATACAAAAGCCCCTCAACTGTTTCGTATAGGTTGTCTGGAACTGCAAAAAAGAAATAAGTGTGTTGTTCAAAACCCACTAATTCCAAAGAAACTGCTTTGTTTTTAACAGTATTTTGCAGGTTCACCAACATCTCCTGAAAAACACTCTCCTTTTTTTTAACCTCGTCGCCATGCGGCACGATCACCTGAAAATACTTCATGATTATTTAGTAATTCTCTCATATTCTAGCTAATTTTACATAACAATCACTACAATATACAACCGTTTCTTGTTTAGGGTCGTGGGGAGTTTGCAGTGGTGCTTGGCAACCAGCACATTGATGATCAAACAAATGCCGATTATGTTGCCTCTGCAAACGATTTAAATAGCGTTGATGCTGACTTTCCCTAGGCAAAGCCAAATTCATTTTTCGATAAAATTCTAATTCCTGAGGTATGATTTTATATAATTTTCCTGAAGTTTTGCATTTAAGTATTGCTTTTGTAACCTCGTCGGGAGTGTCCTTAATATTGTCTGGCAACTCATAAATTGGGCCCTGATATGAATAATCTGTGTCTTCTTCTTTCCAGGTATATCCCATGTTTTTTGCCTGATCACTATTGAGAGGGTAATACTCTTGAGCAATTGTTTCATTGTAGGCAAAAGGCGCCAATTGCGCCGGGAAAAACTCTCCATATTCCCCTGTTTTACGCATGTGTTCAATCAATTTGCCCTTTAAAGTTTGATACTCCTCCTTTGTGTACTGCTTGTTTAAAATCACATATTGCTTGTGCCTAAGGGATATGCAGCCAAATAAGTCACTGCTATTGTGGGACAATTCACAATATTCGGAATTGTTTATGTCGTAAGAGATATTGCAAAATTTAACAAATTTACTCCGATTACATGCGTGACAATCATATTGTAGCTCGCATTCAAAAGCCGACTCGTATACGTCATAACAATCTTTTAAATGGCCGGCATCATAGCAATAACGAACATCTTGCGATTTTATTACCTCAAAACTATCAAACACATTTTTACACCGATAAAGAGTATCGCCAGTGCAATTTTCACAAACATCCATCAAATTAGACATTTTAGGACTATTTTTGATCAGCTGAATATATTGATCCTGGTACTTTTGAAGTTGCTCATAGGAACCAAGATCTATTTTTGAAATAAACTGTTCGTACTCTTGTTTTGTGAGCTGTTTGTTATATGCATAATACTGTTTTTGATAAGCATTACTACACATAAAACTATTCTTGCAGGCTCGCGAAAAGTATAAAAAGGCAGAATCGAGAGCGCTATCTGAGCAAAAAGTGTAAATACTATTATAGGCTTTGGATAGGTACATGCCCTCGTAGCACAACTCACTGTCTTCTATGTTGTGGCAATCCATACAATCATTGCAATTGATGAGCCATTTTGAATAGTAAACATTGCGACAATAGCCTGTATCAACACACAAATAGCAGTCTTTAATTGATTCGGTATGATTGGTGAATTCCGAATTTTCATTATTTTTTGTGTGCAAAGCCAAACGCGGTACTTTAAGTTGAAGCTCTTTGTATTGTGTGAAAAATGGTTTAGAAAAGTCTATTTCCTGAGCAAACTGCATAGCGTCCCATTTATCACTCCACCAACAGCTATTGCAGTAAACCGTAAATGGAGATTCGTTGTGATACACGGAAATTATTTGTTTTTGGCAAAGATCGCACTTACGGTTATACAAATGTCGTTCATTACGAAAACTCATTCTACGCCTTTGCCTCTCGTTAGGTGTAAGCGTGGGGAGGGGCACATTTATGCGTCGATAAAATGCTTGGTCTTGCTCATCTATAGTGAAATCTACCTTACTAAAGCGACATTTTTGATTAATTTGAGTCATAATTAAATTTTACATTTATCTTGGTGAGGCGCAACTTATTTTGTGGCAAATTAAATCTTGTTTGGTTTCGATTTTGAGTTAGGCTACAATAACGCAGATTTAACTTAAAATTATGAAAGTACGAATAAAACGCATAGATAAAACTTTGGATTTGCCAAAGTACGAAACCGACGGCGCTGTTGGCTTTGATTTTGTGGCGCGGGAAGCCACGACTATTGAGGCGCGTAGTGTTGGCGTGATCCCTGGAAATGTGGTGGTAGAGGTTCCAGCTTCTTATATGCTTGTCGTGGCTTCACGCAGCAGTACACCGCGAAAAAAAGGCCTGTTAACTCCGCATGGAATTGGCATTATAGACCACGATTATTGTGGACCAACCGATGAAATTGGCATTCAGGTTTTCAATTTTAAAGACGAAGCTGTAATGATTGAAAAAGGTGAAAGAATTGCACAAGGCGTGTTTGTTCACATTGATAAATTTGATTGGGAAGAAGTGGATGAAATGACTAGTGCAAGCCGAGGAGGTTTTGGTAGTACAGGTTAAAAATCAGCATGAAAGGCAAACTTATTACATTGTACGGCATCAATAATATTGGCAAAAGCACCCAAGCCGGTTTATTGGTGAAAAAGCTTAATGAAGTTGGCCACAAAGCCGTTCATATCAAATACCCTATTTACGATTTAGCCCCTACTGGCCCTTTGCTAAACGACATTTTGCGTGGAGGAAAGCAGAATATTAGCGAGGAAGAACTTCAAACTATTTTTGTACAAAACCGCATAGATTTTGAGCCCACTTTAATTGATACTCTCGAATCTGGCACTACGGTAGTTGCCGAAGACTATATTGGCACAGGAATCGCTTGGGGTGCGGCAAAAGGCGCCGACCTGGAGTGGTTGGAGGCCATCAACGCTCCCCTTTTAAAAGAAGAC
>JAGOVF010000244.1 GCA_018060885.1 Oligoflexales bacterium | reverse complement strand
ATCAGAATGTTTCACTGGAGGCAGGAAACCAAGGCAGAAACAAGCCTATCTTAAACTATTAGCTGTTTTGTGTCATACCTGCTTGGACTGGACAATAGCTATTTTTCCGTCCTAAATTCTATGTCTAATTTCGGGATTCCACCTTCACTATTGTTAATATTTATGTCTATAAATCCAATCAATTCAGATGTCACAAAAACTTCAGCCTGAGCCATCATTTTAATAGAACTAATACTTTTAAAATCTAGAGAAGTTTCTATCTCTAATTCCTCAACAACATAAAATGCCTTTTTTGACAACCAACTAAAACTCCCTGTTTTGATCAAATATCTGTCGCCAAATTCCCGAATTCCCATACTGCCACTAATTATGGCATGTTCAATTAAGTCATCTTCCCCATATAATTTCTGAAAAAGCCTATTGATCTCATCAAAATTAATTGCGATGAGTTTTTCATTCAAACCGTCACTAATCCCTTTATAATTCATAAATTGAAAATGAATCTCGCTTTCTTGATCGCGCAAAACGACCCAAATAGTTTGTGAAAGAAGCTCATCCAACTCACCCGATTTTTGACTCACAATTTTTAGAAAAAGGCGCTGATTTGGTCTAAGATATTCGGAATTCAATAAAACTTCTATAAATACAACCGCGTTTCCGGATGAATCTAATTCAATATTTGCGACCCCGAGTTCGCCAAATGCCTGTGCTAAAAGTGCAATAGTATTTGCGCGCTGTTGAATTGCTTCATTTAAGCTTTTGCTTATTCTACCATCCGCCTCCTTTGAATTACCCAAATTGGCATCACTAATAAAAGCTTTTTTGTCCAATGACTCAGAAATTAAATCAACTGCATTTAGAGACTCTATCGCAATAGCTAAATTTTTTTTTGGCAAACTCTATGTCTCGAGTTGATTCTTCTTTTTTATTTTTATCGAAATGCAAAGGTTCTTCAGAGATTCTACCTTTAAGCGGAGTACAACAACTAAGACCCACAATAATAATATTCGAATATAGCAATCTCACTTTTAAGTTCCTTATCGGAGAATTTCCTCAATTTTACCAATAGCAAAGTTTATAATCAAATCATCGAACAACTGACTATTTTGTTATTAATCACCAAATTTCTAAATGCTTAGTCTTTTAAAGATTTTCTCTGGAATGATCTTAATTATCAACATAATCCAGCGCCAAAATGAGGGGGCGTAACAAATATCTACTTTAGCTGTTAGGGACTTCAAAATAGATTCAGCAACAACGTTGGGCTCAGCATAAAGAGGTCCTTGTTTGAGATCTGCCGTCATAGGGCTTTTCACAAATCCAGGCAAAACCGTCATTACATGTATATTCTTACCATTTAATTCATTCCTCAAACCAGATAGAAAGCTGCTCAGCCCCGCCTTACTAGATCCATATAGATAATTGCTTTTCCTTCCTCGATCACCAGCTACAGAGCTAATAACGACACACTCTCCAGAACCTTGATGCAGCATTCGTTTTCTTAATTCTAAAAGCAGATAAACATAGCTTAAAAAATTTACTTTATAACTTTCTTCGACTTGCTGAAAGTCATCGACAGCTTGATTTTGTTTAAACATGATACCGTGACCTATTATAACTAAGTCTATTTTTTTCAAAGAATCAAAAGCTTCAGTAACGACCTGTACATTTTGGCTATCAAGCGCATCGTAATAACCAAGTTCTACCTGCTTTGCGCCTCGCACTTCGAGGTCTTGTTTCAATACTTTTAACTTCTCTATGTTGCGCGCAGCTAAAAAAAGTTTTGACCCGCAAAGCGCAAGAATTTTTGCCATTTCTTGCACAATCGCTGAGTTCGCACCTATGACCAAAATATTTTTTTCAGCTGGCTGCATCTATACGTCTCCGAAAATCTGAATCAAAAAGTGGATCGATATGATTTTTAAATTCCTGCCACTTTGGGTAGCCCGCGTGAAAAGTCTCACTATCCATTAGTGCATCTTTTGCTGGGTAGATACGACCTCCCACTTCAGAAATTATTTTCATCAAATGGCGGACAAACTTCGCGCTTCGACCTGAATAGCTGGGAAAGTCTAAGGCTAAAGTATAACCACCACGTGGAAAAGAAAGCATTCCCGGAGAACTTCTATCGCCAAAGGTCTTGAGAACAGCAAGAAAAGAGCCAAATCCAGACTCACTAATTTCTTTAAGAATTTCGACAAAAACACTTTTGTGTTTTTTATCGACACAGAATTGCAATTGGAAAAATCCTTCTTTCCCATACAAGCGATTCCAATTGGCTAAAAAATCTAAAGGATAAAAAAATGTATTGTATCCAACAATTTTTTCTCGAGCAGAAATATTGGCGTTTAGCTGGAAGTAGATATTGTTGAACAACTTCATAAACAAAGGATTTAGAACGACTTTTGGCGCTTCAAAAGGCATATTAAATTTAGGGCTTATGTTAATTATTCTTTTAATAGAAGATTCTTCTTGCCTAGAATGCTCGCCGCAAAGCAAAACTCCCCGACCAAAACTTTGTCCTCTTGCTAAACAATCAAGCCACGCGACGCTATATTCAAAATCTTGCTCGATACTCTCCGATAATTCGAAGTATTGTTCTAAATTATTAAAAATCTTTGTGCTTTGGCGAATTTCAAGCGAAGGAATTTTTTTAAGTTGCATTGTCGCACTTACAATTAATCCAGTAAGCCCCATACCGCCGATTGTTGCTGCAAAAAGAGCGTTGTTTTCTTTTTCGGAGCAATTATAAATTTTCCCGTCAGAGCGCAGTAGTTTAAAAGAAAGTACATGATTACCAAAACATCCTGCACGATGATGATTCTTTCCATGTACATCATTTGCAATTGCACCTGCAATCGTAACAAACTTAGTACCAGGGGTGACCATAGGAAAAAAACCCCGTGGTCCGAATACTTTTATTATTTCTGCAATTTGCACCCCGGACTCGCACTCTAGAATGCCTGTTTCGGAGTCGAAATTTAGAAAATGATTTAGGTTTTTACTCGAAAGAAGCAGGCCCTTAGAATTTAGACAGCTATCACCATAACTCCTACCAGATCCATAGCCGATTACTTTTTTTTCTGTTAATTTGAGATCTATCAAGCACCTTTGAATCTCTCTTTCATCACCCAATATCTCAGTAATACCT
>JAGOVF010000107.1 GCA_018060885.1 Oligoflexales bacterium | reverse complement strand
CCCTGTTTGGATTTGACCCTGCTACCAAGGCAACTCTGCGCTAAGCCACTCTTCCTTGTTGACTTAACTTGACTAAAAACAATTCCAAATTCTTTACATAAATCCTATACATAAAGCGAAGGAACAGGTTTTTAGCCAATTTGGTAGATTTTCTAATTAAACTTGGGTGTATCCTAGCAATTTAGCGACATAAATTCTATATTTATTTGAGATGCCAATCGGCTTCTAAATAAAAATTATATTTTAATGATTATTTTCTTTGATTTTAATATGCTGCGCACGAAATTGAAATCTGTGATCCAATTTTTCAAAAAACTAAGCACCACGATGAAACATTTTTAGCAACTCCAAATATGACAAACTTTACAGAAAATCTTTTGCTTAGCCAAAAATTGCGCACTTTAGGTCCTCCTCTGACCGAAGACTATACAAATCGCATAGACAAATTTTTAGCCACAAAATACCCATTTTTCTCACGCCATCAATGGCAAATACGAATCAAACAAGGAGAAGTATTCGTCAACTCCTCAACCATAAAAGTTACCTATTATCCACGCCGTGGCGATCAAATTTCTTACTACTATCCTGAAAGCAAGGAGCCCTTAGTCAACGATGATCTTCAGTTACTTTGGCAAAGCGAAGGACTCATTGCCATCTCGAAACCCGCACCCTTGCCTATGCATGAAGGCGGCCCCTATCGACACAATACTTTTGTTGGTTTGTTACATAAAAAATTCGGGTCTGAGTGGAGCCCCCTACACCGCCTAGATAGAGAAACCAGCGGCATCGTGCTTTGTGGCAATCACCCAGAAATAAAGCAAAAAATCAGCAAAATGTTTAGGTTACAGCAGATAGAAAAAACTTATCTCGCCATAGTTAAAGGATATCCTAAAAAATCGTCCTGGGCTGTTAATCAGCCGATAGGGGACTTAGTAGAAAGCCAAATTCGTATAAAAAAGTGGGTTAACGGTGACGGCCTACAAGCTTTGACCTTCTTTCGTGTTTTAAAAAAAATAGAAAATCATAGTTTACTCATAGCTCGACCTAAAACTGGCCGAACAAACCAAATTAGAATCCACGCTGCCTATTCAGAACTTCCTTTATTGGGCGACAAGCTCTATCATCCAGATGAAAATGTCTTTTTGAATTTCTATGAAAACGGAAACACTCCTGAAGTCATCGCGGCTAGTGGATTTGTCCGCCATTGTTTACACGCAGCAAAACTTCAGTTTCGCCATCCTTCAAGCGGAGCTTTTTGCAAAATAAAGTGCCCGCTACCGCGTGACATGCAAGACTTCATCGAATTAAATTAGCTCTAAACCAGCACTTCAAAATCTTAAAAATACAAATTAATTCAAATTCCTTCTCCGGACTTTGGAAAGAACATTTTCACTGTTATAATGGTGGATAAATATTATTTTTTTAACAAATAATTTAAAACTAGCATTAGAGGCATTCTTTGTTAACCTTTGCGCGGATCTTCACCCTATTTTTTGTAACTTCGCTTTTTTACCCAGCTTCAGCATTTGCCGTCAAATCTATTTTAGAACTACAACCTTTTAAAAAAACAGGGACCGCCAGTCTCGGCGAAGGCACAAATCTGCGCACCTATAATCTCGTTAATCTTAACTCAAATATTAACAAATGGTTTTTATTACAAGAGTTCCTTCGCAAAGGAGCAAGTACAAATACAATCTATCATTTGGAGAATATTGACCCCCAAAACAGTCTCAATATCATTAGTGAAAACGATAATGTCTATTTAGAAATCTCAAAAACAAACTCCAAGGAAAACTGCTCTATCCTATCTGAAGAAATCAAACAACTCGTTCGCGAATCAATAAAGTCAAAAGATTCCTATACACCGGTGTGTAACAATCTTTTGTATATTAGAAATTTTACACCAGGTCGGCAAAGCGCAAAAGAACAAGTAACCGGGTTTTTACGTGAACATATCTGGGGCGGAGAAAAAATTACCAACATTGTAAAGACCAGCATATACCAAGATGAGCATCTTATAACTGCTGAGACAAAAAAGGCAAAAAACAACAATGTCAAACAGATTCACAACAAAACCAACCTCAATATGCCAAAATCAGCTGAAATTGATAGTTCCGCTACAGCAGCAAATTCAACTTTAGTACCTAAAAGCCTTGGCGTGTCTTTAAAAGGAGATCTAAAAGCCAATGGCCTGCAAGCAGGTGAGTGGTACCCGACCCTTCACAACCCAAATATTTTTGTGAGTGTTATTTCGCCAAAACTCATTAGTAAAGACATCATGCAAAGTTATCCGACTTTTGTTGGAAATCTCGACAAAGTTGAACAAGATTCACTAGTGTATTTAATTTCCATAAATCTTGAACAAAATAACCTTGAATACATGATTGGCACTGAACATCCCAGCGTCGAATGGTCGAGTCGCGCACTCCCATCTGTAATGGATAAAAAAATTCCAGGACCAGATGGTATAGCATCAATTGAGCCGCTGATATCTACTGGCAGAATCAACCCTGGTCTAACCAGAAAAACCACGATGAGTTTTATCGGCGGCTTCAAAAGAAATCATTCCGCTTTCCGTTGGGGAAAGTTAGCAGAAACCAATCAAGGCAGCCATTATGGAGTTATAGAAAATGGCGTTATTTATAGCCGATTAAATCCAGAATTAGCAACTCTCATCATTGATAAAGCTGGAAAAGTTGATTTGCTGACATGGAAATCCGAATTCGACAGTACGCTACTTCCTGAAATTAAACATGCCCGTCAGAACGGAGTATCGATTATTGAAAAATTGGATGCAAATGGCAAAAGTGTACCAGGCAGCTTGGTGAAATATTGGGGCGCAGGAAATTGGTCAGGATCTGTCGACAGTAAACAACGCGCTTTACGCGCAGCTTTGTGTATTCAAGAACACAACGGCAAAAAACATTTGATTTATGGCTATTTCTCAAGCTCTACGCCCAACACTTTGGCACGTGTATTCCAAGCTTACAATTGCAGCTATGCATTTCATTTGGATATGAATGCCTTGGAACATACTTATTTAGCAATCTACCATTGGGTTGAAAAGCAATTTCATGTTGAACACTTAATTCAAGGCATGGAAGTATTAGATTCGAAATTCAACAACAGAGTCCTACCACGTTTCTTAGGGATGTCTGATAATCGGGATTTTTTCTATCTTATTTCAAAATAGGTGCTTAAATGAAAACACTATTCGCATTGGCCAATCTCCAATTTATTTTCCATTTATCTCTTCCTTTAAATCTACTCGCTGCACCACCTAAAGCAAATCTCGAAAAGCAAAACGCTGAGTTATTTGAAAAGGTCCAAAAAATCCATGCTTTAAATACTGAACAAACTAACAAATTAAAAGAAATATTTTCCCATTCTTCAGTAATGAGCCAAGGTAATCCCAATATCACCGAACATCCTATTAGCTCTGAGCAGTGCATAGCAAATCTTAAGTCAAAATCAGTAAACTACGATAACCCAGAACATGAAAAAATATGCGGCAGTAAGTACATGGCCCCGCTCTATAAAAGCGAAAAAGAAAAAGCGCAGGACGCAAAGGTTTGCATCGATAAATTTGAATTCCCCAACATACCTTGCGAGTATCCTGTTGTTTGGGTCAGAGCCGATGAAGCTGTGCGTATTTGCCAAGCTGTCGGCAAACAGCTATGTGATGCCCACGAATGGGAAAGTGCGTGCGCAGGCAACTTAGAAGATCCTGATTATGACTTTTCATTAATTAAAAAAATGTCGGCGGAAAATGCTGTTAGAACTATGCGCCAAAATAGAAATCGGGCCGTAGAAAGTAGCAAATCTTGGGCCTACGGCAAAACCTTTAAAAAAGGGATCTGCGGACAAAACAGTAAAAAAAGTGCCAACTGTAACGGTGGCAATTGGAAAGAGTGTGGCAGCAATACTTATCCTAGTGGATCATTTCCTGACTGTAAAAGTAGTTTAGATGTCTACGATCAGCATGGTAATGCAGCTGAGCATATGAATCTTCCCTTATCAAAGGAACAAATGGCCAGCTCTAACAAACAAGAATACGGCCACACAGAAATGAAAGGCTCTTGGTTTATTTGGGACAAATACCAAGCTCATCCAGATCATTGCCGCTGGCGGGCTCCTTATTGGCATGGCTCCAAAGTATTAGATCCGAAAAGCCATCACAATTATCACTTGGGATTTCGTTGTTGTAAAAAGATCTAATCAATTCCAAAAAATCTAGATGCTCATATTAAACTAACGCAGCTTTATCTTGCTCCGAAATCGACTTCTCTGGAACATCTGTGTCGTGATTACTCACACTCAAGATTCTCGTGATCCGTAAGCGCTGAATTCTATGCCGCTCGACTGCTGTTACTTCCGCCTTTAAAGGGCCAATTGTAACAGTTTGACCAAGTTTTGGCATTGACTGCGTCATTTTTGTGAGCCATCCGGCAAGCGTATCAATATCGCCTTCTATTTCTTCTTTCACATCTTCAGGACTAATATCAAAGTACTCTAAAAAATCTTCAAGATTGACTGAACCAGAAACATCATAAATTCCGCCACTGAGATCTATTATTTTTTCGGTTTCTTCATCAAACTCGTCTTGAATATCTCCAACGATAACTTCAATGATGTCTTCGAGTGTAACTAATCCTGCAGTTCCACCATATTCATCGACGACAATTGCCACATGCTGCCGATCTTTTTTCAAACTCTTGAAAGCCTCGCTAATTGATCTCGACTCCGGAAAAAACAGTGCCTTTCGCATCAGATTCTGCAATTGAAATTTTTTCAAAGATTTATTTTCTAAAGCATATGCTAACAAATCTTTTACAAGCAGTATCCCTTCTATCTTGTCTATAGTCTCGCTATAAACAGGAATGCGAGAATATCCCGTTTCAATTGCAATTTTTAATACGTCTTCTAAGGCCATTTGAGCTTCCACAGCCGTCATATCAGGGCGAGGCGTCATGATTTCCCGCACTTTGGTTTCGTCAAATTCAAATACACCTGCTAACATATTTTTCTTAATTTTTTCGATGACTCCAGTTTTTTCCGATACTTTCACCATGTATTCGAGCTCTTCCTCAGTAATGAGTGGTTGATCGGAAAATTTACTGCCAAGAAGCTTAACTCCTGTCTCTGCCAGCATGGAAAAGAACAAGACCACAGGATAGAGAACAATATAAATTACATTCAGGATCCGCATAGCAATAATAGCAAGCTGCGTTGAATGATTTTTTGCAAAGGATTTCGGCATAATTTCGCCAAAAACGACAATTAAAAAAGTCATGACACCGGTAGCAATTCCAATCGCCTGGCTAGCAAAATACTTGGTTGCCAAATTAGTCGCTAGTGCCGTTGACAGAATATTTACAATGTTATTGCCTAATAAAATCGTTGTTAATACATGGTTTGGACGAGAGACCCAAAGGCGCAACGCTTTTGCTCTTGGATCGCCAGAATCTATTAAATGCGAAGCTTTTAGAGTTCCTGTTGAAGTAATGGCCGTCTCAGATGAAGAGAAAAAGGCTGACAATAAAAGACAAACGACAAGTATCGTAAGTTGTACAACATCGTCAGTAAAAATAAACTCTTCCAATTTAATTAATTCCTTGCATTAAAGGTTCACCCGCACTTTTTTGCTGGTTAGAAGATAAACTATTGATAATCATAGTCTGCTGCTGCAGCATTTTTTGTTCGTCGATTGGGATTTGATGATCATATCCACACAAATGCAAAATTCCATGAACCATAAGAAAAAGTATTTCAGCTTCAAGTGATTGACCAATTTCTGTTGCGTTTTTTTGTGCATCAATGACAGATATAACAACATCGCCAAGCATTGTTGGTACTGAATCTGAATTTAAATTATTTTTAGAGAAATCATGCTCATTTAAACCAAGTTCCGGCTGCTTTTGCCAGGATATTTGAGGAAACGAGAGGACGTCCGTCGAAGAGTCTTTCTCGCGAAACCGACGATTCAAATTTATAATTTCTTCTTGATCTACGAAACGAATGGAAAGTTCTAAGTGGTCGACTTTGAGAAGTTGGCATATTCGCTCGGCCTGATGAGCAAGCCAGTCTTGATCTAAACTAAAAGAGTCAGTTTCTATAGATAAATAAATACTCTGGTCGTAGCCGTCCAAACTGTGCTGTTTCCCTCAAAAAATTAATCGGCAGCCCCTTATTTCGTTCAGATATAAATCCAAACTCTGTTATTTACCTTTTGCAGGAGCCAAACTCTCTAAGCCTACAACTTCTACCTTAATTTGTTTGTCTATGTCCACTCCAGAAATAGTCGGGACCATATCTATCTGATTATACTTGTTTTTCTCAAATTCGAGCAACTGCTTGCACATCCTTTCATAAGACGCCATCGAGTCCAAAAGAGCTCTTTTATTCTCGTTAGGTACAGAATTATTTTGTTTTATAAATTTTATAACGCCATCAGACATTGAGCAGCCTTTAATATTTAACAGTTGGAATTCTAGCATATTTAAGTCAACGATGTGCGGCTTAATTTTTACTAACCAGACCCATCAAGCTCTTTATACCAAATTCGGGAAAAAGTTCCTTTGCCTTGGGTATGAAAGAGCTCCTCGAATAAAGTCCTTCCTATCTTTTTGGCATACTCAAAGTGTTCAGAGTCTTCATTGAGTCCAACACCAAGCCGCTTTAATATCAAACATGCCTCTGTAAAATATTCATGATGATCAGTTTTTAGCCAAAAATAGCCTTTGTTTTCTAAAATGGATCTCATTTGCTCTACGAAGTCATTTGAAATAAGGCGATGTTTTTTTTGGCTTTTTTTATTGGCCCAGGGATCTGGAAAAAAAACTGACACCCCAGACACTTCATCTTCTGAAAAAATTTCTTTAATCTTTTTTGCATCCCAAAGACACCAAGCTACATTTCTTAGCCCCAACTTCTCACCCCTCTCTGCACTTAAAAAAACCCGCTTATAGGTCAAATCTACACCAATAAACGCGCGATCGGGAAAACTCTGAGCGAGCTCTAAAATGGTCTTTCCTTTATATGAACCAATATCTACATGAACTTCTGCGGGTTTTTCCCCCATTCGATCTGCAAAATATCTGCGCCAAATTCCTCGCTTTTCGCAACACTGTTGGCGAATGAATAAGGGCAGCATTTTGTTATTTGCCGCTGCAAGTGCCTTTGCTAAAAAGGGATTAGTGCCCTTTATTGTTTTAGGTTCTTCAATAATCATTGTCAGATCTTGTACGTTTTCTCATTTTTAAGATTTCTTCTGCATAAAAAGTTTACGGGGCTGCTGAAAAAATTCAACAACCCCGCAAAAAACCTCTTGAGGGCCAACTGTAAGCCGGATTCTGTTCCCCATTGTTCGCTTTCAAATGAGAAGTTATTTTTACTTTCATAAAAACATCTTTCTCAAGAGCTTGCGAAACTGGAGGTGAATGTCATTCATCTGGAATAACTGTTACCAGCATCCTCAAGCAGCCTACCCAGGAATCCGTCGGAGCCAACGTCGAGCCGATGAGCGACTCCATTCCTCTATTTGGCCTTGCTTCGGGTGGGGTTTACCTAGCCAGCTTGTCACCAAACTGCTGGTGAGCTCTTACCTCACCGTTTCATCCTTACCTAAATCGGAGTTTGCACTACCAATAAAGGCGGTTTGCTTTCTGTTGCACTTGCCGTCGAGTTGCCTCGCCTGGTCGTTAACCAGCACCCTGCCCTGTGAAGTCCGGACTTTCCTCCGATCACAAAAAGTGACCCGCGACATTCCGTCAGCCCTCAAGTTGATACACAAGCAATAAAGCTACGCGTAAGCCTTCCTCTATCGCCTAAGCGGCTAAAAATGTCAAGGTACTGGCTTTGCAGGTAGCGACAATTGCAAAATTGCCTCGTAATCATCTGCTGCTATTTCATCATCTATAGCTGCTATATTTTTCGTTTTTTTATGACAGTTTTGACATTGAAAAACAAGAACGAGACCTTTTTTAGAACTTAGCTCATAAGACACAGGTCGCAGAAGGCCGCGACATTCATTCGCACGATCTCCCGGATTTATATCCACATGCAAAGAATGCAGGCAATAGGGACAGTGATTTCGACAACTTTTTTTTCTGGGTGGCACAAGCGCACTGCAAAACAAACATTGAAAACCATCATTGAGGCTAGTGAAACGCGCATGACTTTGCGAATTGATTGGTTCTTTATTCATTTTTACTCAAATTTTAAATTCTCTAGAAGCTCAAAATCTTTAGCTTAATATAGAAAGCACCGAAATAAATCACAGCCGATTTGCGCTGTCCAGTAAATAGCACTTAATTGGTTTGATTTTTTGAACTTTCGCAAGGTTTTAATGGCACAGTTTCAGAAAAATTTATCCTACTTCGTGTGTTTTTACGCACTGGTGTTGATCATTTATTCGTGCGGAGGCGGAGGGGGTAGTAGCGAATCTAGCGAAACTCCAACAGACACGTCAACATACACTGACATTCGAGGCTCTATCCTTGGAGTTTTCGGCGGTCAGGCACAAATGGCAGGCTGGGTTCTCGCAGCAGTTGAACGTGACACTGGAATCGCTCGCGTTGCTGAGGTTGATGGCAATGGCATCTTTGTCTTACAAAAAGTAAACACCGCCAATGCTCACACTTTGATCTTACTTTCGCCGAACTATATTGTAACATCTGTTTTGTCGATAGAAAGTACCGAAGAAAATACTATAAAACAATTTTTCTTTTTCCGCAGCGATGTACTTCCCACTTTAATAGATCGAGGTAGGATCATCACCTTTCAAAATTTAGATGGAATAGAAGTCACTGCAGATCTAGCTTCAGACCAAGATGCAGACGGAAAGCCGGATGGATTACAAAGTCTCAGCATTGCACAAATTCCCTCTTCTCTTATGTTGGCAGATTTGGGGAGTGACGTAGATACAGACGCAGATGGCACCACGAATCATCTAGATGCAGACATCGATGGCGATGGACTCATCAATGCCTTTGACCCAGATGATGACGGAGATGGAATTTTAGATGTCTTAGATAGGGATGCGAACGAAGACACGATTTCGGACTCAACACAAACAAGTATAGATCTGTTTTTTAAAGAAATTGTCGAGTGGATTGCCGTACAATATGAACTTGATGTTCCGAGTGCTGGGGCAGATCCTGTCGCGACTTTGAGTTTTACCAGCAAATTACGCTCCGATGTTGTGCCCAACAGTTTACAGATACGGGGCCCAAACGCACTTTTAAACGGCAGTACTTATAAGAAAAAAGAAGCCGATGACCAAACTGACATTTTGGAATGGGATCGACTACTTAATGACGATGGAAAAAGTCAAGATAGCGCTGAAGGTGACAAGCTTTTCGCCCAAAAAATAACGCTGTCACCAGGAAAAGTTCCTCGAGCGCATCAAAGTGTTTTTGTTCAGGTCGTCATGGGCGATGCCAGTGCTCCCTGGTCATTTGAATTTCCTTTCACTTTTCCTAATCTAACGCTTGGAACTATTACAGCACAATATGATTCAAACACTCGCAGCGTGCAAATGGTCGGCAATCCTTTTGGCTCGACGCAAGATTTCATTTGGATGCTAAATGTATTTGATAAAAAAGGTGTCAAAATCTACACATCAGAAGCTTCTACTGGAGAAAATCGCATCGTGGTAGTACCCGCTAGTAGCATTGAAGAGGGTGAAGAATATACATTTAAAGTTGTGGCCCAAGTGTTGGATAAAGTTCCCGGCTATCCCGCCTATATTTCTAGTAGCCAACCCTATGATCTTGAGTGAAACCAATAAATCAAAGCTATTTCGTTAAAATTGTCCGCTCAAATTAAGCCTATCGCGATTCTATCTAAAAAATCTTGATATGGCATAACAGCTATCTCATCACGTTTTTGTAAAGTGTCTCCACAATAGACCAGGTAGCATTGGGTTGCTTTTTTTGTATATTTTCGAAACGCAGAAAGGCCATATATAAATTCTTCACGAAATCTATTAGAGTATTTTATTTCAACAGCAATTAATCGATCTCCACAATCAATTACTAAATCTACTTCTTTCATAAGATCGTCACGATAGTAGTAAAACTCCCACTCATTTCTTTCATAGCTGGCATAAGAAATGACTTGGAGTATAAACCATTGCTCAAAAAGCTCACCTAACTGCGCTTTTGTGAATACATTCTTATGCTGTTTAAGGATCGCATTACGAACACCCATATCAAAAAAAATAAACTTTTCTCTTTGCAAAGCTTTCCGTGAGCCTTTAATATCGGTAAAACCACGCAAGCGCTGAACAAGTAGGGTATCTGCTAAAATATCGTAAAAGCGGCGTAATGTTTCCTTAGGTATTTCGCTATCAGATGCAAGTTTTCCGTAATTGATAATCTTTCCAGAATTTTCGGCTGCCGCATCTAGAAAACGAGCATAACTATCAATATTCCGAACTATTGCCTCAGCTTGAATTTCTTGCCGAAGATAAGAGTTGATATAGTCTGATAATAGATCTTGGCCGTAGTCTTGCAAATAAATTTCAGGCAAAGTGCCAATCGTCAAAGATTTTGTTAAGTCCCATTGGTCTTTTAGCTCCCAATAACTTAGGGGAAACAAATGATACCAAAATAAGCGCCCAGGTAGCAGATTGGCTCCACCTTTTTTAAGTTTTCTTGCTGATGAACCTGTCAGCATAAAAACAAATTTTTGAGAGTCAATGAGAGATTGCACCGAATTTAATAGGGTCGGCAATCGTTGAATTTCGTCAATTAATATTTTTTTATGCTTACTTACGAGACCCAGAACTTGCGCTCGAAGTAAGGATGGATCTTTAAGATGATCCCGATAGATGCCCTCATCTGCCAAATCAACGATGAGATCATATTCGAATTCTCTTAATAACGTAGATTTGCCGACTTGGCGTGGGCCGAGTAGCATTATACTTTTATTTGTTTTTGAAATTAGCTGCTTAAGTTTGCTTGTCAAAATGCGATTTATCATAATTTATGATTATAGCCTATATTTTAGGCCAAATCAATGGAAAATGACCCACACAGTGGGTCATTTGCATAAAATAGACGCGATTTTAAGATTATCTGTCCGAATAGTTCCAAATTTCGCCTCACTAAAAATCCCTGCTATCATTATTAAAGCATAATCATAAACAAGAACATCTGGGAGAATAACATGCGATTTTTTAGCATTGCAAATCTAAGTCTTTTTCTCTTTGTATTTCTAAAATATCAAATTGCTTTTTCAAACCCTGAACGCACCTATTACTTAAACGAGAACAAAAAACCTGTTTTTTTTGAAATTGACTACTCTTTGGGATCTCTCACTTTGGAAGAAGGAAAAGACCCGGCCTATTACATCGATTACTATGAAAATTTCGAACTTATGAGCTCAAGAAATTTAAGCGGACTTTTTGGCCTAAATATTATTGCTTTCGAACTCGACAACTTTTCTTCTATGAGCAATCCATCAATTGGAAATCCTATTTGGTTTGATCGCGAGCATGGTGCCGTAGGTGTACTGACAAGTGAGCTGGTTGTCGAAATAGTTGAAACTGCAAAATTAGAAGAACTACTTCCGTATTTAGATTCAGCAAAAAGCATAGTAGAATCGACCTTTAAACCAGGCCTCCTTAAACTTACCTATGCAAATCCGCAACAAGCTCTGCTCGCGAGTTATCGCCTTTCTCAGCTAAATATTGTGGTATACGCTCATCCAAATTTTATAATCCCAAAAGAAGATCGTTCCTCTAATTCAATTCGAGAC
>JAGOVF010000243.1 GCA_018060885.1 Oligoflexales bacterium | reverse complement strand
TTGTGGGAAGGTCTTTGAGTTTGAAGATTCTGAAATTGAGGCTTTGCAGCTTAGGATTGCCCAAAAATTCGGGCTAAAGCTTGCATCGCATAGACTCGATATGTATGGACATTGTGAGAAGAAAATCTGTGAGCATAGAAAAAATTAATTCGTTATTTTTGCTTAAAAAATAACGTACGAAGGTAAAGACTCGCAATAAATTCCACTACAACCTTCAAAATTGCAATTGTTGGAATTGCTAATATTACACCCATAAATCCAAACCAATGGGCAAAAGCCATCACAGAAAAAATGACCACCAAAGGATGAAGTCCTGCACGTTCGCCTATAACTTTCGGCGTAATAAACAAGGCATCAAGGACTTGCACAACAGTAATAATTATAGCAACCCCGACATACTGCGCCGTGCTACCATCATGAGCAGATAAGACTATTGCCGATAAAAATCCGCCGACAAATATATCTAAATAGGGCACTAAACGACAGATGCCTGCGGCGAGTCCAACAGCCACTGCCGAATGCATACCAATTGAGGAAAATCCGATTGTATAAAGAAGCCCTAAAATAAAGGCGACTGTCACTTGGCCTTTGATCACCGACTTTAAAGTCGAATCAAGTTTTTGAATAAAAAAATCCGATTCTAATTGTAAATCATTAGGAGTTGCATGATTGGCTAATTGGCTTAGTTTTGGAAAGTCTTTGAGTATAAAAAAAGAGATGATAGGTAACATCACAATATTTAGAACACCTCCAAACACTTGCGGGATGCTGCCTAATAATTGCATCATGGTACCTTCGACCTTTGATCCCATTTCGGTCAAAAGATCGAGCTTACTCCAGTAGGCATCAAATTCTACTGCAGTCATTAAATGTCGCTGCAGAATCGTAAATCTAATTTTCTCTACAAGGATATCTTTCCAGGCCTCATAAGAACTAAATACCAAATCACTAAGGTTTAAAAACTGATCGTAAACCGCAGGAAATATTTTCAGTACTGCTAATCCAATAACTCCAAACCCCAACACTACGATGAACAATGCTGCTAGTGCTCTCGAAAATCTAAAATGGATTAGTAGCTTAAATAGCGGATAAGCCAGATAACAAAAAAGCGTGCTTAGTATAATTGGAACGAAAAAAATTTGGTAAAAATAAAGCGTCGCTGCCAGTACCGTGGCAAAAGCAATAAAATATAATACGATTCTAGTTACAGCAGCCTGATGCGGCTGCGTTTCTTTATTAAGTTCTACCCTAGCAAGTTCATCCGCAGAAAAGACAGAATCTTCACTATTAAATTCTTTTTCATCTTTCGTTTCCTGTGGATTTTCCGAATCTTTTTGATCGTGAGACATGGTATTTACAACTCTGCTATTCTAAAAACTAAAACACGATCGTGCCCGCTATAATCCTTCACGACTTTGTCGAGTAGCCAAGAATTTTTCTGAAAAATTGTTTCTACAGTCTTCTTCTGAGTATAGCCGATTTCTACAAACAATCTGCCATTTTGCTTCAATAATATTCCTGCATTTTTTGCGAGGACATTATAGAATGCCAAACCATCTTCTTCAGCAAATAAGGCTAAATGTGGCTCGAAATTTAAAACTGAACGCGGCAAATCCTGCGCTTCTTCCCTACTTATGTAAGGAGGGTTGGAAACAATATAATCGAACAACATCGCCTGCATTTTCCATGTTTGTGGATTTAAAGCATCACAGGCTTTAAAGTGACAATTTTCGATGGCCAAACGAACAGAATTCTCGCGCGATAATTCTATCGCGGCTTCACTGATGTCCCAGCCTTCAACTTTTACTAAAGGCCGAGCTGCGGCGATCGACAAAGAAATACAACCACTACCACAGCCGACATCTAACACCTGAGCCGCACCATTGTGGTCCAATTCTTCTAAAACTGTTTCTACCAATATTTCCGTTTCTGGGCGTGGAATTAAGACTTTTTTATTAACTAAAAACTGATGCCGCATAAACGCTTTTTCACCAAGAATATAAGCGACAGGCTCCCCAGATGCTCGCCTTTTTAATTTTTCGCGGAATAATGCCAACTCATTGGCGAGCAGCGGTTTATCAATTTCCGTGTATAAGTTAATTCGTGGACAGTTCAAGGTACCAGTCAAAAGCATTTCGACATCAATGCGACTAGATTCTGGTTGGTGCTTTTTTAAATATTCTAACGACCAAGGTAGTAATTTTTTAATTGTCCACTGATTATCAAGTTGGTTTTGCATCGTAATTTCTTAACTCGCATTTTCACTTTGCAAGAGATGCTCTATATGACTCGCCATTAAAGCATCAATGATTTCTCCGATGTCGCCTTCCATAACTTGATCGAGTTTATATAATGTTAAATTAACGCGGTGGTCTGTCATGCGGCCTTGCGGGAAATTATAGGTACGAATACGTTCACTGCGATCGCCGGAACCAACTTGGCTCTTGCGATCTGCACTAATTGCAGCTGCTTGCTCTTGTTGGGCTTTATCCAATAAACGCGCCTTAAGAACTTTTAAGGCTCTGTCCTTGTTTTTAACCTGCGACCTTTCTTCCTGACACTCCACGACAACTCCGGTCGGAATGTGAACAATGCGAATTGCCGAATCAGTTTTATTAACATGCTGACCACCCGCACCTGACGCTCGACAGGCACTGATTTCTAAGTCTTTGGGATCAATATGAATATCAACATCTTCCGCCTCTGGCAACACCGCCACAGTGCATGCACTCGTGTGGACTCGGCCTTGCGCTTCCGTTGCTGGAACTCGTTGAACCCGATGCGTTCCGCTCTCAAACTTCATCCGACTATAAACATTATTTCCAGAAATCATCATGACAGCTTCTTTTATTCCGCCGGCTGAAGCATAAGTTAAACCCAGCACTTCGACTGACCAACGCTGTTTGTCAGCGTATTTGCTATACATCCTCAATAAATCACCCGCAAAAAGTGCAGCTTCTTCTCCGCCAGTTCCGGCGCGGATTTCCACAATGACGTTTTTTTGATCGTTAGGATCTTTAGGCAGTGATAGAAATTTTAAATGCTCTGCCAATTTTGCCAACTGTTCTTCTAGTGATAGAAGTTCTTCTTTCGCAAGAGCCTTCATTTCACTGTCGGAAGATGAATTAAGCAGCTCACGCGCTTCTTTTTGCTGCTCGATAAC
>JAGOVF010000013.1 GCA_018060885.1 Oligoflexales bacterium | reverse complement strand
TGGTCGTACATGTACTGGTCTCCTTTGCAATGAGGACTCATATTGACTACGTTTAGTAGTGTTTAGCCCGTGCCGAGCCGGTGTGCAATACAACCGGAAAGGAGACCAACTTTTTCAATTTACCGACATATGCTTCGGTTCAGGATGACATATGCTTCGGTTCAGGAATAAGGAATTCAGATCAATAAAAAATGCGAATTGATAAACTCAAGAAATAAAAGCTTTGTGCAGTGCTTTAACAGCCGCCGCGCCATCGGCTTTGTCAATAACCGCTGAAATTTTAATTTCCGAAGTCGAAATCATTTTGACTTCAATATTATGGCTTGAAAGCGCTGTAAAAAAGGTTGCAGCGACTCCCGCATTGCTGCGCATGCCGACTCCCACGGCAGTAACTTTCGAAAGTCCTAAGGTCTTCTGCCATTGTAGCGAGCCGTGACTTTTGTTTAAGCTAACCAGCGCATTTTCGGTCAACTCCGCATCCGATTCAGATACAGTGAAGCCGAGAGTTTTTTGGTCAAAAGCCTGATTTTTTTCATGGATAATAACATCGACGTTTATTTTTTTATCGGCGATGTGTTGGAAGAGCAAAGTGATAAACTTCGCATCCATGCTGGCGCCTGCCACCATAAAAGATGCTACGTCTTTGTCTATTGTGACGCCGCTCACTAAAGTATCTTCAATCATATCTAGTTTTAAATCCATAACTATAGTCCTATCTGCATCATCGGGTTTAAAAGTGTTTCTGACAATTAAAGGAATTTTATATTTTGCCGCGAGTTCAACACAACGTGGATGTAGAACTTTACTACCCATGGAAGCCAGCTCTAAACAAGCTTCGTAGTCCATTTCTTGAATTAAACTCGCAGTTTCTACAACTCTTGGGTCGGCAGTGAACACGCCATCGACGTCGGTGTTGATTTCACAAAAATCGGCTTTTAACGCAGCTGCCACAGCGACTGCGCTGGTGTCGCTACCACCGCGGCCTAAGGTCGTTATATCATTGTGGCGATTGACTCCTTGAAACCCAGCAATGACTGCGACGCGATTGTTGCGCCAATCTTCTTCAATTAAACTCGTGTCAATAGATTGAATGCGGGCGCGACCGTGTGCGTCATCGGTACGGATATTTAATCGATAGGCGAGATAAGGCGAAGCTTCGATTTTTTCAGCTTCTAAGGCGGCGGTTAAGAGTCCAACGGTGACTTGTTCGCCAGCCGCAATCGCCACATCATATGCTTTCATCGAAGCATGGGGATTTGATTCGTTAACTAAAGATACCAGTCTATTGGTTTCTCCCGACATGGCACTCACAACTATCGCAAGATTCTTATAGCCCTGGCGGTGCATCCGGGCGACACGAGCTGCTACGGCTTTAATTCTTTCGGGAGTGCCGACGGAGGTTCCACCATATTTTTGTACGATCACGGCATTTTTATCAAAGCGGGAATACATCGATTAATAAGCCTCATCTGACCAAAGTTTTTCAAGCGACTCGCGAGGTTTTATCACTTTATAGGATGCTTGATCTACTAAAACTTCAGGCGCGCGTGGCCGAGTATTGTAATTCGATGCCATAGAGGCTGCATAAGCCCCGCAGCTACGAATAAAGACCAAGTCTCCCGCCTGTAAATTATTAGGCAATGAACGATCCCTGCCGAGCACATCGCCAGACTCGCACACGGGTCCAACTATATCTGCCAGATGTGTTGGGCTCGTGCTATCTGTATTCACTGGCAGTATTGCATGATAGGCGTCGTAAATACTTGGTCGCATTAAGTCATTCATGGCAGCATCCACAACGACAAATTTTTTGCTCGGTGTGGCTTTTATTCCCAAAACTCGAGTGACGATAACTCCGACATTTCCGACCAAGACGCGACCGGGCTCAATCACAAGCTTCAAGCCCGTAGGCGCAACTGCTGCTTGCAAGGTCTGGGCATAGTCCTTTAAATTCGGAGGGCTTTCTTCGTGATACTTAATTCCTAAGCCACCGCCCACATCGATAAATTCTAGCGGAAATCCCGCTGTTTTGACCTGCATAGCGAGTTCCGCAATGCGCTTAGCTGCTTCGCTAAGAGGGCCTAGACTAGTCATTTGACTGCCAATATGGCAGGCGAGGCCAACCAGCTGTAGTCCTGGCTTGGCTTTTAAGCGATCTAATAAGTTCGCAAGTTCTGTTTCGGCTATGCCGAATTTACTACTGTACATACCTGTCGCGATCTTGGGGTTGGTTTTTGCGTCAACGTTTACATTCAAACGCAGGCTCACCCGTACTTTTTGGTTTGCAGGCACTAACTCCGCAAGTTGATCGAGTTCAAATATTGATTCGAGATTGATCGACATTATTTTGCTTTGAATGGCAAATTCAAGTTCGTCTTTCCTTTTGCCAACGCCAGAGAATACGATTTTTTCTGGAGGACAACCAGCTTTCAAAGCTCGCGCCATCTCTCCACCAGAAACGACATCTGCGCCGAGACCATGGCTAAAAAGCTGTTTTAATACCGCCAAATGGCTGTTGGCCTTAACGGCGAAACATGCAAGGGTCGGATAAGCTTTAAAGGCAGAAATAAGCTCTTCGGCGTGGCGATTTAAAGTTGCCAAGGAATAAACATAACAGGGCGTGCCAACTTCAGCCGCGATTTGCGCTAAAGGCACACTTTCGCAGTAAATTTGGCCGTTCTTTTCAAGAAAGTAGTCCATTGCATCCTCGCTGTGTAAGCTTTACTCTATTCAGAGTTTCCTCTTTATAGCCTTCAGCTAGGTAAAAAGGCAATGCTTACACGATGGGACTGTTGATAATTAAGTCCAACTGCGTTAATTATCTTTGGTTATTTAAAGTGATGGATCAATTAAAGAATTCTATTTAGGGTTTCAATAAAGGTTTTAATTTCAAATCGAAGCAATAGGTAATCTTAATGAAAAAGTCCGCTTTCCCTAAACATCAATTTGACGAAAAGAATTTAGCTCTAGAGTGGACTAAAAACTCTGTTTTTCAAGCAAGCATAGACCAGGCGAAAGACCGCCAACCCTTTGTCTTCTTTGAAGGCCCACCTTCTGCAAATGGCCAGCCAGGGATTCACCATGTTATGGCGCGAACGCTTAAGGACACCATTTGTCGCTATCAAAGCATGAAGGGCAAAAAAGTCCTGCGCAAAGCCGGTTGGGATACGCACGGCCTGCCTGTAGAACTCGGCGTTGAAAAGTCCTTAGGTCTCAAAAAAGAAGACATTGGCGACAAAATTAGCGTTAAGGAATTTAACCAAAAATGCCGTGACGATGTGATGAAATATACGGAAGTATGGGAAAAGCTGACGGATAAAATGGGTTACTGGGTGGATATGAAGAACCCTTATGTGACCTATGACAACAAGTATATCGAATCTGTTTGGTGGGCTCTGGCAAAGTTATACGAAAAAGGCTTGTTATATAAAGGTTACACCATACAGCCCTACTCTCCGATGGCAGGTACGGGGCTGAGTTCGCATGAGCTTAATCAACCTGGTTGTTACCGCCAAGTCAAAGACACCTCGGTCATAGCGCAATTTAAGCTGCAGGATGATAGCTCTCGTGCACAAAGCCTGAGCAAACAAGCCTGGGCCCAAGTTTATTTTCTTGCTTGGACGACGACTCCTTGGACTCTACCCTCGAATACAGGTTTGGCAGTTGGTGAAAAGATTTCCTATGTTTTACTTGATACCTATAATCGCTATACGGCTGAAAAAATTTCAGTCTTATTAGCCGAAGACCGGCTGAGTGCTTATTTCAAAAACGAAGCCGAAGTTCATAATGAGCTCCCAACTTATCAAGCTGGTGACGCTGTTTTGCCTTTTAAGATTGTAGAGCGAGTTCTTGGTTCGCAGTTACAAGGTTTGCGCTACCAGCAGCTGATGAACTATGCGCAGCCGGAACAGGGCGATCCTTTCAGAGTTGTTTGTGGTGATTTTGTAACCACATCTGACGGAACAGGTATTGTTCATATTGCGCCGAGCTTTGGTGCGGACGATCAGCGCGTTGGTAAGATTAACAATTTAGGGTCTCTCACGCTGGTTGATTTAAAGGGGCGTTTTGTTCCTGCAGTGAAAGAATTTGCTGGTGTCGCAGTTAAGGCTGAATATGAGCCAGACACGATTAGCAAAGCTAAAGATTATCAAAGTGTCGATGTGAGAATTGCAATAAAACTTAAACAGGAAAATCGGGCGTTTTTAGTCGAAAAGTACGAGCACTCCTATCCCCATTGCTGGCGCACTGACAAGCCCATCCTTTATTACCCACTTGATTCTTGGTTTATAAAATCAACCGAATACAAACAAAAAATGATCGATTTAAATAAGACAATAAACTGGCATCCGCCCGCAACCGGCGAAGGTCGTTTCGGCAATTGGCTAGAGAATCTCGTGGATTGGAATCTCTCGCGTTCGCGATATTGGGGTGTGCCTTTGCCAATTTGGTCTAGTGCCGATGGCACTGAACGTAAAATTATCGGCTCTGTGGCAGAATTGAAAAAAGAAATCGAAGCCGCCGTCAAAGCCGGGATTATGCAATCAAATCCTTTAAAAAACTTCGACGCTAAAAGTTTCAGTCAGCAGCAATATGAAAGCATAGAATTGCATCGTCCTGAAGTGGATGAAATTTTTCTTGTCGGCAGCAAGGGGCAGAAATTACAACGTGAGTCAGATATTATTGATGTCTGGTTTGACTCTGGTGCGATGCCCTTCGCGCAGTGGCATTACCCTTTTGAGAACCAAGAAGTTTTTCAGCAAAATTTCCCGGCAGATTTTATTGCAGAAGGCGTAGATCAAACGCGCGGTTGGTTTTTTACGCTTCATGCCATCGCGACTATGTTATTTGATAGTGTGGCCTATAAAAATGTTATTTCAAGCGGCTTATTGCTCGATAAAAATGGTCAAAAAATGTCAAAGCGACTTGGGAATATCATCGATCCTTTCGCATTGATTGACAAACACGGTGCAGATGCCGTGCGTTGGTATTTGCTAGCAGTTTCTAATCCCTGGGATGATCTGCGTTTTGATGAGAATGGTATCACCGAAGTAAAAAGAAAGTTTTTTAACACTCTCGAAAATACTTATAATTTTTTTACACTTTATGCCAATGTGGATAATTTTGACCCCAGTGCTGCTTTGATTCCAGTACCAAAGCGTACGGAGCTTGATCGCTGGATTTTATCTGAGCTGCATTTATTGATCGCAAAAGTTAATAAAGCATACAGCGACTATGACTTAACGACTGTTGCGCGCTCTGTTTTGAATTTTACAAATGACCACTTAAGCAATTGGTATGTGCGTCTTAGTCGTCGAAGATTCTGGAAAGGGGAGCAAAACCAGGATAAACAAGCCGCCTACCAGACACTTTACGAGTGTTTGACAACGATTTGTCAATTAAGTGCGCCCATAGCTCCGTTTTATAGCGACTATTTATATCAATGTTTGACTGTGGACAAAAGAGCCGAAAGCTCTGCATCGATCCACTTAAGTCTCTTTCCTAAATCAAATGACACCTATCTTGACCAGGACTTAATGCAGCAGATGCGTTTAGCTCAAGATATCTGTTCTTTAACACTATCTGTAAGGGAAAAGGAAAAAATAAAAGTCAGACAGCCACTTAAGAAATTGCTAATACCAGTGATAGATACAAAAATGCAGTCCAACATTGAAAAAGTTGCAGCCATCATTTTGCATGAAACCAATATCAAAGAGATTGAATATGTCAGTGCGGATTCGAATATCTTTAAAAGACGCATAAAAGCTAATTTTAAAACTCTTGGTCCGCGACTCGGCGCAAAGATGAAGGCTGCCGCTCAGTCGATAGCAGCTATGACGCAGGAACAAATCCGCACCTTGCAAGAAAAGAATTCAATTTCTTTATTGGTGGAAGGTGAAGCATTAGAAATATTTTTTGAAGATGTTGAAATTGTTTTTGAAGAGCAACAGGGCCTATCTTTTGCAAGTAATGGCAAAATCACTGTGACACTCGATATTAATATCGACGAAGTTCTCTTTAATGAGGGTTTGGCAAGAGAGCTGACAAAACACATTCAAAATTTACGCAAAGACAAAGGTTTTGAAATAACAGATCGCATTATTTTGAAAATTGAAAAATCAGAATTTTTAGCGGCTACTCTGGCGCAGTGTGGAGATTATATTATTAACGAAACCCTAGCAGCAAAAGCTGAGTGGCTTGATAAACTCGGTGATAGTGAAGGCGGATGTGAGCAAATAAAAATTGATCAAACGCTGGTGCGGCTGTCTATTCAGAAGTTATAGAGTCGGTAAACGCCAATCTATAGAATTTTTTCCTTGCTCAAGCAAAAAAGTATTAGCTTGAGAGAAATGTCGACAGCCCAAAAATCCACGATGTGCCGAAAGCGGAGAAGGATGCGGCGCTCGTAAAATTAAATGCTTTTTTGGATCCACGATAGCGGCTTTTTTCTGCGCATAGCTGCCCCAGAGCATAAAAACTATCGGCTCAACTCGCATTGCAAGGTGTTTGATAACTTGGTCGGTAAAGAGCTCCCAGCCCTTGTTTTGGTGGGCAGCCGCGATGCCAGCTTCAACCGTCAACACACTATTGAGTAACAACACCCCTTGATCTGCCCAAGTGCTTAAGTTTCCATTGCCAGAATTTGTTATCCCCAGATCGGTTTTCAGTTCTTTAAAAATATTGACCAAAGAGGGTGGGGGTCGGACTCCTTGACGCACGGAAAAACACAGGCCATGCGCTTGACCTTCACCATGATAGGGGTCTTGGCCTAGAATGACCACTTTCACAGCTTCTAAAGGCGTGTGATTCAATGCGGCAAAATACTCTGCACCTTTTGGGTATATTATTTTTCCCTGCCTGATTTCATTTCTTAGAAAGAGCTTTAAATTTTGCATATAGGGCTTCGTAAATTCATCGCAAAGGCGCACTTTCCATGAGGGGTGGAGCTGGATTTTAGTTTTTTCTTCTTTGGTTTCTTCTTCTTTGGTTTTTTCTTTTTTGATATTTACAAGTTGGGAGAGTTCTTGCGGCGAATTTTCGAGCATAGCTGTCAATTCTCTGTATCTAATTTTGCAATCGAAGAAAAGTCTGGCCAAAAAAATTCATAATTGCGTTGTTCGCGACCTTGAAAAACCATGCCTTGCTTGATATCGACATTTATTTTTTTTGTCATACTGATACGAACAGGTCTCAGGCTCGTTTTTTCATAATGGCCTTCAAGAGAGGTTTCTTTATAAATGTTTTGTACGTCTTCGACGTTTAATTTAAGCTTTGTAGCCTCGAGAAATTCATAGATAGTCGAAGCAAAATTCTTTCCCTGCATAATATTTTTAAGGTTTAATTTTATAAATGTCGGACCAAGATCGCTTGCTTCGAATTGGTAGCTGTTTTCTCCTGCGAGTCGAGCATGATAGCCGGGCTCCAATGCATCCATAAAAATACTCGCCCCAACCCAGGCGCCGAACCATGCAAACCAGGTGTCATATATAGTTTTATTTTTTTGCAGTGCGGTAGTGTCAGCAGCTTCGCTGTTTTCAATATATTTTCCGCTTAAATCTGTAGTGAAACTAAAAAGCGGATTGCTGGGAACATCGACAAACTGCCGCAGAGCGGCATTTTTTTGTGCAGGGTTTTTATTTAAGATGACTTTTTTCGCGTTTACTAAAGAATACTCAATTTTTTCTGCTTTCTGGTCTTTTCGCCACTCCAATAAATATTCATATTCGTTCCATTCTTTGGCGATAAAGGACTTTTCTCGAACCAGAACATATCCTTGGTCTAACCAAACAAAATTTAGAATAGTTTTTTGCGGCTGGGCAGCTTGATACTGAAATAAATTGAGTATAAGCAGCATAGCGGCTATCAACGACAGTATCAGGTATAGCTTTGTATTTTTAGTCAACTTCGTTTGCCTCGTCGTCGCTTTACGTATGAGTCGCCTATAGTAACAAAAAATAATAAGTAATTATAAATTGTTATAGCTTTAGTTGGACATCTGTCCTTAGATTTGATAATTCAAAGCGCTCTTTCTTTCAAGCTGTCTTTTGGAGAAAGTTCGTTTCATGGCCGTAAAATAGTTTCATCGAAGATTTGAAAAAATTAATAAAGAAAATTTAAAGGATTCTAAAAATGTTTAACCAAACTCTTTCACGTTTAAGCATCAAGGCTCTATTGCTCATTGGAATTTTTGTGGGATCATTTCACGCTCAAGCCGCGATAGAAGATGAAATTCGGAACTGCCAAACCTCAGCACAATGCATAGGATTTGCTTTATTAAATTTTATTAAAAGTTATGTTTCGGGAGCAGGCAACACGGTCCAACTATTTAGTGCGTCGGGTTGTCATCCAATGACTGCTGTAGTATCTGCATTCATTGATGATCGCGACTACAATGCATACAATGGATCTGTTCAAAGTTGTCAAATCGCAGCTCAAACAATCCAAGCCAAAGGACAACAACTTCAAAGCGGCCGGTTTAGAGGGCAATGTTTTGAAATTTCTCCAGCCAGCGGATTAGATTCCATTAAGAATGCCTGTCTTTCTTTTTTAACAAAATAGAGATGCAAGTATTGTTGAATTGCACAAAGGAGCTAATATGCTCCTTTTTTTTCGTATAGTTTACATTTTGTCATGTAAGTTATCTGATTCATTATTTGATTGGATATTAATTTTGTCTTTTCCAAATTGGAAATCGACATCGAAAACCAATTGAATTTAATCTAAACAATATTTTTTTTATCTCAAACATTAAGATTGTTGTTTTCCTTCCGAATCACCCTCCGCTATGAAAAAAAACATGAGCCCAATTTTACTGATCTTGCTTGCGAGTGCTGTGCTCTTTTCATGCTCTCGCCCAGGCGAAGATGAAATAAAAGAGTCAGATGATATTGTAACGCCTGATCCAAGTGCTAATGCGAAAGCACCAAAAGTAGTCGTTCAGCCAGGAGAGGGTTCCGGTAATCCTATCTTTCCGACTCAAAAGCCCACTAAAAAGAATGATAAAAAAGAAAAAGTTAAAAAGACTCCCCCTGCTCCAAAACCTGTTATTGAGCCGACACCTGAGCCCACGCCTGATCCTGAGCCCACACCTGATCCTGAGCCTACACCCGGGCCCACGCCCGAGCCTATGCCTGAGCCGACACCTGAGCCGACACCCGAGCCTGAGCCAAAGGACGAAGTTGCTCCTATTGTGGGATTTTTAGATCCGGTAAACGGAAGCCATATTAAAGAATTCGATTTAGCTTTAAGCGGAACCTGTGAATCTGGATTATCCGTGGAATTTGAGTATTCAAAATTCGCAACTGGCCCAGTTAGCTCCGAGTGTATGAATCAATCTTTTAAAATTGAAGTCCAGCTGGTTGAAACACCAGGCGTGGTCAGTGAAAGGCATGTTTTGGCGTATCAAACAGATGCTGCCGGAAATTCTGGAGAGACCCTTTTAACTTTGCTCGTAGGAACGCATGCGCCCGCAACGCAGCTGCGAATTTTGGCTCAAGCAAATGTCCTATTTGAAACTTGTCACAGTCTTCATGTTTTGTTGGAAAACAATTTTGGTTTCGAAACTGTCACACAAAATAAACTAAATATAAATCTGCTGGTAAATAATGGGACTGGTGACTTCTTTAGCGACGCTCAATGCACAGTGAAAACTAGTCAACTAGCTATGGAACAAGGGCTGTCCAGAAAAGAAATATTTTTTAAAAGTGCAAAGACGCCGCAGTACTTAACTCTTATTGCGAAATCTAGCCCACTCGTTGCAGCTCAGCAATCTATCAATATAACAGGTGCTCCAGACAAACTTGCCATAGATATTCAGTCTCCCCTGAGTACAAATAGCTGCAATCCGTTTAGAGTCTTTGCTACCGATAAAAACGGATTGGAAGCATCATTGATACAAAATAACAAAATAGAATTAAGGCTTAAGAACAAAACTGGCTCGATATATTTAGACGAGCAATGTCAATCTTCAATAACTGAATATACTTTTAGCATGAACGAAGTTCATAGAACTTTTTATGTACAGAACACTTTAGAAGAGTTCAATGAGTTAACTGTTTCCGACGTCGCTAAAACACTGCAGACAACACTACTTAATATCAAATTTACGAATAAACTTCCATGGTGGAATCAAGGGTGGCAACAAAGATTGCCAATTTCGATTAACAATTTAGATCAAAATACAGCCCTTAAAAACGTCATAGTCCTTGTGCGTCTCAATGAGAAACGGGTCGATTATGAGCAATTTAATCGCGATGCATCAGATCTGCGTTTTGTTTCTAATGATCATTCCACGCTGCTTGATTTTGAAATAAATAAGTGGAACCCCAGTGGTGAGTCTTTAATTTGGGTAAGAGTCCCTAGCATAGAAGCGAATTCAGCTATGAATTACATTTATCTTTATTTTGATAATAAAACTGCAAATGTACATAATTCGAATCAAGACACATGGCAACATTTGACGGCCGTTTGGCATCTTGAAGAGGATCCCGCTGTTGAATCAGAAATGTACCGGAATAGTGCTTCTCAAAGAAACTACGACGCGATTCCTCTCAACAAACCCGAAAGAATTAGCGGCGTCTTTGGATCAGGGATAGGATTGACGGGAGATTTTGATGCTATGCAAACTCAAGGCGATCTTGCGAATATTTTAGGGAAATCAAGTAGCTTTTCAGCATGGTTTAAATCTACACAAAAAGGTCACACGACTATGTGGTTAGCTCCAGGTATTACTGGAGTTGAATCCGCAGGAGATGGTAATGATATATTCTTCGGATGGTTAGATAACAATGGATATATCGGCGTCACTGCGGGTGATGGCGCGAATGCAAAAAGCAATTTTGTTATTAACAATGATGTTTGGCGGCATGTGACAATTACAAGAGACATGGTAAGTGGATTAATCAAATTTTATATTAATGGTGTTTTGAATGGCTCGGGGGTTTCTTCTGCAGGCTTTAAATCGACATACTTCGACAAAATAGGTGTGATTGACGATACGGCAAAAACACCATCAGAGTACGATGGCTATCTCGATGAAATACGAATGAGAGATTTTGTCATCAGCGATGACGAAGCTAGAGCTGAGTTTAAATATATGCTCGATTCTTATTTTAGATACTATTCTGTCGAAAAGTTCTCAAATTAATTTCAGAAGCTTTTAAATAGCACTATTTTCCAAACGCTTGATCAAAAATAAATAAAGCTCCAGACCCTTTTGATGACTTGCCGTCAATTTATATTCTATCTTTTGCCAATAAGAAGCTAAATCTATCTCTAAGCCTTGTTCATTTTGTGGAAAATTAACAGGAAAATAGGATTCCGGATGATTATGCATATTGTATTGAGCTGCTTCAGCTGCCAAAGTGAGCTGCTTTTTGAAATCATCAGGCATTGTCGTTTTACCCTGCCATACGGAAAAAACAAAAGGCAACTTCGTCAGTTCAAACCATGCTTCAGAAAGATCGATACAGTATTCGTAGTTTGATCTTTTTTGGAGAGCCAGATCCCCAATTAAAAGTTCGATGGGATTGCGAGCATCATTCTGTGCATCGATAAGAGGTAAAGTGGCACCCAGCCAAAGTTGGTAAAACAGCTTTGTGAGCCCAACGCTCGCTGCAGATGCAGAACTCAAAATAAAAGAATGTCGTTCGGGGGCCTTTAATTTAGATGGAATCTTAGCGCTTTTGAAAATTAAATTTGCCAATTCTAGGCAATTAAAATCAATGTCGCTCATGCTGGATTTGAGAATGTTTGCTAATTCGGTATTTCGCGCACAATAGTACTGATAAAGCAGCGCTTGCTGCTTTGAAAATCCCAAATAGACACTGTCAACTTTGCCAGTTGCGCTGACTCCAAGAGGAGTTGCCATAGTGAGTTTATATTTATCTGCAAGACAAATACTTGAGGAGGGCGCAAAATCCAAATCTCCGTTTATCAGCATTCTATTAATTTCGACTGGATGGCCCTTGACTAAATCAAGCTTAGGAATTTTTCTTTTTAGTTCTTGATAAAATGGTAATAGGTTCCAATAATTTATCCAGCCTAAGCGAGGTAAATTTCGAGCTATATTTTTTTCTAAAATCGCCATTTTTATAAAACAAAAATTCTATTTAGTTAAAGTTATAAAAGCTTCAGATGCTAAATCTAATGTCTTTTCCAGATCTGTATCTGAGTGCACCGTTGAAACAAAGCAAGCCTCAAAGGCAGACGGAGCAAGATAAACGCCTTTGCCTAACATAGCTTGAAAAAATTCAGCGAACTTAACAGCGCTGGCATATTTTTGCGCCTCAGAAAAATTCTTAATTGAATGTTCACTAAAGAAAAATCCAAACATGCCACCACAATTATCAACCTGTAGAGAGATTTTACAGGCAGCAGCTCGCTCTGCCAAACCCTTAGCAAGGTATGCACTGCTCTTTTCTAATTTCTTATAAATTTCTCTATCTTTTAACAGTTCCAATGTTTTTAAAGCTGCTGTAACAGCTAAGGGGTTTCCTGATAAGGTGCCAGCTTGATAGACGGGACCTTCCGGTGCGAGCATTTCAAATATTTTACTCGTGCCCCCATAAACGGCCATAGGTAAACCACCACCTATGACTTTACCGAGAGTGGTGATGTCAGGCGTAATATCAAGTAGGGTCTGCACTCCACCAAAATCAACTCGAAAGCCGGTCATAACTTCATCAAAGATTAACAAGGCTTTTTGCTCATCACAAATTTGCCGCAGAGCTTGGAGAAAATTATGTTCTGCTTTAATAAAGCCAGCATTTCCCATAAAAGGCTCGATAATAATTGCAGCTATGTCGTCACGGTGAGCGGAAAAAATATTTTTTACGGATTCTAAATCATTAAATTCTGCGATTAAAGTGTCTTGAGTGGCAGCTTGGGGAACCCCCGGGCTGTTCGGTAGGCCTAAGGTTGCAACTCCAGATCCAGCTTTGACTAAAAAGGGATCTGCATGACCATGGTAACAACCGTTAAATTTAATAATTTTATTTCTTTTTGTATAGGCACGAGCCAAACGCAGAGCTGACATGCAAGCTTCTGTTCCACTAGAGACGAAACGAAGTTTATCGATACTAGGAAAAATTGAGCAAATTTTTTCCGCGAGCTCTGTTTCAAGGACAGTAGGGGCGCCAAAGGAAAAACCTTTTGCAGCTACATCTTGCACAGCTTTAACCAAAATCGGATGAGCATGGCCAATGAGGGCAGGGCCCCAGCTGCCTACATAATCGATATATTTATGGCCATCGATGTCATAAATATAAGCACCGGAAGCTCTATCAATAAAAATAGGCTGTCCCCCGACGGCTTTAAAGGCTCGAACAGGCGAATTAACTCCTCCCACGAGGACTTTTTTTGCCCGTACATATTCAGCTTTTGATTTTTCTATATTCAAAATGAGTTCTCCCTAGTTTTTCTGAGAAGGCTAGTATACAGGCCAGATAGCCTAATCTGAATTGAAGAAAAAATCTATTCGCAGATGATACTTTTAAATGTAGACTTCAGTTGAATTATTAAGATTTAAACTACTTTAAGTTGAGGCGGTTATGCGCAAAAAGAATATACGGCTAGTTTTTTTTAGTTTCACTTCTATAATTTTTCTAAACTTTTCAATGCTTGCAATCGCGGAAAAGGAAGATGGCGAATCTGCTCCCGTAAAATCCCCGCAGGAAAATACGCAAATTCAGGACAGAAAGCAGGTCGGAGCGGAAAAAACTAAAAAAAGTTCGCCAAGCCAAAAAGGACTTGATGTAAAGAATTTAGGTAAAATGCTCGCTGATATGTGCGTAGGAATTGTTGATAGCGCAGAAATGCAGGTTTCTAATACTAAAAATGGCGTCGATATTAGTATAAGTTCTAAAGACCCAACGCAAACTGCTTTGGCACAGAATTGCGCTAAAATGTTGCAAATGGTTTTCGTAACCTATAAGTCGAATCGTAAAAAATAATTTCAAGATCTTAACTCTTTAATTGCCTTGCGAAAAGCTTGGTTTCATCCTATTCTGTCGGATCGCAGCAATTATAATTCGAGGAGCTTTATTAATGACTAAACCATGGCACAAACACTACGAAAAAGGTGTCGTGACAGAAATTGATATTAGCCGCTACAGTTCTATTGCTGAGCTCATAGAAGAAAGTTTAGAGAAATATAAAAATCGTGTTGCCTTCCATTGTATGGGAACCAACATGACATATGCAGATCTTGATGAGAAATCAAAAAATTTCGCGAGCTATTTACAAAATGAGTTGGGTCTAAAAAAGGGGGATATTGTTGCCTTAATGATGCCGAACATTTTGCAATTTCCTATCTGTTTTTTTGGAGCCCTGAGAGCTGGTGTAACTTTAGCAAATGTCAATCCACTCTATACTGCCCGAGAACTCCAGCATCAGTTAAAAGACAGCGGTGCAAAGGCTATAGTTATTTTAGCGAATTTTGCTCATGTTTTGGAAAAAGTCCTGAAACAAACGCCAGTGGAGCACGTCGTAGTCACAGAGCTTGGAGACATGCTGAGTTTTCCAAAATCAATCATTGTCAATCTCGTTGTTAAACATGTTAAAAAAATGGTGCCAAAGTTCAGTCTTCCTGAGGCGATTTCTTTTAAAGATGCATTACGCATAGGTGAAAGTGAAGCGCCACAAAAGCCAGACACTAAACATCATGACGTTGCTTTTCTTCAATACACTGGAGGCACAACAGGGGTGTCTAAGGGTGCTATGTTGACCCATGCAAATCTCATTGCGAATATGTTGCAAGCGGAAGCTTGGCTTATTAATAAATTAGATCCAGAGATACAGTCGATAGTTATAACGCCTTTGCCGCTGTATCACATTTTTTCGATGACGGCGAATTGTCTTGTCTTTACGAAACGTGGTGGTTTGAATGTATTAATCACTAACCCCAAAGATATTCCTGCTTTTGTCAAAGAACTAGCGAATTGGAAGTTTAGTTTAATTACTGGGGTTAATACTTTATTTAATGCTTTGCTTAATAATGAGGATTTCAAAAAGCTAGATTTTAGCAGTCTGCAAATTGCGCTCGGTGGTGGCATGGCAGTTCAAAAAGCTGTAGCTGACCGTTGGAAGCAAGTAACTAAGGTTCCTCTTATCGAAGCTTATGGATTGACAGAAGCTTCTCCAGCAGTTTGTATAAACCCGATGAATATAACGGAGTTCAATGGATATATTGGGCTTCCTATCCCTTCTACTGACCTTCGAATAGTTGGAGAAGATGGCAAAGATGTCGCTTCTGGAGAGCCGGGAGAATTGTGGGTCAAAGGTCCTCAAGTGATGGCAGGTTATTATAATCGCCCTGATGAAACTGCAAAAACAATCACATCAGACGGCTGGTTAAAAACAGGAGATATAGCAACTCTTGGCGACGATGGTTTTGTTAAAATTGTCGATCGTAAAAAAGATATGATTATAGTCTCTGGCTTCAATGTTTATCCAAATGAAATTGAAGATGTTGTGGCGCACCATCCGGGTGTGTTAGAAGTTGCGGCTGTTGGAATACCCTCAGAAAAATCAGGTGAAGAAGTGAAGATATTTGTTGTGCCGAGAACGCCGACGCTCAGCAAAGACGAAGTTTTAAGCTACTGTAAAGAAAACTTAACGGGATATAAAGTACCCAGACATATAGAATTTCGCAATGAGCTCCCAAAAACTAACGTCGGCAAGATTTTGCGCCGCGCTTTACGGGATGGTGCTATTCAGTAAGGTTGCTGTCAGTATTAAAATTGAGTTGTTTAGATGAGCTCACAGCTCCGAATACTTTCGGGTCAATTTCGTGGCATAAAATTAGTAGCGCCGAGCGGCCTTAATACAAGACCATCAAAAGCTCTTGTACGTGCCGCTGTTATGAATATGTTACAAATCGAACTTGATAACTCGGTGTTTTGGGACTTGTTTGCAGGAACCGGTGCCATAGGATTAGAAGCTTTCTCTCGCGGTGCGAAAACAGTAGTGTTTTTTGAAGAAAACAAAACCGCAATCGCTTGCATCAAACAAAACATTGAGACCATTTGTAAACATGCTTCTAAACAGCAGCTGCCGCTGCCCGACTTGAATCTTGTAACACTGTCTTTGGAGAATATTCGCGATTTTGGACTTTATCCAAATCCCGATTTTGTTTGGTTAGACCCGCCTTATAGTGCGATTTCCACTTTAGTTTCCTTATGTAATCGTCTACTAGCTAAGCAGGCCAACGCCAGTTTTATCATTGAAACCAGCGCGGAAGTGAGCCCCTCTCAGCTTGAATCTGCAGGCTTAGATGCAAAGTTTAAAATCTATAAAACAAAACTTTATGGTCAAACTGCAGTGCATTGGTATAGAGTTGTAAAAGGATAAAGACTCTATCAATACTTATCCTGAGCGGATCGAAAGTCATCCTGAGCGGATCGAAAGTCATCCTGAGCGGAGCGAAGGATCTACAATAGAGAATTTGAAAGTGAGAAAAATCAAATGAACAACAAGCTTAACACTCATATAAAAGCACTTTTTCCAGGAAGTTTTGACCCCATTACACTGGGCCATCTTGATATCATTGAACGTGCGAGTCTTTTATTCCCTCAGGTAGTAGTAGGTATCGGAGTTTCTAGCCAGAAGCAAAACCTCTTTAGCATAGAAGAGCGAATCGCTATGGTTAAGCTGTCTTGCGCTAAATTTTCTAATGTAGAAGTATTACCTTATTCAGAATTGACCATCGATTTTGCTCAGCGCATTCAGGCCCGGTTATTAATCCGCGGTGTGCGCAACGAGGCGGATTTTCAATCTGAAAGTCAGCTTGCTTTGATCAACAAACATCTTGCTTCGAATATTGAAACTATTTTTTTTCCCACTTTGCAGCGGTCAATTCATATTTCCTCAAGTTTTGTTCGCGAAGTTGCAAAATTTAAAGGTGATTTAAGTGGATTGGTGCCGAGCGAGATTTTAGAGCTAGTAAGAAAAAAGACTTCTTAATTCTGTGAGTATAATTTCTTTAACAAGGAACTAACGGCAGCAATTTTTGCCGAATCCAGGCGATGTTTGCCTTCGACCGCAATGAAACTTGCTGATTTAAATCTCTGACAAACTTGTTGAAATTCTTTTCTTGCTTGATCAATGGGGCAAATTTCGTCTTCTGTGGCATGAATCAAATGAAAATCATAAGCAGCCAGCTCAGGAAACTCTTCTTCAAGCGCACCTCCGCCAATACCTATAAGTGCCTGAAGATTATGAAGATCGCGCGCGAGCAGCGGCAAAACATAGGCACCTTGAGAATACCCTATAACTACAATAGGACTGTCAGCTAAATCTAATTGTCTTACTAAGCTTGAAAAAAATTCTCGACATGCTGAAGGAGCTACAAGGGTAACTCCCTGGCGCCGAGAGCGAAAGTACCAGGCATAACCTTCTTTGTAGGCTTCGGCAGTGTATTGTGGCAGCGGTAGAGGTCCATTGATGGCAATAATGCGTCCGGATAATTTTTGGAATTCTTCATAGGTTTTATGCAAAAGGCGATCTTTTGTTTCGCCATATCCATGCAGTAAAATTAAGGTCAAAGGTAATTTGTTTTGTAATTTTATATCTGAGTATTTAATAGTTAAGGGCATAGAAATTTGAATAGATTGTTCGTGAGCCGCGAGATCTAGCATAAATATAAGCCCTATCCATAGTTTCTGGTCTAGGGATTCTAACTTTATAAAGACTGAATTTCTACCCATACTTCAAGCGTCGACTCACCTGAGCCCTTGTTTTTATAAGCCAAAAGTGGTCCTATAATCGGAAACCCACCAAGCCAGCTCGAATTTGTTTCGCCAAAATGCAGATTGTCTAATTGCAACACCGCGAGTTTAATCCAGGAGTTTAGTTTTAACTGCGAGCTGTTCTGCAAGCGCGCTCCTTGCAGTTGAAATCCACTCGATACATTTTGTGGGCTATTAAGTTCGAGTACATAGCTTAAACTAACAGAGCTTTCCTCTGTTAAAAACTCAGCTTGATCCACTCGCAGATCAAGATTCATTCCATAACGCTTCCACAAGCTGATATCTTCGTTTTTCTGCCTTGAATCAAAACTCGTGAGTAAAACTTCGCCTCCGATATGAAGTTGTGCAGACTTGCCAGCTTCTATCAGAACCTCTGGTTTCGCGAGTAGTTCATTGCTACTATTACTGGTTTCGCCAGCTAAAACCGATAAAATTTTTGAATGTTCGAGTTCTTTTTCAGATTTTGAACCTATGTTGAAATGAGAGAAGCTTTTATCTTCATTTTTTTGCTGAAGATTTTGAATAAATAAAGCCTTAAGTCGATACATTTTTTGATTACTAGGCACACACAGCAAAACCGCCCAGCCCTGTGAAATCCATCCCCCGAGAATTGCATCTAGGTAAGTAGAATGCTCTTTATAATTTTGCAGCAAACACGAGTTTTGAAAAATTGCTTTTGATTCTTCTAAATTTATTGAATAGGACTTGCCTAATTTTCTTTGTAAAAGAGTATTTTTTCTTTTTATTTCTCTATGGTCTAGTGAAGCAGAAAATTCGCACCCTTCAGTTTCACGACAGCGCTTTCCCATATGAAAGTAGTCCTCAATTTTCGAAAACTTTCCAGAAATTCTCGCTGTCAATGCATTGCAGCTAATGTTTTGTCTATGGCAAATCGGTGAATGATAAATTGAAGTATCTTCCAAAAATTCTTCCTGGGGCTTTTCAACTTCAATTGTGAGCAAGATTTTGCGATTCTCAGTGCTGTTGTCTTGAACTGCGACAAAGCCAGGTTTTAGTGCAGTAATACTCCATTGATCTTCCGAGAGAAAATCGATCAATATAATGCCTTTTCGACTAATGTTGAGTTTCTTGACATTAGCTAAGGATACTATTTTTGTATCGCCCACCAAGATTTTCAAGGTATCAGTATCTTGGCTAAAGACGGGAGTCGATATAAAAAGATTTATCTGCAACAAAATTAGAATTCTCAAAAAGCTAGGTGCCATAGGACACTTCGACTTTTTGCTGGCAACTTTGCTCATGACTGCGAAGACTATCAAAACTAATTTTTGATTTAGGGCGACGCAAATTCATCCATGTTAATAGTGACGAACTATCTTCCATATGTGCACTTAATACAAAAGGAGCTTTTGGACTTAAAATTTTAATAGGATGGCTAAGGAGTAGACACTTTTCGCTGTTACTATCATCAGTGACTCCTATATTGAATTTGACGAAGTAGTCTTGATTGACCTTTAAATTTTTCAATAATTTTTCGAATTTTTTTTCCGCGCGAAAATAGACTAAATCTGGTGAAAATTTAAATTCCTTGGCTTTAGTTTTATCTGCACTAAACTGAGAAATAGAATAACCGATTATTAAACAAGCTAGATGTGAGGCCAGTGGAGGCCAAGAAAAAAGCTTTAGCTGCATTGCAAACCTTCCAGGAGTGGTTTACTTTTCGTTCTCTCGTCAAATAACATGCATATAGCCGGGGTAATGTCATTATAGCCTCGACCAGGTGCGGCATGGTCCAATCTGGGAATAAGGCAGGGTAGTTTGACTCCTAGCATATAAATTGTGGCTAAATTATTAAGTTCGATATTAGGAGTAGAACAAATCAAGCTGGATTTTTTGAGATGATAAGATTCATTTAGCAGAATATAAGCCGAAAGCTGCTTTTCATAAAAGAAGTTCAAAAATTGCATGCACATAAGCAGTGCTAAAATATTAGCCAAGTTTAAAAAGATCATAGCGAAGACCAAAGATTAAGTTGATAGATCCAATTGGGCCAAGCTTTGTCAAAACTACCATTTTTCTCTTTTCGTAAAACAAACTCTCCTAAAATAAATATTTCTTCACAGTCAAAAGCATAGACATTCTTAAATTGCTGCTGATGACTTTCTAAGCGACCTTTTATGAGTGTGAATTTTTCTCTACTTTGTGGCAGCATGTGTTCTAAATTCTGTCTTGGTAATTCTGTTTCGAGTATTTTTAAGGCATCCTTGAGATTCAACTGCGCGGTCGCAAGAGATGCGCAGAATCTGACGCTGTACTCTTCAATTATCTTTTTCTTTAGAGGTTCGATATTTTCATCTACTCGGTTCAGAAAATGGACTATTTTTCCTAGCAAGAAGATTGAAATTAAAATTTGAATTAGTGTCAGTGTTTTCATAGTCACTCTTTTTAAATACTTGCGAGTATTTTTAATAGAGCGGCAAGAGTCTGTCGAATGACGATTTATAATCTATTGGATAAGCGATGATTCAATCTGCATTGAACCAGAAAGAAGCTGAACTTTGAAATTAGTTTGCGCAATAAGCTGAGAAGCATAGTCCACAAGTTCTAATGTTTGATTGTAATTTAAGCGAGGATCACAGTAAGACGTATAGGAAGATCCGAGCTGACTTTCATTGATTTCGCTAGGGCCACCTAAACACTCGTTTGCATTTTCGAAGGTCACTTCAAGGTGTAAACCTGCCAAGTGCTGTCCCAATTCTGAAAAAACCTGTATCGATTGAAAAATCTCTTCCTTAATATCGTCGTAATGCCGAGTTTTGATGCCATTTGCTAAGCGGCGCATATTGCCATGCATCGGATCGACAAACCAGACTAGAGGAAACGAAGTTTTTATCATTTCACTTAATAGTGGTTTTAGTTTTTGCGCAACATGTTCACGACCTAGACGTGTAATAAATACTAATTTTCCTGGTTCTTGATTCGGATTTAAAAGCTGAGCTAGATTTATTAAGTCGGCAATTTTTGCGTCTGGACCAATTTTTACCCCAATAGGATTGCTTAAACCACGCAAAAACTCGATATGTGCTCCGTCTATCGTACGTGTTCTTTCTCCAACCCATAACATGTGCGCAGAGCCTGCATAAAACAAGCCGCGCTCTGTTTCATCAACTCGTTTAACTAGGGCTTGTTCATAAGCAAGGACAAGCGCTTCATGGCTTATGAAAAAAGAGTCAGAAGCCAGCTCTAGTGACTTTTGCGTTAAAATTTTTTCGATATAAGAAAGGCTCTTTTTTGCGCTTTCATAAGCTAACAACAGTCGCCTAGGATCGGGAATTCGACTTTTTTGCAAACTATCAAAGCCATTAATGCCATCGCCACGATAAGGGCATATATAAACGCCATCCACCCACTCTCCATCTTGCGAGCGCGGTTTAAAATATTGGCCTGCCATGCGTCCAATGATTGTAGCCCGAGAAATGCCGAGTCGTTCTTCGAAGAACTTCGCCATTTCGGATAATAGCTGCATTCTTGCTGTTAGATGCAGCTCATTTGCGTCAGAAAAACGTTCTGCACAATCGCCCGCCTGTATGACGAATCCTTCGCCATTGGCGGCAGCCGATAATTGCCTTTTAAGACTTTCTATTTCTTCAATTTTTACTATTGCCGCTTTTTTACTCAATTCGCTTTGGATTTCGTTATATTCATTTATATCTGGATACTTTGGCTGCTGCAAAGCTGGCCGCTCGCGCCAAGAATCCAAGGTCCAGTTTTCAAAAATATTAAACAATTATAGGCTCTTATATTTATATGAACTTTAACATAGTGATCGTCCACGAAAGTTCCATCGTTATATCTTTTCAATTTGTAAATCGCTAGTGATTTTACAATAGATGTCTTAGACACTTACGACTAAACTAAAATTAAATTATTAGAAATTAACAGGAGAAACTTTGACTCACTTGTTTTCCCTTAATCTAATCAGCCTCATACTCTACGCACTAGCTACAATGGCTTATTTGGCAAGTTTCACGATGACAGCTGCACAGGAGCAGATGAAAAAAAATATCGGTTTGGCTTCATATATCCTTGCGACTGTGTTTGCCAGCTTGGTATTGTTTTTTACGATTCAGGATGCTCTCCACCGCCCAACTCTACTTTTCCTGGCCTGCTGCGTAGCATGGTTAGCCCTAATTGGCTACTGGCGTTTTAGAATTGATATTATAGGTAGCTTGACCTCACCAGTATTGGTTGTGCTTTTGCTTTTAGAGTTATTTAGCAAAAAAACCCAGCTCAATGATGTAACAGCAACTTATTCTCTGCTTGCCTTTGTGCATATAAGTCTTTCCATAATAGGGCAAGCCTTTGCTATTGTTGCCAGTGCTCTTGCTCTGCGTTATTTATGGTTACAGCGTATTTTAAAAAATAAAATTTTAAACCAATTAAAAGAAGGCGATCCTTCCTTAGGTAAATTAGACCGACACTTGCATCTTTCTTTGTGGGTAGGATTTATTTTTATCACTTTTGGTTTAGTGACAGGCGCTGCTTTTTTACACCTTCTTGCCCTTGATTCGATCGATATAAATTTAATAAGCAAAACGATTTGGGCGCTCATTGTTTGGTGTTGGTATCTAATTATTTTACTTGCGCGCAATACCTTCGGTCTGCCCACGCGTAGAGTCGCAGAATTAAGCGTTCTCGGATTCTTTCTTCTAGCCATTGCTTTTTTTGGTATATTTTTTGTGATTGATTTTGCCTCTTGGGGAGCGCTTTAAACTTGGAAAAAACCCCCATCATTGTCTGTCTGGGAGCGAGCCACAAAACGGCTCCAATTTCTGTGCGCGAGAAGCTTTTTATGCCTAACGAAAAGATTTCTCTCGCACTACCTACTGTCGCTAAGAGTTTTGGCTTTTCAGAGCTATTTGGATTGTCTACCTGCAATCGATTTGAAATTTTTGCATTAAGGTCACAGAAGGATACAGCGCCGGATAAAACTACCATGTTGAGAGCTTTCTTGGCACTCAATCCGCAGTTAGACGGTAGTTTTCAGGAAAGCCATTTAAACGATGCGACTTATTTTTTGCAAGATGCAGATGCAATCAAACATGCCTTTAATGTCGCATCGAGTTTAGATTCTTTGATTGTCGGAGAAACTCAAATCACCGCTCAGTTTAAAGAAGCAATTATATTAGCAAAAGAGGCTGGTACACTAGGATCTATTCTTGATAGGCTTTCCCAAGAAGCTCTCGCAACATCTAAGAAAATTCGTAGCCAAACCGATGTTAGCAAGAAGCCGGTTTCTATCAGTCATGCTGCGATTGATTTAGCCCATCGTATTTATGGCGATCTTTCTCAGGCTCATATTTTAATCATTGGCGCTGGCGAGATGGCCGAATTGGCGGCGCGCTATGCTTTAAATTATAAGCCTAAGAGCTTGCTTATTTGCAATCGGAATATTGAACGCGCGCAGACGCTAGTGCAAAAGCTTGGAACTGGAGTGGCATACGGATTCAATGATCTTAATTACTGCATGCACCAAGCTAATGTCATGATTAGTGCAACTGCTGCGACGCAGAGTATTGTTAATAAACTAATGGTCGAAAGTGTGATTAAGGGGCGCCGCAATCAGCCCTTATATATTATTGATATTGGCTTGCCACGTAATGTTGAACAAGCTGCTGGCCAGCTCGACGATGTATATCTTTTTGATATTGATGACCTTAAACAAATCGTTAGTGAGAACAAAGACTCGCGCAGCAAAGCTGCAGATCTTGCTTCTGAAATGATTGTGAGTGCTGTAGAAAATTTTCATCGTTGGTTAAGTCAGAAAAATATTGCTCCTACCTTAGCGGCATATCATTTTTATGTTAAGAATCTGGTCTTTGAAGAATACCAAAAAACACTAAGCCGCGAACAATTTAAGGCGTTAAATCCAGAACAGATCGAGAATTTAAAAAAACTACAAGAAGCAATTGGCAACAAACTTACTGCTCAGGTAACTTCGACCCTAAAAAACACTCCTATTGATTCTTTACCGACGGCCCTATCTTTTATAGAGCAACTCACTAGCACGAATAGGAAGCCATGAGTTCAAATTCATTCATCACTATAGGAAGTCGCGGTAGCGCCTTGGCTCTCTGGCAAGCAAATTTTGTCGCAGATTTGTTAAAGAAACTAAATATTGAGAGCAAAATAAAAATAATCCAAACCAGCGGCGATAAAATTCAAGATCGATTTTTGAACGAAATTGGCGGAAAAGGTCTTTTTATAAAAGAGCTTGAATTAGCCCTCGCTTCTGGAGAAGTTGATGTCGCAATTCATAGCCTAAAGGATGTTCCGGTTTCTTTGCCGGAGCAGTTTGAATTAGCCGCAGTATTGCCGCGTCACTCTGCGAGTGATCTATTGCTTTTGCATCCCAAAAATAAGGCATTCATTGCTCAGAATAAAAACTTCTTATCCGCAGAATTTTTTAAACGACACAAAAATTTGCGCATCGCCACGGGAAGTCTTAGAAGGCAGGCGCTTTTAAAAGCCTGTGCTGCTGAAACCATAACGATTCCAATTCGAGGAAACGTTGATACTCGTATTCAAAAACTCATTGCTTCCGACTGGGATGCACTTATTCTTGCTAAAGCCTCCTTAGATCGCTTGAAAATAGATACTGTGCCGACATGCGAATTAGACAGCTCTTGGTTTATTCCTGCTCCAGCCCAAGGTGCGCTTGCTCTTGAATCTTTGAAAAACTCTCCTTTTAAAAAAGTTTTTCAAAAACTCGAGTGTCCAGATACGCGTTATGCAATTGAAGTTGAGCGTACAGTTCTGCGGATTTTAGGCGGAGATTGTACTTTGCCGTTTAGCTGTTATGTGAGTAACAAAAAAGACAATTTGTGGACAGCAAAGGCAGCTATATTTGATCTTTTGGGCGGGGAAAGTTTGGCGCATTTTGAGTGGTTTGATAAGCAAGATGCGGCGAGCATTGCAAATAGAATTATTGAAATTTTATTAAATCATGGTGCGAACCAGATCCTTAAAAATCTTAAACTTCCGCCCATAGAGCTACCATCATGATTACAGTGATTTGGACGGGAATGCTTGAGGACTGGCCACAAGATCAGATTCTATTAAAAAAATTGCCCGATAAGTACCATGTTATTAATTTGCCCTTGTCAAAAATTGTTCCGACTGCTTTATCTGATCATGATAAAAATAGAATTCTTGAAGCTGAACAATTGATTGTAACAAGCCAAAACTCAGCACGTTTGCTTAAGGTCTATTTAGAAAATAATAAGATTAAAAAAAAAATATTTTGTTTTGGTCAGCAAACGTATCAACAGATTATAAAAATTAAAGACGTAGATCCTGTGTTCGACTCACTAAGCCAAACAGCACAAGAATTTGCTGATTTCTTGGTCAAAAATTTAAACAAGAGTAAAAGATGTCTCTATTTAGCTGCAAAACAAAGTGCCTATCCAATTGCGCAGCAGCTGAAGACAAAGAATTTTGATTGTGAAGATCTTAAAATATACGAGTCTCAGGTTTTAAAAGATGATTGGCTGTTGAATAAGTCTACGTTGAGTTCCTTAGCTCCAAGCACCACAGTGTTGTGCTTTTTTAGCCCATCTAGCGTTGCAAATTTTATCGAGTTAGCGCAAAGTCAGCTCGATAAAGAAATAATCACGGGATTAAAAATGGCAATATGCTTGTGCATAGGTCGCACGACTTTAAAAAGCGCCGAAACTTACTTTAAAAACTGTAAATTATCTTATGATATTAGCAAGAAAAGCCTCATTGCGACACTGATCGCACTCGGTGATTTAGCTTGATTTTAATCACTGTTCTGCGATAAGCACTAGGCTGCCGCTAATGCAGAGCTGCTATATGCGCAAAGCATACCATACGCGCAAAGCGCTACCAAGGTACAATATGACAACAAGACCACATTTTTTATCTCTAACTGAAGAGCAGCTTAAAGCCGAAATCGTAAAACTCGGAGAGCCGAGCTTTCGCGCGGCACAAGTTTGGCAGTGGATTTATGTGCATAAACAAAACGATCCTAGCCAAATGAGTAATTTAAGCAAATCTTTGCAGAGTAAGTTAGCAGATTCTTTTAATTGGTCACTACCGACTATTAAAACTCGCTTAGATAGTGCAGACCAGGCCAGCAAGCTATTGTTGTTAACCGATCAACAACAAATGATTGAAACAGTTATTCTTCGCTACGAAGGTCGCGTCAGTGTTTGTGTCTCAAGTCAAGTCGGCTGTCGCCTAGCTTGTACGTTTTGCCAAACCGGCAAACTCGGTTTTTTTCGGCATTTGACTCAGGGAGAAATCCTGGGTCAATATTACATTGCTCAGCAGATTCTATTACGCGAAGAAGAGGGACGACGCCTTAGCCATGTTGTTTTTATGGGTATGGGAGAGCCTTTGGATAATGCTGCAGAAGTGTTACCTGCTGTTAATAAACTTATCGATCCCAATGGTTTTGGTTTGTCGGCAAAAAACGTGACGATTTCAAGCTCGGGCATAGTTCCAGAAATTGAGACACTTGCGAATAAAACCCGCGCTTCACTCGCGATATCTTTGCACGCTCCGACCGATGAATTGCGCAGCGAATTAATGCCGATCAATCGTCGCTACAACTTAGCTCAGTTAAAAGCGGCCATGAAAAAATACCAACATGAATCGGGAAATATAGTCACGATAGAATATATTATGATTAAAAATAAAAATTGCTCTCTAACCCAAGCAAAGCAGCTCGTCAGTTATTTGCATGGACTGAAGGCGAAAATAAATCTTATTCCATTTAATCCGCATCCTGGTTTACCTTTTCAAAAACCAGATGCCGAAGAAATACGTTCTTTTCAAAAACATCTTTCGGATCGAGGATACCCCTCTCCAGTTCGCTATAGCCGGGGTTTAGAAGTTTCGGGTGGATGTGGCCAGCTGGCGGCAAAAACGAGTGAAGCTCTGCATGATGCACCAAAACGTAAAAATGTGGTTGCTGAGCAAATGTCGCTTTGAAATTTAAGTCTGCTTTCCTTTAAGAACAGCTTTAAAAAAAACTAAAATTGGTCTGGCTTAACATAATGCTTAAATAATATTAGAATGAATTCTTCTATTATTTGAACAGGAATGACCTTGTTAAATTTGATTGTAGAGCTTGAAGGAGTTTGCGGCGATTTGCCGTCACCCCTTATCCATCCGATTTTAAATGAAGCTTCCCTTGTCTTCGACCTTCATAAATTAAAAAGTCTGAATAGTAGAGGTATTCGAAGCCTCATTGATTGTGTGCAACAAGATTCCATTGTGGAGCTCAGATATAAAAACTGTCCAATATTTTTTATCGATACAATTAATATGGTTCCTGACTTACTTGGTAAGAATAATAGCGACATTATCGAAAATTTTTATCTGCCTCATTTTTGTACAGACTGTAAAGTTCAACAAAACGAAAATATTTTTGTAAAAAATGCGGCGCAAGTCATTAGTGATATTTTATTGCAAAACATTCACTGTAGGAACTGCAAGAACGCGCTCATAATTGAAGCAGATTTAAATGACGTTCTTTATCTATTTACTCAGGAGTTTATGGAGCGTCGAGAAAGTAATATACAGTTACAAGTCAAGCAGCGTTTTATAAATCAACTCAGCCATGATTTCAAAGCTTCCTTAAAATTTCTATCTCAGCAAATTAAAAATACTGCAGAATTACCACAAAATAAACGTTCTAGTATGGATTTGGCAATTAAAAGGTTGACGCAATTTTTACAAGTATTAAAAGACCATGAACTGCCACAAGAATACCATTTCGCAAAGTGTGACTTTGATCCAAGTCTAATTGCACATGAATTAAATGAATATGCTCACCTAAAGGGAGTTACACTTGCCGTAAGTGGGGAGCCGTTGAAAAATCTATTTGTAAATCTTTTAGTGCTTGAAAGAGCTCTGTTAAATTTACTGATCAATGCGATTGAAGCTGCAGAAAAGTATTGTGAGTTAAAATGGCAAGAATTTCAGGAAGAGGTTGTTTTCGAAGTTAAAAATGATGGAAATGCGATAGAAGAGGATGATGTGGCAAAAATCTATGAAAAAGGATTTAGCAGAGGCAAAATTTCTGGAACAGGTACAGGGCTTTTTATTGCGCAACAAGCTGCAAATATTCATGACGGTGAGCTGGTCCATAAGAGAGCAGGAGTTTTTACAATTTTCCTTCTAAAAATCAGGAAAAGAAGTGAGACAGAGTGTAATGAATATTAAACGGTTAGATTTAGTTGATCCTTGGATTAAAGACTTGCCAAAGATTGAGCTCCACTGTCATTTGGAAGGTGCATTTCCTGTCGAGTGCTTATGGGAATTAATTGAGAAATACGAATCTCACCATGGTTTAGCTTCAATTGAAGTTTTAAAAAGTAAATTTGCCTTCAGTAGTTTTGCTGATTTTGTCGAATTATGGATTTGGAAAAATGGTTTTTTAAGAAGTTACGAAGACTTCACTTTTATTGCCGATGCTTTTGCAAAGTCTTTAGTAAAACAGAACGTATTTTATTCCGAAATTTTTTTCTCGCCTTCTTCGTGGTTAAAGCGAGGGTTTGAACCAGGAAAGCTCCTAGAAGCGATTTATGCTGGGTATGCCAAACACCCAAATCTAAAAGTACAAATGATTGCAGACTTAGTAAGAAATTTCGGACCTGAGAACGAAATGTTTGTCCTCGAGCAGTTAAAGGAATTGCGCTCGCATGGCCTCATTGGAATTGGGCTAGGGGGTTCTGAACAAGATTTTCCAGCTGAACACTTTTCTAAAGTTTTCGATAAAGCAAAAGATTTTGGTTTTAAGACGACCGCGCATGCCGGTGAGTTTGTTGGTCCGGAAAGTATTTGGCAGGCGATTAATCATTTAAAAGTGGATCGATTAGGTCATGCATTGTGTGTACTTGAAGATGAGAGTCTTATTAATTATTTGCAAATAAAAAAAATTGGTTTAGAGCTTTGCCCGTATTCGAATTATCGGTCTAGTGCTTTGAAACAGCAGGAAGTTCATCCTCTAAAAAAGATGTTAGATTTAGATTTGCTTGTCACTCTGAATAGTGATGATCCCTTAATGTTTGGTCATAGTCTCAACCAAGAATATCAGTTCGCTCAGGATCATCTTTTATTGACTAAAAATGATTTTGCAGTTTTGTTGAATAATAGCTTGAAAGTTAGTTGGCTAAGCAATGCCGACAAACTGACATATGAAAAGTTTGTGATGTCATCCAACCTGTGAGGTGCAATCCTGCACTTGAGGTCATCCTGAACGAAGAGAAGGATCTGTGTGGCTTTCTCCACCCTTGAGGTCATCCTGAACGAAGAGAAGGATCTGTGGCTTTCTCCACCCTTGAGGTCATCCTGAACGAAGAGAAGGATCTGCGTGGCTTTCTCCACCCTTGAGGTCATCCTGAACGAAGAGAAGGATCTTGTGCAGATCCTTCCTCGCTGCGCTTGTCAGGATGACTCTTCTCGCTGCGCTTGTCAGGATGACTCTTCTGGATTGCAAAATTGGTCAGTCATTATTAATCAAACTAAAGTCCCCAAAAAAGTATCACCCCTACGCCCACTTTACACCCAGCTCTATTCTGAGCTCACTTCAGTATCGAGTCATATAATGGCTAAAGATTGATCGTCATTATAAATACCAGCCTACTTCCGCTTTCATATCTCCATGGAAGCCGCGAAAACCAAATGCACTGGATACACACAGAGACGCCCTGAGCTTACGCCCTGTTATAAAATCATTCAAAACCATCTTGATACCTTCATTGCAAACCGAGAATCAGAAGCTAGGCCCTTACCAGGCTATGTGCTCCAGGAGTTTGATGCCTATCTTAAGTGTGGCATTCATGCGTACGGGTTTTTTGCGTACGGGTTTTTTAGATTAAAATGCCTAGCTTGTCAGGATGATCTTATTGTCGCTTTTTCATGCAAGAAACGCGGCTTTTGTCCGAGCTGCGCAGGAAAGCGCATGACTGAGACTGCGGCACACCTCGTCGATAATGTTCTCCCCTATATCCCATATAGGCAATTCGTCGTCAGCTTTCCCATCCCTCTGCGTTACTGGCTCAATACCAATAAAAAACTTTATAGCAAGCTGCACAGCATAATCATAAAAGAAATAAATCAGTACTACATATCAAAGGCCAGCTGCAAAGATGCGAAACCCGGCAGCATCAGCTTTACTCAAAGGTTTGGATCAGCTCTCAATCTTAAAAAGGAAAGGCAACCTCGATAAAGATGGAGACATCGTATCGAATCCAGAAGTTGATAATATATACAAAGATTATGAATCCATTAATCAAGCTACAGCCAGCCCCCTGGCGGGACGCATAGCTTTCGGCCCAAATGCTGGAAAATATGTCACACGCATTGGTTCAGGTTTTGGCTATGGAGAGGAAATACCTTTAGCAAAAGGAAAGCGATGCTATAGCATTAATGGCTTTTCGCTCCATGCCAATACCCATATCAATACTCACAATCGCCAAGGACTAGAAAAACTCATCCGCTACATCTCCCGGGGACCTCTGTCAAACAAGCGTCTCGAAATCACCAAAGATGAAACTGTAAAATTGCAGCTCAAAACTCCGTGGGCAAATGGTACGAGCCATTTGCTGTTTACTCCCGAGGAGTTTATTGAAAAATTATGTGCATTAATAACGCCACCCAAAACACACCTAGTAAGATGGGGCGGAGTGTTTGCACCGAACTCACCTTTAAAAGCAGAAGTCAGGCTTCGACTTTGATGAAGATGGAATCAAGAAATATAAAAACATGCGCTGGGAAAAATGCTGGCTCGTGTATTTAAACTAGATGTACTGAAATGCACCAAGTGTGGCGGCGAGCTTAAACCGGTGTGTTCAGTAATGAGCCCCGAATCAGTAAAATGCTACCTCGACCATGTCGGGATTAACTTAGATCCACCTCAGCGAGCACCTCCTCAATACATACAGCAGGAGTTGGAATTCACTCAAACCCACTAATATAATGCCAGAAATAAAAGTGTAGGGTTCTGGAATAGGAATCTTTTCGTCAAAAATAAGGATTTCATACGAAATACATATCTGAATGGCCTCAATTGCTAGTCAGGGCTTGAAAAAAATAGAAATACCAGAAAAAAAAGGCGAAAGATGGGAGTTGACGGAAAAATCGTAGGATATTGACTAGCTATAAAATGGCGTTGAAATTCCTACACTCTCGATTGCAGGCCTTATTTGTAAATACAAATAACTGAGAATCAAAAAGATACAAATGAAGATGCTGTTCTACAAGCGAAGAAAAACCATTAATTCCAACTCGCATGTCGACAAAGTCTTTGCATAAGAAAATCTGAGAAAATTCACTAATACTTTTCATGATTGCTGGTCTCGAATAATTGTAAGCGCTCCACGAAACACATTGTCTAGGCAAATATTTCACATTCAATACGTTCAATAAACCCGCGCGAATTTTGGCCAAAACTCAATATCTTTCTTGAGTCAATTCAGACTAGGTAATTTTTTCTAGAGATGTATTTTAATCTGATGTTTAATGAAAACTTTTTTTAAAATTCCAAGGTAGAAGCTGCTCGTATTCTTCTGCAGTTTTTGCAGATGGCATTCTTTCAAATAAAAAACGCAAATATGAATACGTATCAATGCCATTAGCTTTAGCGGTGATGATTATACTGTATATGGCAGCACTTGCATCTGCGCCTGCTGGAGTATCTGCAAATAGCCAATTTTTGCGACCGATACAAAATGGTCTGATCTTATTTTCAATAAAGTTGTTATCGATCTTTAAATTTCCATCTTTGATATAGATGGTCAGTTTATTCCATTCTGAAAGCGTATAATGAATAGCCTTGCCAGTTAAGGATTTCGGTGGGATATCGGCTAGATTATCATAAAGTATTTTTTTAATTTCTTCTAAAATTGGAAGAGCTTTTTCTTGTCGTGCTTGTAGACGTATTTCTGAGTTCGATTCCGAAAAATCGCGCTCAATTTTATAAAGCATTTGAATCAAGCTTAATATTTTTTTCGAAACTCCGTCTTTACTATTTTTAGGAGCTCCTTTAACAGCTTCGAAAAACTTTCTTCTTGCATGCGCCCAGCAGCCTAAATGACTAATCTCGGCGCTCGAAGCAATTTTGTTGTATCCAGCAAAACCATCGGTTTGTAAAAAACCTTTGAAACCTTGCAGAAGATTATATGCAGTATCTGCACTTCTAGAAGCGCGATATTCATAAAGTACAATTGGCTTCTCGGATGACATACTTGCCATTGCCCACATGTAAGATTTAGTTTCAGCAGCTCTATCTTTTTCTTTTAATACTTGGATAGTTGTTTCGTCGCATTGGACATATTGTGAGCTAAGTAACTCGTCGCGCATGAGATTAATCATTGGGGTTAGCTGCTCACCACATTGTATCATCCAGCGAGAAAGTGTATTTCTTCCCAATTCTATTCCACTGCGCTCTAAAATACTTTCTTGACGATAAAGGGGTAGACTGTCTTCATATTTACAGACTGCGACGTGTGCTAATAAACCAGATGAAGCCATGCTTTTAGGAATCATCTGCGCAGGCAGCGGAGCTACCTTGATATGACCGGTGCATTTTGGACATGTGTACTTATGACGATTATGTTGCAGGACTCTTATAACAGCAGGGACAATATCGAGCTGCTCGCTGACTTCAAATCCCATTTCTTTCATTTCACAAGCATGCGTTTGGCAGGTGCGTTCTTCGAGAGAAAGGCTATGATAAAGCTTCACTCGTTCTAACGCTTCAGGTAGAGATTTACGAGCTCGTTTTTTACGCTCATGCTCTGGCACTATTGTAGTTGAGCTAGAAGTGTTTTCAGGATTATCCGTAGAGCTGATTTCTGAATTTTGATTAAGCCTTGCCAATTCTGCTTCATCAAATAAGGACCTTTGTCCAATCGGAATATACTCAGCTCTTGAGCCATAACGCTTAAGAAGTAGTAGTTTAATTTGTTCTTCTAAATGAGAAACATAGCTATTTTGTTTGCGAAGTAGATCTTGAAGTGACTCAGTGTCATTGGGCAAATTTTTAATATCAATAATCATAGTGAAACACTACTGAATATATTCGAAAATGTCTGCTATAAAATGGTTTTATAAAACAAGTTTTTGTGTGGTTTTAGCTTCGATAAATCGATGCCGTCTAATAATAATTGAAGTTGTATCGAGTCTATTTTAATTGCACTTTCATCGCTTTGGCTCAGCCATTTAAATCTACTTTTTTCTAGCCTTTTTAGCCAAAGAGCAAAACCACTTTTGTCCCAGTACAATATTTTAATTCGATTGCAGGCCTTATTTGTAAATACAAACAACTGAGAATTAAATGGCGACAAATGAAGCTGCTGCTCTACTAGCAATGATAAACCATTTATTCCAAGTCGCATATCGACAAAATCTTTGCATAAGAAAATCTGAGAAAATTCACTAATACTTTTCATGACTGCTGGTCTCGAATAATTGCTAAGGTATATTGTGCCAGCCAGCTTGGATCGATTTCAAATTTTGCCTTATGAACTTGTTTTATTTCTACCGGAATAAATTTCGGAATTATTGCTTTTTTCTTTACTTCTGGCGAATACCCCAAGCGCTTGTGCCAATGATAGACTTGCTTACTTGATAAGCTGTTTTTTCGACAAAAATCAGCGATTGTTAAACCGCTTGATTTCAAGTCTGCAAAAACCTGATGCCAATAATCAATGCGATTTTGATTTTTATTTTGATTCATATTATTTCTCCTCAAGGTGTGAAGAGAACAATAGCAGGAAAAAAAGCTAATTGAAGAATGTGGATTGTGGATCGCTTACGAATAATTGCTAAGGTGTATTTTGCCAGCAAGCCTGGATCGATTTCAAATTTTGTCTTGTAAACCTGTTTTATTTCTATCGGAATAAATTTCGGAGTTATTGCTTTTTTCTTTACCTCTAGGGAATAACCCAAACGTTTATGCCAATGATAGGCTCGCTTACTTGATAAATTATTTTTTCGACAAAAATCCGCGATTGTTAAACCGCTTGATTTCAAGTCTGCAAAAACCTGATGCCAATAGTCAATACGATTTCGATTTTTATTTTGATTCATTTTATTTCTCCTCAAGGTGTGAAGAGAACTCTATCATCAAAAAATCTAATTAAAGAATGTGGATTGTAGAGCGCATACGTACAACTTGCCATTATACCCACAAACATGCCATTCGTTTGATTCTGGGTTAAGTGAGAGTCCAGGAGTCGGGAGTACCAATCGATGCAATACCTCTAAACAATTTCTTCGAACTACTCAAATGTTTAAGCGGCTTGCGGTGTCTCATGTTTTAATTTCTTGTGAGGATGGTCTACAACAAGAATTTTTGCTCTGACTGAAGTCTCTAAAAATTCCAAGACTTCATCATGGTGTCCTTCAGGAAACAATGCCAGCATGTGTGGTACATAATAAGAAGTCTTCATTGCGCATAATTCTTTAATAAGTGGCAAAAACTTAATATCTATTTCATCATCGATGGCATCGAATTCAAGAAAATAATCCAAGGACCCTCGATCAATTGTTTGTACTTTTACCCCAATAAAGCGGCTCTTTACCATTTCATCTACTTCTACTAAAGAGATTTTGGTATTCGGTTGAATTTTAAAATATCCATGAGCGCTTAACCTTTTTCTTGGGGTTTTATAAAACAGCGGTGCTAGAGACAAAGCCCCAATAGCGATTGATCTTTCATCCTTAGGTGGTAGCTTTGGCGTGATAGATTGCAGTTTTGACCAGTGAAGCCCGTATATATAGTGATGCTCCATATGCAATCCACCATTATATGTTAACCAATTAAAAATAGGATTATAGCAACTCATGCTATTTGCTTTCTCAGAACACGTATCACATCCCAAATGATTTCCCATTTCGTCTAACGCAAGTATTACATCTACAATCAAACGAACAGGTAGTATATAGAACAGTAATGCTTTAAAATTAAATATAGCAAGTCCGCTCCAAAAAAGAAAAATTGCAAAATCTTGGACAAAAATAGAAAACTCGCGATTTCTAAATTTCGCACGAATTCTTGCCGTTGCTCCCGGCCTCAATGTCGACACAACAAAATCAGGTATAAATTTGCCTTCGTAACGCATTTTTATAAAAGGGGGCTCATTGTGATGGCGTTGAAACGAATAGCCTTCAGGTAGATTAATTCTTTCGCCGAATTTTTTATCCCATTCGCAAGTGAATAGTTTGTAGAAGAAGAAGCCCAGCAAATGCTGAATTCCCAATGAATTAAATATAGCATTTGAAACTGACACGACGCTATGTATTGCGATTAACCATATTTTTTTCAAATAGCTGCTATTGCGCCAAATATCGGCATTTGGTAACTTTATGTCCTTTGTATTAAAACCAAACGACGTATACAAATCATCACCAAATTGTTCATCGGGTTGGGCCGCAAACACATTGTTTTCATGATGTGTGTAGTGATAAAACTTGTACCAAGACATCGGAATCCCGGTATTGATACTTGTAATGCAATTATATAGAAAATTTAATTTTTCACTTCGAAAAAAGGGCAGATGAGAATGGTGGTGAGTTATCCAACTTTCTCGATATTGGAGCACAGCGGTAAGAACAACAAAAAAGCTCACTTCTACAGCAGAAAAATTTGCAAAGTTCAAAAACACGTAAATAGTGGTTGAGAAGAGAACTAAACTTTGTGCGATGGGAAATATATCAATTAAATTTCTAAGTATCTTCACTTTTTGAGCTCCCTCTTCTAACTTGGCACTTTTCTCAATATATTTGACTTATCAAATGAAAAAGAATCGCGTGCCCATAAAAAAAATCCGTTGAAAATAATTGCTCTTAAGATTTTCCCTTGATTCAAACTTAGTAGGCAGTTTTTTTGCTATGCCCTACTCAGACTTGGATCGTCATAAAATCCTAATTCTTTAGGACTGTTGAAGAAAAAATTGATAAATTTAAGTAATTTTATTGTATTGTGGCGACAGAGTTCAGATCCGCTGAAGCAGCGTTGCATATTATCATAATGGACGATTATCAACTAGTTATAGTATATCGATCGAAAATAATTTTGGAAACAACAATTCCTAGAGCCCCCCTCAGGCCCGGGCCCCAAGAAATATTTATTTGCTATTCAGCAGGTAATTATTGAGAACCTTTAATTTCGGTAGCAATATTTTATGATTAAATTTCATTACGTTTCGCTGCTTGTGATGAATTTTCGCGAGCCAATGCCAGCTTGCCATGTGTGTAAATTTTTTTTAAGTTTAGACATAATCTGACAGTTGCTCTGTAAGCGCTATACAATCCACATTCTTTAATTAGTTTTTTTTGATGATAGAGTTCTCTTCACACCTTGAGGAGAAATAAAATGAACCAAAAGATAAATAAAAAGCGTATTGATTATTGGCATCAGGTTTTTGCAGACTTAAAATTAAGCGGCTTAACAATCGCTGATTTTTGTCGAAAAAATAATTTATCAATTAAGCGAGCCTATCATTGGCATAAACGTTTGGGTTATTCCTTAGAGGTAAAGAAAAAAGCAATAACTCCGAAATTTATTCCGATAGAAATAAAACAGGTTTACAAGACAAAATATGAAATCGATCCAAGCTTGCTGGCAAAATATACCTTAGCAATTATTCGATACCAGCAATTATGAAAAGTATTAGTAAATTTTCTCAGATTTTCTTATGTAAAGATTTTGTCGACATGCGAGTTGGAATTAATGGTATATCTTTGCTTGTGGAACAGCATCTTCATTTGTATCTTTTTGATTCTCAGTTATTTGTATTTACAAATAAGGCCTGCAATCGAATAAAAATATTGTACTGGGACAAAAGTGGTTTTGCTCTTTGGCTAAAAAGACTAGAAAAAAGTAGATTTAATTGGCTAAACTGTCGCTTTTTCATGCAAGAAACGCTGCTTTTGTCCGAGCTGCGCAGGAAAGCGCATGACTGAGACTGCGGCAAATCTCGTCGATAATGTTCTCCCCTATATCCCATATAGGCAATTCGTCGTCAGCTTTCCTATTCCTCTGCGTTACTGGTTCAATACCAATAAAAAACTTTATAGCAAGCTGCACAGCATAATCATAAAAGAAATAAATCAGTACTACATATCAAAGGCCAGCTGCAAAGATGCAAAGCCCGGCACGATCAGCTTCACTCAGCGCTTCGGATCAGCACTTAATCTCAATCCTCACCTCCACATATTATGCGAGGATGGCGTCTATATCGATCCTTCGCGTTCGCTCAGGAAGACCGAAAAAGTGGTTTTCCGCAAAGCGGAACCCATCTCCGATGAAGAGCTTGCAAGGTTGATAAAACAAATGAGCTATAAGGTCATGGCTTACTTAAAAAGGAAAGGCAACCTCGATAAAGATGGAGACATCGTATCGAATCCAGAAGTTGATAATATATACAAAGATTATGAATCCATTAATCAAGCTACAGCCAGTTCCCTGGCTGGACGCATAGCATTCGGCCCTAACGCTGGAAAATATGTCACCCGTATTGGATCGGGGTTCGGTTATGGAGAAGAAACACCGCTAGTAAAGGGAAAGCGATGCTACTCAATAAATGGCTTCTCGCTCCATGCCAATACCCATATCAATACTCACAATCGCAGAGGCTTGGAAAAGCTTATTCGCTATATATCCCGAGGACCTTTGTCAAACAAACGCCTAGAAATCACAAAAGATGAAAATGTAAAATTGCAGCTCAAAACTCCGTGGGTAAATGGTACGAGCCATTTGCTGTTTACTCCCGAGGAGTTTATTGAAAAATTATGTGCATTCATAATAGGTCTCTATTCATAGTTAAAACTATCTAAATATAGTTGATTGGCTTCAAAATTCTAATTATCAAACTGCCGATTTGTCATTTCACAGCGCAAATTTTTTGCGTTTCTCAGCAAGAGTACTTCTACTAATACCCAAAGCGCTCACGGCATCATTTATTTTTCTATGCTTCTTTAAGATTTTTGCAAGATAACTCTTTTCACTGACACAAACAAAATCATTTAAACTCATATCAGAATCATTCCAAGCTTTCACAATTTCTTGCATATCTTTATTAGAATTTAAATATTCAGAAGATTTCTCAATGCTGACTATCCCATCTTTGTTCCTTTTAGGGATATTCAAATCTGGCGCGAACATACTCTTCTCTTGTGGAAAAGAGTCCAAGCTCAAAACACTTCCTTGCAGATCACATAGAAGCAAATAATATTTTAATTGATAGAAAAGCTGGCGAATATTACCTTGCCAATAGTATTCACGGCATTTTTTAGCAAGTTCCCTTTTAAGGCTTTCCGTTAACTCGCGATTATGAAGAGCGAAGAATAGATCAATAAATTGATCCATTTCGTCTAATCTAGCGCGTAAAGGTAAAAGATTAAGCTTAAACCCACCTAAGCGCATATACAAATCCAATAAAAAACTGCGGCTTTCCACAAGATCATTTAAATTCTTGTTGCTTGCCACGATGAGTTGAAATTCTGACTGTAAAGAATGTGTCTCACCTAAGCGCTGATAGGAACCATCGTCTAAGACCCGTAAAAGCATTTGTTGACTCTCAAGGGAGAGCGTATGCACTTCATCTAAAAATAAAATTCCTCCATCAGCTTCGCCGATGAATCCAATGGTGTTTTCACTTGCTCCCGTAAAAGATCCGCGCCGGTGACCGAACATCAGAGAAGCCATCATTTCCGGACGTAAAGTTGCACAATTCACCGCAACAAAGGGAACGACTTTACCTTTTAGAAGTCTTTTTTTGTGCAAGACCTCAGCGATTTGTCCTTTGCCCGTGCCTGTTTCTCCCATTAGTATAAGATTGACGTCCGGTCTCGTCGCAAGAACATTGGTCATTTGTTCTTCATGCGGGGTTAAGATCACTCCAAAGGGATAACGATCGAAAATTTTATTTACATTTTTTTGTTTGTTAGAAGACCTATGTGCCAGCAAAAGTCGTTTGTGTTCAATTGCCAAATCTATTGCAGCTGCGAGCTCTGAAGGATGCTCGATCGGCTTGCGCAAAAATTGTAAGGCGCCATTTTTCCGTGCTTGCTCACAAACTTTTTGGTCAAAATCCATAGAGATGGCAACTATTACGAGCGCTGGATAGATATCGCTCGCAAGCCGAATTAATTCCAAACCAGCCCCAGCACCCTGCACAGCATCTAAATGCAAATCACTGATTAATAGATCGAAGGCATGCATTTCTAAATGATACTGCGCTTCTTTTTCATCGCAGCATGCGACACATTTATAACCGAGGTTTTGCAAAAAACCGACGTACCTTTGTCTTTCGCCGGCATCGTCTTCAACTAAAAGAACCAGACGGGTTCTGTTTTTTTGGTTTTTAATTTTGCTGCCGCTAATTGTTTCACCCTTTTTAATGCATTAAACTATAGTCAACACCTAAAAGCTGAAGCTGAGTTTCGCCGCGAAATTGATTGCGCCCAAGGGTTACAATGAAACACGCTTGCGCATGTCCTTGAAGCTCCTCAATTACTTGATTGAAAAAAATAATGCGCTCGCGTCTATTGTGGCATTCAACGTGGATAATAGTGTGTTTTGGTCGACCGCTGTTTTTATCTTTTAGAAAGTCGATTTTTGCAATTTTTAACGAAAGTTGAAAGCGTGGTTCTGCAAAACCCATCCCGAAAGGTTTTAATAAATCCAATTGATAAGTCAAATCGAGATTTAACAAAGTTGGCGGAAGTTGACAATCAAGGGTTATTTTGCTTTCCCATAAAGCCGGCTGGCTAGACTTAATTCTCTCACAGTAAGAAGTGAGTCTCGAGCGCAATTCAGCTTCTTGTTCAACAGAAAAACTAAAACCACCCGCAGCGCTATGACCGCCGAATTTTATAAAAAGCTCAGCACATTGACTCATAGCCTCAGTGACATCAAAGCCAGAAATCGACCGTGCCGAACCTTTGCAAATACTCTCACTGCGGTTAAAAAGCCAAACCGGCCGCCAAAACTCTTCTGCCAATCGACTTGCAACGATGCCGACAACTCCTGGATGCCAATCTCCTCCGATGAAAAGAATAGGTGAAGACGCGAGTTGTTCAGCTTGTTTGCGAGCATCTATATAAATATCTTGCTGGATAACTTTGCGACGATCATTACAGACATTCATAAAATGAATAAGCTGATCAGGTTCTTCATTTAAGAAAGCGCCAATTATTTTATCCGCGTGTTCAAGTCGCCCTACGGCATTGATGCGGGGACCCAAGCGAAACCCCACATCTCGCTCATCGAGTTCTTGCTGTGCATTGACTGATTTGAGAAGTTTCTGTAGCACTGGTCTCTCTGAGCGATAAAGCGCCGCAACACCTAATTTTGCTAATTTGTGATTGACCTTATTCAAAGGCACAACATCACATATGGTTGCCATACCGGCTAAGGCCAATAGATCGTTCCACAAACTATGAGCAACATTAAAATGTTTGGCCAATCGACGCAGCAACACAAAGGTAATTCCACATCCGCATAATTCTTGAAAGTCTGGATCTGGATGTTGTTTGGGATTTAGAACTAGGCAATCTGGCATTTTTTCTTTTTGAATCTTATGATGATCCGTACAAATAAACTGCACGCCTCTTTCTTTGCACAGCGCCGCTTCTTCATTGGCGGTTATGCCGGTGTCCATTGTAATAATAAGTTCGGCAGATTCGCTATCAATTAAATGGCGTATAGCTTGTAGATTGACTCCATATCCTTCTTTAAAACGACAAGGGATGTAGTGGGTGTAATTATTGAAACCGATAGCACGAAAAAACCAAATCCAGGAAACACAACTCATTGTCCCATCGACATCATAATCGGCGTAAAGCGCTATGCGCTTGTTCAATTTTATAGCATTTAAAATCGCCAGCTCAACTTCTACAAGTCCATAGTCTCCATACTCAAGGTGCTGTATTTCTTCAAATTGTCTGTTGCTGTATATAAGCTTTTTTACTTCATTTAGAGTCTGAGGCTGAATATCACTTTGTGTGATCCAATGTTGAAAGCGCTGTCCCACAAATCCCACTATTCAAAAAAATAATTATTTGTAATAATTTCTGTAATTCAAATTAATACGACTAGGCTAAACATTGTGGCTTTTTTTGTTAAGCTCAGCAACTTGGAAATTAAATGACTTTTTTTACGAAGAATTTTCCAGCGGTCAATCTGCATCTCGATTTCATTCGTGATATCAAATTCAATTTTCCTCAAGACTTGCAGAAGCAAGCTGAACGAAGTTACAGCGGTTTTGAAAATTTTATATCGGCAAATCCACTTTGCTTAGAGCGATCAAACTTGGCAGGGCATTTGACAGCGTCGGCGTTTATTACGAATAATGAGTTTGATTCAGTTTTATTATTGTTACATCGTAAATTAAAAAAATGGCTACAACCCGGTGGGCATGCAGATGGTGAAGTGAATCTGCTGAATGTAGCGGCCAATGAGGTTTACGAAGAAGTCGGCCTGAATCAATTTAACATTTTCGGCCGAGCAAGCTATGAGGTTTTTGACCTTGATATTCACGACATACCAGAAACCCAGGGTGTACCTGCGCATAAACACTATGATGTGCGCTTTTTATTCCGCGCGGATGCTCGCAACGACATTAAAAAAAATCATGAATCAGAACAGTTACAATGGATTAGCTTGGATAAGGTTCAAGACTTTAACAAAGAAGGCAGTATTTCTCGAATGGCTAATAAATTGATCCAGATGCGTCCGCATTTACAGCAAAAATCGTTTTGGCACCCTCTTGACTTTAGCTTGTAAAGCATTAACTTCCCTAGCGCTTCACATTTTTAAAGGTCAAATTTATGGCAAAAAGCTACTACGAAACTCTAGGTGTTGCTAAAACCGCTAGCGACGATGAAATTAAAAAAGCCTATCGTAAGCTTGCACTCAAGTATCATCCAGATCGCAATAAAGACAAGCCGGAAGCGGAGCAAAAATTCAAGGAAATTAGCGAAGCTTATGCCGTCCTGTCCGATAAGGACAAGAAAAAGCAATACGATGCCTTTGGACATACTCAGTTTCACCAAAACTATAGCTCTGATGACATATTTCGAGGCACAGATTTTAGCTCAATTTTTCAGGACTTTGATTTTGCAGGCGGCGGAGGCGGTGGCAACGATTTCTTTAGCAAAATTTTTGGTTCATTTGCAGGTGGGCAGGGTGGTGGCAACCCCTTCGCTGGAGGCGGCAGCCGTCAAGCAGCGAAATCTCAAGATATTGAAATTGAACAAACCATTGGGTTTATGGAAGCATACAATGGAGGCGAACGCCAAATTCAAGTGAGTTTGAGCGACGGATCTCGCAGAGACTTTCGCTTAAAAATTCCTGCTGGAGTAAAATCTGGCAGCAAGTTGCGAGTGCCTGGTAAGGGAGCGCAAGTTCCAGGTTTAGCTCCTGGAGACTTATTTGTTAAACTCAATATAAGTGAACACCCTTATTTTCGTCGCTTAGACAATAATGATATCGAAATGGATTTGTCTCTGCGCTTTTCTGATTCCTTGTTGGGTTGTAGCGCTGATATTGAGACTCCCCAAGGTTCGAAAAAAATAAAAGTTCCGGCTGCTATGGGCCCAGGGAAAAAGATACGTTTGAGCGGTCTTGGTTTCCCAACAAAAATTGGATCAACTCAACGTGGAGATCTTTACGCAATTATCAGTATTAAAATCCCGACGCAACTGGATGCTATGCAAAAAGAGGCGCTTGCCAAGCTGCAAGAAGTCGGTCTTTAATTTACAGTGAATCTAAAAGTGCAAAAAAAAAATCTTATTCTTTTAATTCTATTTTTATTACTGCCAGTTTGTACAACAACTTCGAATTTCATAGAAGTCGAGAAGAGCAGTTCAAGCGCCAAATCAAATGCAAAGCTTTACGCCTCTTCGCTTTTGTGGAAGGTTGCAAGCAATAAGCCATCAAATTCAGAATCGAATGTTATTTTATTTGGCACCATCCATGGTGGTGTTGATCCAAAAAAAGATTTAGATCCTCAGCTTTATCAAGAAGTCATATCCGGAATTAAAAAGGCGGATACAATTTATTTTGAGATCGATCTTTCGCAAAAAATAAATGACAAACAAATGTCGACGCTTTTTTATAGCGGCAAAGAAACTCTCGAAGAGAAGTTAAAAGTTGAAGATTGGTTGCTCCTTAAGAAGCAGCTTGCTGAGATGCCGTCACAAAGTCTAAATAAAATGCGACCAATAGCAGTTTTTATGGCTCTCATGCAAAAAGGCTTACAGCAAAAGTCTAAAAATAAAAGTTCAAGCGAATACGAAAAGAGTATCGATGCTTTTGTTTATGAAGAAGCCCTTGTTCAGAACAAAGTACTCGGTTTTCTTGAAACTCAAGATTTTCAGCTGGGCTTAATGAGTGGCTTAATAACAATTGACGATTTAAGTGAGCTAATCAATAGCAAAGTCGAATTTGATGATCACCTTGGAAAATTAATTGAAATTTACAAAAGCCAAAACATTGAAAAAATTTATCAAAGCTTTGAACTTGAATATAAAGGTTTTGAAAAGAGTGAAAAGTGGCTAGAAGAATTAGTTATTAAAAGAAACCGCGCATGGATAGCAGAAATCGAAAAGTGCCTCAACAATGTTAAAAAAAGCTGCTTTTTCGCGTTCGGTGCCGGGCATTTAGGTGGACCGGAAGGTGTTCTAGCTCTCTTAGAAAAAAATAATTGGCGCGTCAGACCATATCAAGATTACATTAGCGAGTGATAATTCGAGCTCGATAACTCAAACTTAATCCATCAGAGAATTCGAATTTTAAGGCTAATTCAGTGTTGGATAGTTCTGTCGCGTTCAAATTCATAAGCATTAGATGTTTGCCGCCTGGCGCAAAAACTTGTTGGCTTGATTTAGAGATTTTAAGCTCAGGCAACTCCTGCATTTTATGCATGCCATCGACTTCTAGCGATTCATGCATTTCGACCACTGAGTCCGATCGACTTTCAATACTAACTTTCTTTAAGGTATAATCACGTTGCTTTGAGCCCTGAATTTCAAAATACCCCACACCCATCGCGGCCTCAGAATCTAGCTCTACTTGCAGTTTAGCAACGCTTGGATAATCAGTATCACTTAAAAAATCTAGGAGTTCTTTTTTAATCTGCCCACTTTGATTAGTTCCAGTAAAACGTCCCATATATTCACTTTGTGGAGAAAATAAATAAAAACCTGAAGGATGCTGTACAGCGTAATTTTCGTCCGTACTAGACTTTTTTTCATAAAAATAATTTGTTTGCAAAGCGTTCATTATTTTTTTTAATTCTTGCTCACTACTCGTGTAGGCATAGAGTCCAGAGGTTTTAAAGCTTGCGCTGAATTTATCTAATTTTTCCCTGCTATCTCTCTCTGGATCGACAGATATAAACAGGACTTGTAAAGGGTATTCTGGATGTTCGCTGTTCATCTGCTTCAAGAGATCTGCCGTTATTTTCATGCTCAATGGACAAATATCTGGACAGAAAGTATAACCGAAAAAAACCAAACTCCATCGTCCCTTCAATAATTCGACAAGGGTTTGGCCGCCTTTAATTGTATTTATACGAGCTTCTATTTTTTGTTTCGCTGGACTTGCTTGGAAATAAAAAAAATTATTTTCATAACTCTTGTCTACTTGCTCTTTTAGATTATTTTCACTTTGTTGATTTTTTGCCAAAAATAAAAAAAGTGCGCTAAGAGCGAGACTTGCTATTAAAGTAAGCAATAAAACGAAGGGATTAATCTTTTTATCGTTTTGATCCATAAATAAGTGTTACTCCCAATCAATGTTACTTTATTAATCATGATGCCATTTTACTCCACTCTGATTCGAGTATTTCTGTTGAATAGTATTTAAAAAATGAACGTAATTTT
>JAGOVF010000242.1 GCA_018060885.1 Oligoflexales bacterium | reverse complement strand
GCATTTACATTTAGCGGTTTTACTAAATCGAGCAAAACTCCTGGCGCGCCCGCAACTTTTACGGGGCGACGTGTTTGTTGTAACTGCAATTGCAGTAAAGACTTAATTGCATGTTCGCTGAGTTTACTGAAATCCACAGCTAAAAAGGAAGCTTGCGAATGCGGAACCTTGGTGGACAACTTTAATACACCGCTCCAATCACCTAGTTGCGTAAAAACTTTCAGGTTTTTAATGATGGCTTCTAAAGAGCGATCGACATTAAAATCTATTTTTTGCTCGACTTGTAGCGATTTTGGCTCATCGTGAATAACATGATTTAAACTCATCATTTTCTTCTGATTGAGCGACAGATTTTGTTGAAGAGTAAGCTGACGAAAATCCGGCTGCAAAGCGATATTTTGTAGCAGACTCACTTGTAATTTCTTCTGCAAAAGACTCGGCATTTGCAGGCCTGCTAATAAAACATCGATATCAAAATTATAAACTTCGGTTTTGCTCCCACGTACTTTTAGCTTAAGAAGCTCATTTGAGATCTTCTGGACTAATTTCGCAGCTTGAAACTGTTTGACTTCTGTATTCGGCAGATTGACATTAAGTGCAAAAGCCCGAATCGTATTTTGCTGCATATCCTCTAAGGAGTTTAAAGTGAAATCAATATCACCATTAAGTTCCAATGAACTGAGCAAATCTTGTTTTAGGTCTGCTGCCTGCGAGTAGACTTCTATTTTGGGAATTGTGAATTTTTTATCCCCTTTGATATGAACTGGAAATATATTTGCCATTGGTTCTGCTGCAGATAAGTCAGGAACCTTTCCAGACATGAGCCAATTGCTCGTAAAGTGCAGCTTGGGAATTTTTATGATACTTATAAGTTTTTGCTCTAAGTCTTCTGCAGTCATGACCAGGTCTCGGGCTGCCCACTCTATTGCAATTGGATTTAATTCAAATGCCACTTGTTTTGAAGTTTCGCGATCCGCACCTGACTTTGATGTTTCTGTAGTTGTTGTTATGCTTTTAAGTGAAAATTCAACATTAGTTTTTAAAAACTGGAGTATAGAAAGTGCAGATTTTTGCGGACTATTTGTAGTTTCTGTTTGGAACGATAAAGGTGCTTCTTGACTTGCAACATTGAGCAATAATTTAAAAAGCAGTTCTTGTTTTTTTAAACTTGCCTTCATATCAAGCAAAAAACTTGGAAGCAGGATTTTATGACGCGACTGTCCCGCTTGCACCTCTAGGTTAACACTTATGTCATCTACTAGGACTTGGCCGACTTCAATTTCTATTGGGGGATTTTCTAAAAATTGAGCCAAATCAAATGGTGGACCTTGCTCGTCAACAGGTTCCTCTGAAGGCGCTTCATCAGTATTCACCCCCAAGTCACCACCCAACTGCAAGCCGGAAATATGAATGCTTTCGACTTTCAATTTTTTTCGAAATAAACCACCTAGGCCATATTCAATATAGATTTTTTTAAGCTTCAGATTTACTTTTGACTTATCGGCACTCAGGTAATTTAATACCAATTCATCAATTTTGATACCCGACAACACATCTATCTTCGCTGATTTAAAGTTGAGATCGACACCCTGCTCAGCCAAAATAGGCTTTGCTTGTCGTAATATATAGGCATTAAATTGAGGCGATCGCAGGCTGAAATAGACTGCCAATAGTAGAAGAATTAAAAAACCACCCAATAAAAAAGTCGCGACAAAAAGTCGTTTCGTCCATCGACGTATCTGAATATTCATGAATCTACTTCCAAAAAAGTCGTCACGTTGCAAATGAATCTGTCATTTGCAAACACGAACACAATAGGCTAATATTGTAGCAAAACTTTTTTACAAAAAGTAGCAATGAATTAAATGAGCTGGTCGCCTATACTTGATCGGCGCCAGAAAGATAATTTTTTGAATGGAATTTTTTTGTAAATATTATTTATGTGGGTCTTCACTGTGGCTGGAGAAATAAAAAGTTCTTTGGCAATTTCATGATTGTTTTTACCTGAGAGAATATGATTTAGTATTTCCCGCTCTCTTTTTGTAAGACTATACTCATCAAATAAAGCAAGTTTCTGCGCAGTTTTTTCTTTTTGATCGATCAATAAAGAAACTAGATGATCACCAACATGAAACATCACAATATCGCAAGTTTTTCCTTCAATTATTTGAGAACTAAACACTTTAGTGTCGTTTAGAGGAGTGATTTCGCTTCCTGTTGCATAAAGCAACATACATCCTTTGCTGCAAATTTTTCCAATTTGGTCACCACACGTATTCTTGTTTGTGTTATTTTGTTGCAAAACACATCCAACTGCATCTTTAATGCATATACCAAGCTCTTTTGACTCTAGAAAAAAATCTTTGAAATCATCAGGTTCCAAAAATCCACCCCCAAGGCCTATACATAAAAAAAAAGAAGATCCGATAATGAAAAAAGTAGCGTGTTAGGGACTTAATTGAGATTAACAACTGGGAGGCTATATGAAAAGATTATTAATGACTACCGCAATGCTATGCGTATTTTTTTCCCATAAATTTGTCTTTGCAGCTGAGCAAAGTTGTTTCAGTTTAGCGTTGGAACCTGTGCGTATTTGTTTATCAGCAGGCAATGCAAGTTCTTCTAAATTAACTTCAGTCACAATCTACGACCTTCAAAACCAAAGACTGTTAGCTGATTTTCAAACTCCAGTCTACAAAGACGTAAGCAAAGTTGAAAACTTTGAAGCAAAATTCAAAAATTTAATACAAAGCTCTCAAAACCAAGCGCGTTTTTTGAATAACTTTATGGAAGGACACAGTGACTTAAGTTCGATGCATTTCGCGGCTTTTGAAACTCCTGCTAAAGAAATTGGCTTCGGCAAGCTGACAATCGGGAATCATTCTTATGTTTATCTCGATCAATTGGACAAGTCTCAGCCATTAGAAGATTTAGCACATTAATTTTTAGGGTCTATTTTGCATATTGACTTTATGGAGAAAGGGAATAATGTCGTCGTAACTTCTTGAAGGAGTTACCCATCAAAGATGCCATAGACAAAATATGCAAAGATCCTTTTAGATTATTCTTTCCACTTGCTCTGGTTTTTGCGCTTATTGCAAGCTCGTTCTGGGTGCTTTTTGCATTTTTTAACTTAGGGAACTATCCTGGCACTCTGCATGCCCGCCTCTTTGT
>JAGOVF010000241.1 GCA_018060885.1 Oligoflexales bacterium | reverse complement strand
CATTCCACTATAGTTGGTAATTTCCGGCAGCAGTTTTAGTACTAAATCAAGACCGATACCCTTATTTTCTGCAGACGTATCTCGCAACTTCTTTACCTTGCTGGTCTGTTTTGCTGAATCTTCGGGTACCTGTATATCAGAATTTCGTTCGTCTTCGTTGCCTAAAAAAGGGGCAACCAGCCGATTTATACTCGCAAGCCCAACTTGGGTTCTGCTAGCTAAAAGGCGTTGACTGCGCTGCGGTCGGGCTGTCAGCCAATTAGAAATAAGTAAACCTAAGTCGTAACTTGCAGAAGTGGTGAAAGATATGGGGAGTTCTTGTATCGAAGTCTGCTTCATGGATCTGTTCCTATTCTTAACCTATTTTTTCGTAATTCCATATTTATACCATTCTCATAATTGACGCAAGAAAAAACTGGCCAGTCAGTCAACGGTTAAATGTTTAGCCTGTAGCCTTTACCTCTAATACTCACCAACTGCTCTGGATTGCTGGGATCCTTTTCAAGATAGCGCCTTAAACGAACGATAAAATTGTCTACTGTGCGAGTCTCAAGGTGGGCTTTTATACCCCAGACGTAGGAGAGCAAATATTCACGAGGAAGGACTTTATTGGGGTGGCTTAGAAATTCTTTTAATATTTTTGCTTCAAGATCTGTAATGTTAAATTTTCCATTTTGAGTTTCGAGTTCCAATGAGCTTATATTTAGCTTTATTTGTCCAGCTCGGAAAAAACTTTCAGCTGGAACTGGCCCTTTATTAAGCGCGTCTAAAGTGTTTAAACTATTTGCGCTATTTAGACCAATATCAAAAAAATCTTTTCGCGTTAGCATGCGCCGAATTCTCAATAACAATTCCGCTAAAGAAAATGGCTTAATTAAATAGTCATCAACACCGACTGTAAAACCTTGAATACGATCTTCTTCTGAGGATTTAGCAGTTAGCATCAAAATGCCCGTTATTTGGTCATTTTGGCGTATATTTTTTGCGACTTCAAATCCATTAATTCCCGGTAACATCACGTCTAAAAGTATGAGGTCGAAAGGTCCTTCTGAGTTGTATACTTCTAAGGCATGTAAGCCATCTGTAGAAGCAGTGACTAAATAACCTTCTTGCTGCAAATTAAATAAGAGATTGAAAGCCAGATTGGGTTCATCTTCAACTAATAAGATTTTTTTTTTATTTACAGCTTGTGTCATTTTTTATGCTTCAAATTTACAGGGTATATTGACAATAAAAGTTGATCCTTTATTAACTCCAGCGCTGAAAAGAGTTATTTTTCCTCCCAATGCTTTTGTGATCGATTTAACTATAAACAAACCAAGACCAGTGCCGGGTATAGCCTTTTTAAGTGTTGAGTCAGCTCTTTGAAACATTTTAAATACCAATTTTTGGTCCTTTTTATCTATTCCAAAACCTTGATCTATAAAAGTGAGTATAAGCCACCTTTTAGAAATTTCTGCATGTAATTGAATTGGGGAGGAGGGAGGGGAATATTTAATTGCGTTCTCTATTAGATTTGAAATTATAAATTGCAAAGCAATTTTTGGAACCACTAGTTCGACATCTTTAGCACAATCGATGCTTAATCTCTTACTAAGATTGGAATCCATGTAAGAGCTTTCCAGGCAGACTTCAAGTAAATAGCTGTTTAAATTTACATTTTGATGCTCTTCGAGTTGCATCTTGCCTATTTCAAGTCTCGCAGATAGTAAGATTTGTTCTACCAATTTCGAAAGTCGCTGCCTATCGAGTTGCATCATATTAATCAGCTTAAAAAGCGTGTCTTTATCTAACTGACGAGTTGTTATGGTGTCTAGCGAGAGTTGTATGCTCGCAAGTGGAGATCGCAGCTCGTGCGATACACTTGAAAGAAAATTATTCTGCTGCCGGTTTAAACGTCGTTGTTTAATCAAAGTTGCAAACAGCAAGGCGGTTCCTATAAGTATATAAGCTAAAAATGAGATTCCTATAATGAGTACGACAACAAAAAAGTCATCGTCTCGAAAGGTTTGTCCGAGTGCTGATTTGAGTTTCGAAAGTTCCTGCTGGCTTTCAAAAAACCAGATAATCCACAAGACAATTAAAGATATTAAAAGGACTTGTAACGATACAAAGATAAAAACAGGGTGTAGTACGATTCGAGCAAATTTTAACTTAGATAAATGACGTTTTGACCAAGATAAATGTTCATTTATGGCCACTTTTTTGTCCTCGATTGCTCTGTTTACTTATCCAGCACGATTTTGTAGTAGCTTATTTAGATAAATTTATAAATAAAATAAACTGGTTGTGGCGTGTTAAGTCTCCTAGTGGTTTTTTAGTTCTCAGGATTGCGATTAAATGATATTCGAGCCTTGAGCGAAAAGTTTTCGGGAAAATGAATGGAACCTACGAATAAAACTACTAAATTGCTTGTTACCGATATAGATAACACTGTCTTTGATTGGGTGACTTATTATGTCACTGCGTTCAGTCAAATGTTACAAAAAGTCGCAAATATTATTGGTAGCGACTATAAAACGCTGGCAAATGAATCACGCCAGATATTTTTAGAACACACGATAGAATATCCTTTCGTCGTACAAGAGTTGCCAAGCGTCATAGCGTTTTATGGAAACGACATAGACAGTATGCTGAATAATTGTGTAGAACCTGCACGCATTTTTTTCAAAAAAGTGGCTGCTAGCCTTCTAGTGCCTTATGAAGGAGTTCATGACAGCTTGCAAAAAATTCGTCAAAACAGGCCAGATATTTCGATAGTAGCTTTGACAGATGCTCCAAGGTACGTCGCAATGTGGAAATTAAATAAGCTGGGACTGTTGCAAGATTTTGACGCAGTCTACGGTTTGGCTGATCCTCGATTACCGACGGATGAAAAATTAAGCAAAGTGAAGGTCAGTCCAGAAATTCTCATCAAACACCTAAGGCAAAAAAATTTCGATTTTAAAGGTCGGATTCGAATTTTACCCCCTGAATATGAAAAACCAGGTACAAAAGGTCTAAAAACCGTTCTAATGGATTATAATCTCGACACCAGCGTAAGTGCTCAGACAAATGTTTTATGGGTTGGGGATAATTTACATAAAGACGTCACATTAGGTCATAGTTTAGGAATTACTACAGCTTGGGCTAGGTATGGTGCAAATATTGCTTCAGATGTTAGAAAACAGCTTGAAA
>JAGOVF010000240.1 GCA_018060885.1 Oligoflexales bacterium | reverse complement strand
GTGGCACTAAGAATATATATTAGCGGTGGTCAAGGTTTCGGCCTAACGAGGGTGAAGCAGCAACCTAATAAAATTATTTATGCCAGCGAAGATATTTATAGGATCAACGATGTTAATCAAGGAATAAAGGTTAAAACTTCGTCGATAGTAAATCCTGCTCGCAGCAGTGGGATTAAGTCGAATAATTATTTGCCAGAAATAATTGCCCTTGAAAATGCTAAGAAAGAAGAGTTTGACGATGTGCTTAGCTACAATCAGCAAGGTGAATTAACTGAATGTTTATCTTCGAATGTTTTTTTCCTAAGTCGTCAGGGAGATCAATACAGTTTTGATACGCCTGCGTTGCAGTCAGGTTTGTTTGCGGGGATCATGCGGAATAATATTATAAAGATGTTTCATTTAGCGACAATACCTTACCAGGAACGTGTCATTTATCGAGAGGAAATTCCACGCTTTGACGAAGCTTTTACTTGCTCGACGCTAAGGGGGCTTATGCCTATTGTGATGATAGATCGCCATCGCCTACAAACCCTGCGAAAGAACGCGGCGTTTTGGCATGTCAAAAGACTTTTTGATTCAGTTGTGGAGAACAAAATTGGTTTTCGGGTAAATTGGCAAACTGGCGAAAAAACCCATAAAGACGAGGTCTCTGAAAAGCCTAAAAAATCGCTAAATTAATACCGCCAGAAAGTCCTGTCACCTTTCCACTTGAATATTCATAAATTGGTCCAATTGAGAATGTATTTCTAGCTGCAACTGAACTTAGAGTAGGTCTCGAGTTCGCACTGAGATTAGGCCGAGCTGCATTTGAAGCCCACTGCTCTTGCTCATCTATTTTTTCAGCGACAAACATCGGGGAAAAAATAATGTAAGTTCCTAAAATACTACCACCTATAAAGCCCAAAGAAGCCCCCATAGCGACATAACGAAGCTGGCTGGCGGGTTCGTCGGTAAAGGCTAAAAAAGCAGCCCCCAATGCGGCACCAAAAGCAGTAGAATAGCCTGCGGTCACAAAGAGGTCCTGAAAGCGTTCGTCAGTTGCTTGTGCGCTGGCTTGTGGAGAATTTGCTATTAGAGCAAAGTTCAATATGAATATTGGAAAAAGTCGTTTTAACATCTCTAAGGTCTCCAACTGTGGTGCATTTATTGCCTATAATTAATATTACTAGTAATTTCAGAAGACAGAAAAAATTGAGCGGGAGTCCTAAATGGGAATTCAGCTAAAAATTTATGAAGCAAGTAGGGTTTCATAGGCTTATATTGAATTAAAAAATCGACAAAGAGTCGAATTGATGACACAATTTTCAAAATCCGCCGTGACAAATTATTGACAAAGATGTTGATTCAGGATAGATTTCACGGGATTATCAGATAGATCGCCCGTGATTTCATGCGGTTACAGCGAACCCCGCAATGCATCATCCCTAAAAAATTATTACGTTTAGTAAAGAGTTGTAGCGAGTCATAGAGAGTAATAGAGAGTAAAGCCCATCGTTTTTCATTTAATCCAACCTTAATATTTTAATTCTTCACAGTGAGGCAGCTTCCATGTCAGAAACTAACGAAAAAAAACCTAGAAAATCTTCTCCTCGAGCGCCTCGTGCGATTGCTCAAGATGAAATTGATATTGCTGGCAACCAACAAGTGGGCACAACTATGGAACAAAATTCTCCACAAATTCAGCACCAACAACCACCTCTGCAAGAAGAAGCCGCGGTTTCTCCAAACGGCAAGGGACGAGTACCTAACGGTACAGTGACTGTAGAAGAAATAAACCTCAACGCTCTTAAAACGACACCCATCCCTGACCTCAATCGCCGAGCAAAGGAGTTTGGCATTGAAGGCGCTGCGAGTATGCGCAAGCAAGAGTTGATATTTGCACTCTTGCAAGGACAGTCAGAACGCGGTGGAGTTATTTACGGTGCCGGTGTTTTAGAAACTCTTCCTGATGGCTTTGGTTTTTTGCGAGCTCCTGATTACAACTATTTACCAGGTCCAGATGATATTTATGTATCGCCATCGCAAATCCGCCGTTTTAATTTACGAACAGGTGACACGGTCTCTGGGCATATTCGGCCTCCCAAAGATAGCGAACGTTATTTTGCTTTGTTAAAAGTCGAAAAAGTGAATGGTGCGAGTCCTGAAACAACTTTTGACAAAATTATTTTTGATAACTTGACGCCCCTCTATCCTATGGAGAAATTCAAACTCGAATATGACCATGGAGTTGTATCGACTAGAATCATCGACCTTTTGACGCCAATTGGTAAAGGACAGCGCTCCTTGATCGTTGCACCACCTCGAACTGGTAAAACCATTTTGTTACAAAATATTGCAAATGCACTTGAAAAGAATCATCCAGAATCTCGCTTGATAGTGTTGCTGATAGATGAGAGACCGGAAGAAGTTACGGATATGCAAAGAACAGTAAAAGGCGAAGTCATCAGTTCAACTTTTGATGAACCGGCTCAACGCCACGTACAAGTAGCCGAGATGGTCATCGAAAAAGCTAAGCGTCTTGTGGAGCATAAAGAAGACGTCGTGATTTTGTTAGACTCAATCACACGCTTAGCCCGCGCCTACAACTCGGTAGTTCCTCCTTCTGGAAAAATTCTATCTGGTGGTGTTGATTCTAATGCCCTACATAAGCCTAAACGCTTTTTTGGTGCGGCACGGAATATCGAGGAAGGCGGTTCTTTGACTATTATCGCAACAGCTTTGATTGATACTGGATCGCGCATGGATGAGGTTATCTTTGAAGAATTCAAAGGTACAGGTAACATGGAATTGCACCTTGATCGCAAACTTGCGGAGAAGCGAGTTTATCCAGCAATTGATATCAACAAATCAGGAACGAGAAAAGAAGACTTATTGTTACCGCGAGATGTTTTAAATCGTATGTGGATTTTGCGAAAATTATTGCAGCCATTAAACACGGTTGATGCGATGGAGTTCCTTTTGCAAAGAATCGAAAAGACAAAATCAAATTCTGAATTCTTAGATTCTATGAACAGTTAATATAAAGCAATTTGCTTGTATGTTTGAAAAAATTGCCGATCTTGACCGCAGATTTGTTGAATTAGAAGAACGCTTAGCTGCTCCTGGACTAAGTCCTAATGAGATGACTAAGTTTTCGACAGAACGCGCCAATATTGAAGAAGTAGTGCTCACCTATCGCC
>JAGOVF010000106.1 GCA_018060885.1 Oligoflexales bacterium | reverse complement strand
ATGTTGCATCCAAGTTATCCGTCGCGCCCTCGAGTTCGGAAAAATGTTCTAATATTTGCGAAATTTGCTTTCCGTAAAGCTCGAGCTCTTCTGAACTAAGTTCCAAATAAGCTAAACGAGCAATCTTAGCAAAGAGGTCTTGATTATTCACCGCTGTCGCTATCTTCTAAAATAGGCTCCGCAGCAGCGGAATCGTCTTCTTTCGCCACGCAGAAACTAATCACTTTTTCACCTTCAGAAACATTTACTAGGCGCACGCCTTGAGTATTTCTGCCGACCATGCTGATTTCTTTGACATGCACTCGAACAATTTTGCCTTCTGTTGTCATCAAAATAACATCGTCGCTGTCGGATACCTGAGCGATACCAACGACAGGACCATTACGCTCCGTAACTTTAATCGTGATAATACCTTTACCACCGCGCCCTTGTTGGCGATACTCTTCTAGTTCGGTGCGCTTTCCATAGCCATTTTCACAGACGCTGAGTATGGGCCCGGTGCCACGTACGATCTGCATTCCAATGACACAATCATTTTCTTCTGAAAAACGTATACCGGTCACGCCGCGAGAAGCGCGCCCCATTTCACGAATATCCCCAGCATTAAAGCGAATTGCTTTTCCCATTTTGCTCGCAATAATAATATTGTCGCCCTCGCAACAAATATCACAGGATACAAGATTGTCGCCTTCATCGAGTTTGAGGCCAATGATGCCGCTCGATCTTACTTTCTGGTAAGCGAGCAAATCCGTCTTTTTAATATATCCATTGCTAGTAACCGAAACGATAGAATAACCTTGCGTGTATTCTTTTACCGGCAATACTGAAACGACCGCTTCGCCTTCGTCAAACTCAATCAAATTAGCAAAATGTTTGCCACGCGATCTCAGTCCAGCCTCAGGAATTTGGTAGACTTTTAGAGCATAAACTTTCGCTTTATTTGTAAATACGAGTAAGTCTTGATGGTTGCTGCTAATAAAAATATCTTTGACGACATCTTCTTCTTTCGTCAACATCGCGCTCCGGCCTTTACCGCCGCGTTTTTGCGCGTTGATTTCATTTAGTGGCGTACGCTTAACATAACCTGCCATTGATATTGTCACCGCCACATCTTCGTCAGCAACTAATTTTTCCATGGTGAGATCATCAGCTGCGGTCTCAATGATCATGGTTTTGCGCTCATCTCCGAAACGCTCTTTAATTTCCTCAAGATCGGCTTTTATGATCTTAGTAACCCGTGCCGGAGTTTCTAATATATTATTAAGGTCGGCAATTTTAGCTAAAATTTCGTTATATTCTTGGACAATTTTATCTCTCTCAAGACCCGTCAACCTAGCGAGACGCATATCGAGTATGGCTTTGGCCTGAATTTCAGAAAGTTTAAATCGTTCGATTAATTCCGCTTGGGCTTGATGTGTATCTGGTGCAGCTCGAATAAGCTTCACAACTTCATCAATATTTTCAACGGCTGTTTTTAAACCAAGAAGTATGTGGGCTCTTTCTTCGGCTTTTTTTAGATCAAAGGCAGTCGATCGCAGCACAACTTCACGACGATGAAAGTAAAATTCCTCTAAAATATGCTTAAGATTCATAAGTTTTGGTATGCCGCCGGTCAGAGCGACTAAATTTACGCCAAAACTCGATTGCAAAGGGGTCATTTTAAATAAGTTGTTTAAAATGATTTCTCCCATTTCGCCTTTACGAAGATCTATAACTATTCTGATATCTTCTTTTGCAGACTCATCGCGAATATCTGTTATTCCTTCGAGTTTTTTCTCTCGAACTAAATCGGCTATTTTTTCGATTAATTTTGCTTTATTAACCTGGTATGGAATTTCTGTAATAACAATGCGCTCGCGACCACCGCTGTTTTTAACTTCCTCGACTTCTGCAACACCACGCATCATTATTGAACCGCGTCCAGTTGCATATGCTTGCAAAATTCCGCTACGTCCGTAAATGACACCACGCGTTGGAAAATCTGGGCCTTTTATGTATTTTACTAAATCTGCAATTGTTAAGTCTGGATCATCAATCAACGCCTGCATTGCTTCAACAACTTCTCTGAGGTTGTGTGGAGGAATGTTTGTAGCCATTCCAACTGCAATACCCTGAGCCCCATTAATAATGAGCTGAGGAATTTTAGTAGGTAGTACCGTCGGTTCTAATTCTTTGTTGTCATAATTAGGGACAAAGTCGACCGTTTCTTTATCAATGTCATGCAGCATTAACTCAGACATTTCTTGTAAACGTGACTCTGTATAACGCATTGCAGCTGCAGAATCGCCATCGATTGAACCGAAGTTACCTTGACCATCAACTAACATGTAACGCATAGAAAACGACTGTGCGAGACGAACCAAAGCCTCGTAAACAGAGGCATCACCGTGAGGGTGAAAACGACCAATAACATCACCTACTATGCGCGCTGATTTTAAATAAGGTCGATTATGATAATTTTTCAAAAGGTTCATCGCATATAAAATTCGGCGATGAACTGGCTTCAATCCATCTCTCACATCTGGCAATGCTCGCGAGACAATGACGCTCATCGAATAATCAAGAAATGAATTCTTGAGTTCTTGTTCAATATGAATCGTAACTATGTTTTCTGTTTCTTGGCCACTCATAAAGAGTCCTTTAGATTAATGGTGAGCAATACGAGCTCTAGATATCGATGTTTTTAACTTTAAGCGCATTCTGTTGAATAAAGTCACGACGAGGTTCTACGTCATCGCCCATTAAAGTTCTGAAGAGCATATCCGCCTCAATAGCATCAGAAATTTCGACCTTCAATAAAGTCCGCTTATTAATATCCATCGTGGTAACTTCTAGTTGGTCTGGGTTCATTTCACCCAAACCTTTATAGCGCTGAATATAAGCACCTTTTCTGCCTGTGCTCGTAATAAATTCACTGAGTTCTTCTACTGTGTTTATAGTATGCGCGTTTTTATTTTCTTCTGCTTCATCTGTTCCTAGAGATTCACAGCGAAATGGAACGCTTGCGATTTCTTGCATTTGCGTATAAACCCGCCGCATTTCGGTAAGTTCCGGGGAATTTAACCACTCTGCGTCGACCAAGGTGCGCTGCGGCTTGTCTTTAATTCGCGTGTTAAATATCAGCTGATAGCTGCTGTATTCTTTATTGAATTTTAATTCAGATTCAATGTAGACCCGCATTTCTTTTGGCAGTAGTTTTAAGTAATCTTTTATACCTGCCATTAGATTTTTTGCTTGATCTTCTGTATTGAGTTGCTCTGCTGTAATAGTCGGGTATTTAATAAAATATTCGACGATTTCTTGGCTTCTTTTCCTTGAAGTCATTGCTAGAATTTGTGAATAGCGCTGAAGCCTTTTAAATAGATTATTCACGATTAATTTATCAAGTTGCCGACCACTAGAATCTTTGATCGAAACTTGCGAAATTCCTATTTCGCAAAGAAAATCTTGCAGCTCTGATTCATCCTTGAGATATCTTTCTGATTTTCCTTTTTTGTACTTAAACAAAGGCGGCTGCGCAATATAGAGATAGCCGCGTTCTATGATTTCCGGCATTTGTCGGAAAAAGAAAGTTAAAATGAGCGTTCTGATATGTGCACCATCGACATCGGCATCCGTCATCAATATGACCTTGTGGTAACGAATTTTGCTTATATCAAAATCTTCTCTTCCAATTCCAGTTCCCAAAGCTTTGATTAAAAGCTTAATTTCTTGAGAAGTTAACATTTTATCAAAACGCGCTTTTTCCACATTGAGAATTTTACCGCGCAAAGGAAGTACGGCCTGGGATTTTCTATCTCTTGCTTGTTTAGCAGATCCACCCGCAGAATCACCCTCGACTAAGAACAGTTCGCTTAAGGCTGGATCTTTTTCTTGGCAGTCGGCCATTTTTCCTGGAAGCCCGGCAAATTCAAGTGCGCCTTTTCTGCGTGTAAGTTCTCGGGCTTTTTTGGCCGCAATTCTTGCACGAGCTGCATCAATTATTTTAGTGACAATCTTTTTTAATATACTTGGATTTTCATCAAAGTAATTTGTTAAAAACTCGCCAACAACCGACTCAACCCATGGGCGAACTTCTGGATTTCCTAATTTTGTTTTTGTCTGACCTTGAAATTCAGGATTTTTAATACGGCAGGATATGATGCCGGTCAAACCTTCGCGTATATCATCGCCGGTAATTCCTTCCTTGAAGGTTTTTAACATACCACTCGATTCAGCGTATTGATTGACGACTCTAGTCAAAGCGGCTTTAAGTGCCGTTAAATGCATTCCACCTTCTAAGGTACTAATATTATTAACATAAGAATATATTGTTTCTGTGTAACCGTCGGTCCATTGTAATGCAAATTCTAGCTCTGATTCGATTTTGCCGTTCTCATCTTTTTTAATGTTATGCAGATAAATAATATTGTCGTGCAAAGGAGCTCTACCTTTGACCAAATACTCGCAAAAAGATTGAAGGCCTCCTTCAAAAATATATTCCGCTTTTTGATCAGTGACATCGTCACAGAGAACAATTTTTACCCCGCGATTTAGAAAGGCAAGTTCTCGCAATCGCTTTGCTAAAACATCAAAAACAAATCCAGTTTCTGGAAAAATTTGTGGATCAGGTTTAAAGCAGGTGGTTGTACCATTTTGGTCAGTTGCACCTATGACTTCCACAGGTCCATCAACTGCACCACGCTGATAGGACTGCTTGTGGACTTTGCCATCTTTACGCACCTCTACCCAACACCATTCTGATAGGGCATTTACAACCGAAGCTCCGACACCATGAAGCCCTCCAGAAAAAGCAAAGGCCTTGTCATCAAACTTTCCACCTGCATGGAGCACAGTCATCACAACTTCAAGTGCAGACTTTTTTTCTTTTGAATGCATCGCAACAGGTATACCGCGACCATTATCTTTTACTAAAACAGAGCCATCGATTTTTAGGTTTACAAAAATTTCGTCACAAAAGCCGCCCATAGCTTCATCAATAGAATTATCGACGATTTCGTAGACCAAATGGTGCAAACCATCAATAGAAGTCGAGCCTATATACATACCCGGTCGCTTACGAACAGCCTCTAATCCTTCAAGGATTTGGATGTTGTCCGCTGTGTATTCCCCCGACGCGCGCGAAGTCTCTTTTTGTTGTGTAGATTCAGACATTTATATACCTTTCGGCCGTACTCAAAAACATGGCTAAAATGAAGCGTAAGTATACAGAATTTTAGGCTTGGGCGCTATCCTCAATTGGAACTAAAACATGTAAAGAATCACAGTTTTTTGGTTCCTCAATAGGCTTAATGAGAACAGGGGTTTCTGAGTTGACGAAATATAATTTAAAGTCGTCTGACTTCATTGCGTTTAAAATTTCTATGACATATTTTCCATTGACCGAAATTGCTGTATTCCCGCCGTTATAATCCTCAAGGGCTATAATTTCTTTTCCCTCAAATTTGCCCATATTTCTCGATTTAACTGTGAGTCGATTAGGTTCAAATTCAAAGCTCAGCGCGTTGTTTTTGTCAGATGCTAGCAATACTCTTCGCACTACTCCCAGCATATAAGATCGAGAAAACTTAACGCCCTCTGTTTTGATCTCCGGAAAAACTTTTTCATATGCTGGATAGTCGATAGACGAAAGGCGCATGTAAATAGAATAATCAGGAACTTGCGCTATGAGTGTCGTTTTATCGTCTGAGATCGAAATATTAATCTGCTCAAAACCCTCGTGTCCCATCCTTGCTAGTTCTTGCAGACATCTTTTAGATAAACACACGCCTTCTTTTAGAAACTTTGGTAACTCTTCGCCAGCGACTTCGCAGTAGGATAGACGAAATCCGTCGCAACCAACCATTCTCAAAAGCTTCGATTTAGGGGCGTGGAACTTAACAACTGTTCCAAAGTTCCTAGTAGAATTTTGTTGTATAGAAAACTGCACCTGTTCAATCATATAATTCAATTGATCGGTAGTTAGTGTGCTTGTTTGCGTCGGAGCGTACTTAGCTGGCTCATGCGCCGTTACTTCATCAATGAGTGGAATTTTCATTTGAAATTCATCTAATGCTCCCCCTAGAAGAGTCATGAAATTTGCGTCTGTAAATATTTTTACCTGACCATTAGGAAGTTCTTTTACAATGTCGCAAAATAGCTTTGCTGGTACAAAACAGTGACCTTTCCGAATGACTTCGCTATCAAAATAACTAACTACTGAAAACATCATATCTGAAGCTGAAATTTCTGCTCTGTCAGAAGCCTGCAAAAATATATTTGCTAAGCCACGCTCTGATATGGCTCCAGTTAATCTAGAAGTGGCTGTCTGCAAAAAAGATTTATCTATGACGAGCTGCATATATTTTTCTCCATTTAGTTTTGTGATCCAGTATCAAACATAACTTGGTTTCTTATGTGTTTATATATTCATTTAGAGAGATTAATAGCAGTAATAATAGGTGATGCTCCTTTAAAGCAAAAAATTCTATAACTCATTGTTAATATTTAAAAATAACTGAAAAATATCTGTGTATAGCATGCTCATAATTGAGTATACAGCCAAGGGATAAATAAGGGGATGAGCAGAAGTCAATTTTTTATCCGCAAGTTGTTGTATGCTGTTTCCCAATATTACCCCCATCTAAACCACCCTCTATCAACAAGTGTATGTGTATAACTTTAAATTAAATCAAACTGCAGCTTAGGATATTTGTTCCAGTTGTCTTTCGAGAGATTCGATATTTGATTTAAGTTCGTAGTTTGCTGTTATTTCTTTTTGAACTTTTTTTACTGCATGCATAACTGTTGTATGATCCTTTCCACCAAATTTTTCGCCAATCTCCGGAAAAGATGCCTTTGTCATATTTCTTGAAAGGTACATTGCGATTTGGCGAGGTGTTGTTAAGGCCTTATGCCGCTTCTTTCCCTTGATATCAACAATTTTAATTTTAAAATAATCAGCTACAACTTTTTGAATCGACTCGATAGTAAGCCTTTTTGGTGGTTCTGAGAGCACATTTTGGAAAATTTCCGAGGCTAGTGTGATGTCGATTTGCCGACCTTGAAGTGCGGCAAAGGCTGTAATTCGGTGTAAGGCCCCTTCGAGTTCTCTCACGTTTCTTTTAGCGTTAGTGGCGATAAACTCAGCTACATCGCTCGATAAGTGAATTCCAAGTTGATCGGCTTTATTTAGCAAAATCGCCATACGATGTTCCATATCAGGTGGCTGAATATCAGCTATTAAGCCCCATTGGAATCGATTGCGAAGACGTTCTTCAATATCTGGAATATCTTGTGGAAACATATCAGAGGTAATTACGATTTGTTTTTTTGCTTCATATAAAGAGTTAAATGTGTGGAAGAACTCTTCTTGAGTCGATTTTTTGTGAGAGATAAATTGTATGTCATCTACAAGAAATGCATCACAATTCCTATATTTTTGCCGAAAATCCCACATTTTATTGAAACGAATGCAGTAAATCATTTCATTCATAAATCTTTCACTAGAAATATAAATGACTTTAGAATCTGGATTAAGATCTAGAATCTTATTGCCAACAGCATGCATCAAATGGGTTTTTCCTAAACCCGTTGCGCCATAAATAAAAAGTGGATTATAGGTTTTTCCCGGATTCTCTGCGGCATTCATACAAGTAGCGTATGAGAATTGATTGCTTGGGCCTCTTACATAAGTTGAAAATGTGTAATTTGAATTAAGATGAGATTTGTTTGATAGAGATCTAGAAACAGTTAACTTAGGCGTAGAGTTTTGTGCGGCCTTTTGTTCTACACTAAGAGCACTAATTTCAGGGTAGCTTTCGATGGAACTATCCATCTGTTCGAAATTATTATTAAATTGTTGGTGTAGAGCCTCTCCCATATCATGATTGTAGTTAGAAGGATTATTAGAGTTACTTGGGTTTAATAATTGCGTGAATTTATTGCTTTCAACATCAAATCTGATTAATAGTTGATCAGCGCCAGCTAAAGTTTTGCAATATTCTATTTTTTCAAGATATTCATCTAAAATTCCTTGATAGAAAACTAAATTTGGTATTCCAATTACGATTTCATTATTAAGGACTTCTTTGATTTGGAGGGGCTCTATCCAATTTTGGTATTGCTCTGCATCTAAAAATGATTTGAGTTTTTCTTTTACTTGGTTCCACAGTTCTAATGCATTCATTCTTGAGATTTCCAGCTTCGTTAATATATTTTGTTTATATATGAACCTTTGACTGCTTTCCTGTTAGTCTAAATTAAAACTTAGTCTGTTTTTTAAGTTTTTCTGTATTGGGTTCAAGGGATAAGAAGCTACCTGAAATACGTTTATTCCGCAATTTAAAATGCGTAAATTGGACTATAATTCACGTGCCAAGAGTGGTTTTCTTTGAGGTGATGTAGATATGAATTTTCACGTTCGTATGTTGGCTTATTTATTGGTCTTAAAATTCGAAGTCGTTATCATTTTTTTGTCTGGGTGGTATGGACATACCTGGCTTCAAGAGAAATATGGTGAGTCGAATTGGTTAACATTTGTTATTGTTGTATTAGTAGCTATAACTATAGTTAATTTGTATTACAAGTTTTTTAAAATTTTAATAACAAACATGAAAAATAGGGACACTAAGAATGTTGAATGAAGTAGACATATGGAGTCTAATAATAGGATTTGTAGTTTACCTTATAAATTATCTAATTTTTTTTGCTCTTGCAGAAAAGTTTATTTTTGGCGCTAAAAGTAAAGCTAGTTTTCTTTTCTTTTATCTATTTAAAAATTTAGTTCTTGCAGGATTGATTTTAACTTTGGTTCTCGTTTATTCCTATCAAGCTTTTTCTTTAGCTATTGGCATGATGGCGGGACTGTTTGTCGTGACATTGGTGACTATTATATTTAGAAATTAGGCTATAGCGCTGGTTTATAGTTTATGTTTAGTATTTTTAATTAGTTTTTGCTTGAACTTTCGTAACAATTCTGACACTAATGTCCAGCGAATTATCGTGCAAATCGCTATTTCAATGCACATAAATACTTTATGACAAAATAAATTAATGATTAACGCCATGAAAAAATATTTTTCTCCAAAAAGCTTAGGTTTATTTGTTTCTCTGATATCAGGGTACAGCCTTTCTGGTGTTGCATTTGGGTCAGAAGTTCCACATGCAGTCAATTTTTACCAAATTATTTTGACTAAATTTGGCCTTGATTTGTCAGATCCTCTCATCAATGAATGGCAGGTTTTACCCGGGGCTGTGGTTGTTACTTTTTTGGTTTTTTTGATTGGAAGAAGTTTTGCAAGTTATTGTAACGCCAAAATTGCCAATAAAGATTTAGCTCCCTCGGGGAATTTTAGTGTGAGTTCTTTCTTTGATTTGATTTCAAATTTTGTACTTAACCTTGCAGAAGAATCGATTGGACATGATTACAAAAAGTATTTGTCACTAGTTTTTCCTGTATTTTTATTTATTTTTACAAGTAATATTTTGGGACTTGTTCCAGGTTTTAATCCGCCCACTGGCTTTGTAAGTATGAATCTTGCTGTTGGTGTAGTTGTTTTTTTGGTCTATAACTGGTCGGGTTTTCGTGAGAATGGTATCGCTTATTTAAAGCATTTCACTGGCCCTGTTTTAGCTTTAGCACCTTTATTTATTATTATTGAGACAATAGGCCACATGGTGAGACCTTATTCTTTGAGCTTGCGTTTGCTTGGCAATCTTTTTGGAGATCACTTAGTACTTGCAGTGTTTACCGATTTGACTTGGATATTAGTGCCTTCTTTCCTGTTGTTTTTTGGTTTATTAGTAGCTTTTGTTCAAAGTTTTATTTTTACTCTTTTGACTTGTATTTATATTGGTTTAGCGGTTTCACACGACCATTAAACACCGCCAAATATCTGTTTGATAGTATTGTTTATTAATATTCTTGGAGATGTGCAAATGAAATTGTTTTTAAAGAGAGCGGGTTTTATTTTTGGTGGGTTGGTTCTTAGTACTTTAGCTTTAGCAGAAGACGGCGCCGTTGTATCTAGTCAAGCTGGCTTGATAGCTATTGCTTCAGGTTTAGCCGTTGGTCTGGCAACTTTTGGTGCGGCATCGAGTCAGGGTAAAGCAGCTGCAGCAGCTCTTGAAGGCATTGCTCGCAATCCTAATTCTAAGAATGATGTATTTACACCTTTTATCTTGGGTCTTGCTTTTATGGAATTCCAAGCGATTCTTGGTTTTTTGATAGCTTTCTTATTATTCGGAAAAGTGTAAATATTTATTATCATTAAACAAAATAGGTATCTTGATTGATGCCTATTTTTTTGTTTCACGTGAAACATTCATTTTATATGCGTTAAACTGAAATTTTTCTTAGTCTAGTTGCCTTACGACTCTCCTTCTCCTATATACATATTACCGCCACAGCATACAGCCAAAAACCCACTGCCATATTTTAAAAAATCGCTTTTAAATTTGCCTCGGTTTTCTACTGCTTCGGATATCATCTTGGACGCCAAGCTTACAATTTGTTTAAAATCTTTCGAGTTATCTTTGGGCGTTTTTGTATCGAGTACACTTTTAGCTACAGTAGACCCTATCTTTTCAGAAAATTATCGCTAAAAGGTGAAAATGGAAAGCAAATGTCAATTTTCGCTAAAAAAAGTTGATTTTTGTCAAATTTTTACGAATTTTATAAGTAAATATGTTTTTTATATGTTTCCTTGGAATTTAAGATTTTTTCACATTTTTGAAAGATTTTTCGACAGATACTTTAGTCATTTGGATATTTAAATAAAATGGCTAGGTTTATATTTTGTTTTCCAGATTATATGTTTCACGTGGAACATAATCACAAGAAGAACTTGAAAAATTTATCACCGACTCTGAAAATGGCTATTTTTAAAATCCAAATAAAAATTCTTGCCATTTATTTCGCAGAGGATTACCGTGAACCAACAATTCGCAGTTCTTAATTTTTTCGAAGTAATGTTTCACGTGAAACAGACAAAAATCAATCCGGAGTTACCTATGTCTAGAATCATTGCCGTATCTAATCAAAAAGGTGGGGTGGGGAAGACTACCACGTCAGTAAATCTAGCGGCTAGCTTAGCGGCAGCTGAAAAAAAGGTGCTTTTGATTGATATGGATCCACAGTCAAATGCGGGAAGTGGCTTAGGAATATACCCAAAAGACTATAATAAAAATATGTACCATGTCATCGTCGAAGAAGCTCCAATAAAGACAGTGATACTGCATACAGAACTCAAGCACTTAGATATTGCGCCAGCACACCAAGACTTAATTGGTGCAGAAATAGAGCTAGTCACTGCTATCGGAAGAGAGTCTCGTTTGAAAGAGGCAATCGCCGAGGTAGATCACTTGTATGACTTCATCATAATAGATTGTCCACCTGCTCTAGGTCTATTGACAGTAAACGCTCTGACATCAGCACATTCTGTATTAATACCTCTCCAGTGCGAATACTATGCAATGGAAGGCCTATCGCAATTGCTTAAAACGATTGCACTCATCAAAAAGCGCCTAAACCCAGAGCTTCAAAGAGAAGGTATCTTGTTAACGATGTATGACAAAAGAAATAATTTATCACAACTCGTTGAGCAGGATATTCGCCAGCATTTCGGTGTAGAGGTCTATGAAGCAGTAATACCGAGGAATGTTAAACTTTCAGAAGCACCCTCGCATGGGAAACCAATAATTTTGTACGACATCTCTAGCAAAGGGGCGTTAGCCTATATGGAGCTTGCTGCCCAAATAATCAAAAAACACAGCACCGGAAAGAGTATGCTAACTCAAAGCTCGAAGGACAGCACTCCTGAGTATACAAACAGCCTAAGCTAAAATGAATAGGCATAAAAAAACTAAGAATTAACGAGCTTGAGGAATAAAAAATGGACTACAATATTGATCAAAAAAGAAAAGGCGCGTTAGGCAAAGGTATAGGCTCACTAC
>JAGOVF010000105.1 GCA_018060885.1 Oligoflexales bacterium | reverse complement strand
CGTTGCCTTCTGGATTGCTAGAGAAATTAGTAAAGTCACCACCCAGTCCGAGAACTAATATGTCTCCACCCCAAAGAGCTTTGACAGAGGTTCCAGGAGCAACATAGTTTTCATCAACTCCATCTGGGTCCCTAATTTCGATATTTGTAATAGAAGCAGCTGCTTCTGCTTTGAAGCCATAGACTTCATGAATTTGTGCTGGAGAATAAAAATTTGAAAAGTTTCGGCCTAAAAGTCGAGCACGCTTTTGATAGCCTTTAAATTTTCGCTTTTTTGTTATAAAGCCTTTTTCTGAAGATTCCGCGTTTACTGTTTCAGCGGCATGCGCGAAAGGAACTGCGATAATAAGAAAGCTTACACACATAAGAAACTTACTAACATTTACACTTAATTTTTCCTTCATAACCCACCAATATTAAAAATTAATATAAAAGAGAACGCGCTTACATAACTTCGCATGCGACTTCTAGCAAAAAATAATGAAAACGCCAAGGTAGATTCACGTAAAACTATATCCAGCTAATTTGTTTGAATTATTTAAGTTGATGCTTCGTTTTTAATTTCAATTGGAATCATTAAATATCCCAAACAATCTTCTTTCATAATCTTGGCGTTTAGCGTCAACATTGATGGAGTCAGTCCGGGCTCGATATAGAAATAAGAGTCTTTTTTGTACATGTAGCTTCGCTTTTTATGAATAAGGGCATGCGCTGGCTCAAGATAATTGAGTACTAAATCGAATTCTGGGTTTTCAACAAAAGCAAGCACTTCTGATTTTTTAATTTCGGTAAAATTTAATGTGTCTAAATCGCTTCTTAAAATAATGTCGAAATCTTTGCTCAGGCTCTGCAATTCATTATGAGCACTTAAATTACCATAACCAACTCTTGCTAAGGACGGGACTTTGATGTTCACGGTACTTTGCTGCAAGCGACAAGTATTCTGGCAGGGAAGGGTTTTAGGTAAATTATCTAATCGGTAAAGAGCATTTAAAAAATTCTGACCCTTTTCACAAATTTCCGGATCTAAAGATAATCCGCATTCTAAAGTTAGCGCGGGGATAGTTTTTGAAAGTACAACAGAAAGCGTTGAGTCAGGTGCTGTGAAGTAAACAAGATGAGGTGAAAAAAGCAGGGCAAGATTGATGTGTTCGGCCTTTGCCTGAGAAACACAAGCGTAATGCGGATTGCGACCAGTATTATTGTGTAAATCAATTGCAGCCATAAAGTTTTTTTCTTTAACCAGCTCTAATACACGTTTCACCAAAGGATGTCTTTCGTCCCGCCATATGCGATTAAAGTCTGGCTGATGGTCGAGCTTACGTTGATTTTTTGCAGCTGCATCGACGTTGCCAAATAAAAAATAGGTTTCCCTTGCAAGCGTGTTATCACGGAGAAAGTTTTTTAGAATATTTTGCACCATTAAAAAACCAGAATGCTCATTGCCGTGCAGCAAGCAAGAGATTAATAAGGGCGGCTTTTTTTTGCCATCGAGGTGCAAAATCGTTGGTTTTGGCAAGATTGAATGTAACTCACTTGCGGAGATACTCAGCAGTGATTCCGGAATTGTAGTGATTTCTTGAAATTCAATCTGCATAGTAAACCTACTAGAAATAAAGCGACTGACTTGAAGAATACGTGCACTTAAGCTAATGTGGAAAGCAAAATAATAAACGAGAACTTAAAAAATGTCTAAAGCTCCGTACATTGACCTAGCTAAATATTTACTGATTTTCTTACTTGCTTGTGGCTCCCTTTGGCAAGTTTTTGAGATGGACATTTATTGGATGGTACGGGCTGGTGAGGAAATATTGACGAAATGGCAAATTCCGATGCTAGAAACTTGGAGCTATACCAGTGAAGGCAAAGAGTGGCTCAACACCCATTGGCTTTCTGAGTTAATCGCAGCGGTGATATTTCGCTTAGGTGATGATGCTGCGTTAGTCGTGGGGCGCGGCTTTTATATTGCACTTTTGCTGTTTGTTTGTTTGAAAATCGTCGAAAAAGTTTGTCGGAACAAATGGACCATAAGCGCAGTATTTTGTTGTTTGCCGCTTATATTTACCATGCAAAGTCTGCGCATTCAATTGCGAGCAGATTCATTTGTATTGATTAGCTTTGCGGGGATCATTCTTGTTTGGCTGAGCGAAATGAAACAAACACGGAAGCTTATATATTCTGGGATTTTAATTGTGCTGGCTGCAAATTTACACGCGGGTTCGGCGCTTTTTACTTTTGCTTTAGCGCTGGCTTTTATAGTAGCCAATAAACAAATGAATATTAAATCGATAAGCACTTGGGGCTCACTTTATTTTCTCGCTCTTTTTGCAAGTCCAATTCATTTTAAATCGCTTGATTTTATTGTGCAGCATTTTTTCTATAGCGACCAACAAGTTTTGGGTAATCCTGATCATGTTGGAATTGGAGCTTTACACTATACAATGCTAAATTATTTTGGCTTAGGTTTCTGGGTCTTCGCTTTTTTTACTGCCATATCGTTTTACTTTTTGTTTTTTTTTCGAGATCAATTACTTAGTAAATTCCCCCTCTATAATCAGAAGTGGCTGGCTATTTTGGTGGGTGCAGTATTAACAGCGATGACTATAAATCGTGATCGCGCTTTGATGTATCAATCGATTTTCTTTTTGCCAGTGTTTTGCGCGGCCCTGCTTAGATTTTTTGAATATGCGAAGAGTTTAAATAAAAAATATTTATTTCATGTGCCCATCGTTACTTCGATGCTTGCGATCGCTGTTTCAATAATAAATATCAATTTAATTCCACGCAGCTATGGATTTACTAGCAATCGCCAGGTATTTCCCGTGACCGCGGCAGAATTTATCAAATCGCGGAAAATTATGCCAAATCTGTATCATTCATTTACTTTCGGTGCCTATGCAGTGTGGTATTTGCGTGAGTATAAGTTATTTGGTGATACGCGAGAGACGCCTTTTAAGCACTTGGAAGAATTGTATCTTGGAGCTTACCATTCGCCTGAAGTCAGTCGATCGATTTACGAAAAGTACAAGGTCAACGCGATATGGGTAGCAGTACCCAAAAAGTCGGAATTTATTCAGGGCAAAGGGTTTCGAGATATCATTTCAGAATACAATCCTATTGAGCAATGGGCTCTAGTGTATTTTGATAATTTGTCTGTGATCGTCGTAAAAAAGATTCCAGAACATGCAAATCTAATTTCCGAATACGAATATAAAATCTTAAAACCGCAGTTTCCTCCGAATGTTTATATTCGTTCTGAACATAGAAATGAAATCAATGACAAAGCCTTTCTCGCAGAATTGGATCGCTGTTTACATTTGAATGCTGACAGTGTTTTTTGCCAAAGTGTCGCAGTGATATGGCAGTTAAGTATCAAAGAGGCTACAAAAGAGACTTTGATGTTAGAGATTAAAAAACTTGAAAATATTATTGAAAAATACCGACCGGAAGATGTTCACTTACTTGTTGAGCTGTTGCAAGCCTACTCTCGCGTTGGGTTAGACGACAAAGCTAAAGATATAGAAAAAAAACTAGATCAAATGTTTAGTTCTGCTCCAGAAGGAAATTGATCGTCTATTTTTGCAAGAGCGCGGCAGCTGTGCCAGAAAGGTATAAGCTGGCGCAATAAAGTCTGAGCTTGTGGAATAGATAACTGAGCTTCGGCATCACTTTTCGCTTGTGCGGGGTTGCGATGAACTTCGAGGAAATAACCAGAAAGATAGCCTGTGGCAGTTGCAGAGCGCGCGAGTAGGGGCGCAAACTCTCGACGCGCTCCGGTTATACCAGCTTGAGAAGAGCCTCCACCAAGAAGCTGTACGCTGTGGGTGATATCAAATATCAGTGGCACCTGATTGCTTGACATCTGTTTAAATCCTCTCATGTCGACAACAAGGTTGTTGTAACCAAAACACGCACCACGTTCAGTTAAAAAAACGCGACTTTTTGCGCCGACGCTGTCAGCCTTTTTTACAACACTGGACATCGAATCCGGGTCGAGAAATTGGCCTTTTTTAACGTTGACATAGCGACCACTCGCTAAGGCAGCAAGAAGTAGATCTGTTTGGCGGCATAAAAAAGCAGGAATTTGCAAAACATCGCAGACTTCTGCGATTTTTGGAACTTGTATACTTTCATGGATGTCGGTCAGAACCATAAATCCGTATTTTTTTTTCAACTCAGTGAACCATTCGAGAGTTTGTTCGATGCCAGAACCGCGGTAGCTTGAAATGGATGTGCGGTTAGCCTTGTCAAAACTAGCTTTGAAAATAAAAGTGAAGCCGAGCTCATCGGCTAATTTTTTAATAGAAGCTGCGACTTCATCCATTAATTCATAAGACTCTGCTGCACAGGGTCCAGCGATAACGATCGGTTGATCTGAAGAGAAAGAATTATCTGTCATGCTATAGTCCGCCAAGTTTAATGCTGCGCCGAGCTTAGGAAGCCCTGAATATTTCAGTAGCCCCGCAATGTTCGGCTTTCTATCGATCTTATCTTGACTAATTATTAACTTACGTCTACAAGAAAAAGTCTCATTTTAGCTCACTTAGCAAGTTAATATGAATAGGGCTGTTGAATTTCAGCAGTTTCTGTAAAGTGGTTTCTGTACGGCGCTTTAGCTCAGTCGGTAGAGCAGAGGATTGAAAATCCTCGTGTCCCCAGTTCGATTCTGGGAGGCGCCACCATTTTTAGATACTAAAAATTTCGAACTTAATATTTGTGCATATTTGAGGACGGGCAAAATGGAGCTTTTTTTAGAAATTATAAATGTTTGTGTGGCTTTGTTTATGATTCTGGTTGTATTAGTCCAGGGTGGTAATCAGGGCGGAGTCGGCGCAGCTTTGGGCGGTGGCGGCAATTCTTCTAGCGCTTTCGGTGCAACGGGAGCGACTTCCTTACTTGGAAAAATGACTTACGGAGCAGCTGCTATATTTATGGTTTCTACTATCATGTTGACCGTCATTCAAGGTCGAAGTGGTAAGGTTGGACTGACTGAGCAATTGCAAAAACAATCTCAACAAACTCAGCCAGCTGCGACAACGCCAGCAGACGCAACAGCACCTGCCGGTGGCACAACAGAAGGGCAACCAGCCGCAGTTCCTCAAGCAACAACTAGTGGAGAGGCTCAGCCTGCAGCAGGACAACAGCCGGAAGCAGCACAACCTGCGACGGGAGCTGCTCCTACTACAGAGGCGGTAACACCGGAATCATCAACTCCTAAAGTTGAAGAAAATAAAAAGCCAGCTCAATAGAGTTCCTTTTCAGGCACTTTGTTTATTGTGTTTAAATGCGATCGTGGTGGAATTGGTAGACACGCCAGTTTGAGGGACTGGTGCCGCAAGGCGTGGAGGTTCAAGTCCTCTCGATCGCACCATTTTACAGGGGACTCCGCTTCGCTCTGTCCCCCGAACCCCCTGCGATTTCTGGGATCTGCGGCTTCGCTCTGTCCCCCGAACCCCCTGCGATTTCTGGGATCTGCGGCTTCGCTCTGTCCCCCGAACCCCACTGTGAGTTTAAGTCTCCGTTCCGTGAAGCGCACAGCGTGCCCTAGAGACGATTCTTGGCAATTTAGGAATGCCAGTCCAAAATAGACAAATGTTTTTATAAAAAGAGACATTTTTGACGTATTCAAGGAAGTGGCAAAGCTTGAAGCTGTGCTCATTAGGGGATCTCGTCATGTTGGAAAGACGACTTTCGAATAGACCAATTGAGAAGAGACCGGCTACGTTTGGAAAATGGACCAAGAGAAAATCAGACTTTATTTTATCTCACGGGATCGAGCAAAATTCTATTGAATAGAAATGTTAAAGAATCTCTCGCAGGCCGCTGCCACACTTTTGTTTTGCATGGACTCTCAGTGCGAGAGATATACGCAGCGTTTCCAGATCTAGCACTAAAAACGATCCTTTATCGAGGAGCTTTACCAGAACTCTACTAGAAAGGGGCAGTTTTTAAATATTCACGAAGTAGCAGGAGCAGCTGGAGTTGATCAAAATACAGTTTTATTCTGCGTAGAACTCCTAAAACGCAATGGAATTATTCAAAGAGTTAAGCCTTATCATTCTAATTTAAGAAAGCGCATCACAAAAATGTCGAAATTATATTTTTATGATACAGGACTCTGCGCGCGCTTGCAGTTGTGCTTGATCGTGAAATAAAATAATTTTTCCCCGCTTATCATTACTTAGTTGTAGCGGCTGGAGGGGAAGTGACATCGTTAGATAATGAGACTGTTGCCGTTCCAATTAAGAAACTTGCTGAGTATTTGTTGCAAAAAAAATTGTAAATGTGCGATTTAGCAGCACTTAGCTGGGAGACTGTTCATATAGACTCAATTATGAACAGTCCTCCCCGCCGAATAAACGTTTTACTATTGACAAATCTAAGTGGAATGATACTTAGTTTCTGCCCTCATATTTGGTTTATGAGGTGGAAAAGATTTGTATGAATAAGGAATTAGAAATGAAAAAGTCTTTGTTGGTATGTTTTAGTTTTGCTTTGTTGAGTTTGGCTATGAGTATAAGCTGTAGTGTTCCACAAGAAGGTGTTAATTCTAAGCTAAATTATTGGTACGAATCGACGTTTAGTTGTAATAATCCAAAAGGTAACACATGTACAGTCGGTGTAGATTTATCAACAGTATATTATGACAATTTATTTTTTTACAAATCTGGTACAAATGAACAACCTTGTACAGTTCGTAAATACGTAGAAAATGTAACCAAAACTGCTTATTTTACTTGCCCTGCGAACACTTCAATTCTTTTGAAAGCTGCTACCCAGAGTGAAACTGTTGGAGCAAAATTTTTCTATGCGTTTAATTATTCGGAAGGGGCAAGATATTTCATGAAGATTAAACATTCGATCATTTATTTAATTTCTGTTCCAGCACGAAGTTTCGCGAAAATTAATGCGATTTCAGGAGCAAGTTTGATTGAATCGAAAGGATATCCGGCAAGTGAATGCCCAGCATTGACTACTAATTATGGTTTAGCTAATACCAGACCAGTTGGAAGAGCCTGTACATATTCGGTTGTAGTCGAACCAACAATTGATACATATATCGATCCAGATACCAGTCATACTTCATATAATTACAGTTATAACGTCGGTGTTAGTTGGAAGTGGTAGTATCTATTTTTTAATTTAGATAAAAACTAAAGCAGGAAATTTTTATAAAAAACTTATAGCTACGAAGCTTTATTTAAATTCATTTCCTGTGAATAAGATTGTATCCGAATCTCATTCATAAAAATTTCAAATAGTCGCGTATGTAAAGACTGCTGATTTAATTTAAATGAGAATCCATGAATATACCCATCTTCGGATGGGCAACTCCATTTTACTTGGGCAATGAGTGGGCTGAGGTTTTCTTGTTGTAAGGTGTAATTAAAGTCTCGGTTGTCGCTTTCGAAATGGATCGTAAACTCGATGTCCTTCCCATAGTAGTTCGAAAGCTTTGCACAAAAGCCATCTTGAGAGATGTTGACGAGTTCACCGAGTTTTTTATCAACAAATACCCGCATTGTAGAGGCTCTGGGGACGCTGATGCGCTTGTCTTTGCGGACGATACCTAGATAGTTGCGAAATGCAGACATGAGCTGATTGACAGTTTGCATTTCATAATCATCAAAAGGGGTCACTTCGAAGGCATCCACCATATCTTCATGGTGTTTAATGGAGACCTGCTTTTTTATAACTATGTTTTTGTCGATTTCATCTTGGATAACATCATAAGTAGATGGACCTATCAAGATCGAAAAAGGCTGGCAAGCATCTTGTAAGCGTTTGGCAAAGACTACTCCGTCGCCAATGACGGTAAAATCAGGATCTCTTTCAGTAGAAACATTCCCCAAATAAGAAAACGCAGTGTTTAAACCTATTCTTAATGGGTAAACAGGACTGTTTTCTGCTTTTTCTTTGTTCAATTGGAGAAAGCGTCTTTGGATTTCAAGAGCGCAAAGTACAGCATCTATCGCGTGTCTATTTGAATCGTGAGTCATTACTTCTTTTTCATCTTCAAAAGTTGCACCAAAAATAACGAGCATACCATCGCCGAGTATTCGGTCGATAAGGCCGTTATGTTTTTCGCAAATCAAAGTAAGTTCATGGTAAATTTTTTGCAAATCTTTGAAAGTTTTTTTCGGACGCAGTGTTTGAGAAATAAGTGAATGTCCTACTATATCAATAAAAACCACAGTGACAATTTGTGCTGATGGAGCTTCGTTTAGAGAATCTTTTAAAGAGACTATTTTAGTAAGATATTGACTCTTTTCCCCTGAATCAGTTTGCTCTGAAGACTGTTTTATAAATCGCAGAATTGTTTGCCGATGTGCGACAAATAGCCCATGAATGATTGTCGAAAAAGAAAAGAAGATAAAATCGAAGGCGATACTTTTAAAGGTCAAATTTGAAATAACAATAGAAAATGTTTTGTTTAAAAAAAGAACGCCACCGCAGAAGATGGCGAGAGCGAGTATAAGATTAGTCTTGGGCTTAAGATTTTCAGCACTGTAAATTGAAAATAAAAATGCGGAGGCATAGCTACCTAATTCGAAAAAATTCATAGAAAAATCTAAAAGGCTCAACTTAATTAGAAAAGTACAGGCGAGTAGTAAAAAAAGTTCCTGGCGTTTATTCGAACGCAGGCTTTCTTGCCAATAAAAAAAAACAACTTCAAAGAAATTCAACGACGCCTCGGCAGAAAAAAATTATATAGATTCTATAGTAGAAGCTATCGGGGTATTTGATAAAAGATTGAATAAAAAGGCCTGTGTTTGAAAAATATATAAATGATATTAGTCGCTTAAATATATACATAAAATAATTAACTTCGCTGTACAAAGTATGCACCAAGAATGAAAGCAGAAAGTAGGATCTTTTTTGATTAAATAGAAATTTAGGCAGAAATTTAATTTTTCCTTTCAAGCATTAATACCGACCTAGGCATAACTTGCCTATCGCCATGGAGGGTGTAATGATGCTTCGGGGATTTTATTTTTTTGTGTTAATTTTTATTCTGGTGAACTGCGGATCGCCGCGCGAAGAATCTTCGCAGATAAAAAGTCTTGGACAAACAGACGATCGTATTCTCGGTGTCAACGCTCTGAATCTTATCGATGATCATTCATTCGAAGATAAAAACCACCTTGGTAAAAAGCATTGGCAAGAAACCATCGATTATGCGGCATGGTTGAATGCGAAATTTATTCGTGTCACTGCGAGTTATGAACCCGGCCAGCTCGATCGTGCGCGGGGCTTGGCCAATCGCTTATGTTCCTACTTTTCCTACAATAAAAATGTAAAGTATCTTGTCGCAATGAGTGACATGACAATTGCCGGTCGCGTTGAAAACAGCGCATATAAAGCAGTAAAAATGTGGCATGAGGGCAAGGGCTTGCAGACAGATTTTTGGATATACACAAAAGAATTTATGAACTCGGTCAATAAACGTTGCCCGGAAGCAATATATGCGTGGGAAACGAGTAATGAAGCGCGTTGTGATGATTGTATAAATAAACCAGAATATGGTTTTTCTATGCAAGAACGCAACATGAGGATGAAACACTACGAAGATTTTTTGTTAAGCTATGCAACTGAAGTTGCAAAATTGCGTCAACCAGGACAATTGTTTGGTTTAGGAATCATTCGCGCGGGCTGGGCGAGTGCTTATTATCTCAACGGCGTGCAACATGGAGGTTTCGATAACGGTCGTGGGAAAATCAATAATGACTTCCGTGATGAAACTGAGTTGCTAGCAGGGAGTCCGCATATTGGGGTAAATTGGCTTAAAGTTTATAGCCATCCTGATATTGATTTTATTACTTTGCATTTTTACGGCTTACTCGACGCCAGTCCTTTTCGTGGGCAAGGTCTAGATATCTCACCAGCTATCTTAGATAGCCTCTATCATTTCTCTTCAGATCTTCAGATGGCAAAGGTTACAGGAAAAGCAATTATGTTAGAAGAGTTTGGCTCAACTCCACATGATACTGGTGATAAGAACAAAGACAAATTGCGTGAAGTTAGAAAAGAAAGTTTTTTGCAGATTATAAAATGGGCAGCTAGTCAAAATATTAAATACCTTGTTCCGTGGCAGGCGACATTTCACCGTTGGCAAAGAACAGGTTTATCTTGGTTCGATGGTTCTTGTTATTATGACAAGAATGCAAGTCAGTCGCAGCGCTGTCAAATCGAGCGAGCGCTGCAGAGCTACTAAATGCGAGGAGGTCCTTCGCGTTCGCTCAGGATGACACGCGTTCGCTCAGAATGACGGCGCAGAGCTATTGTACAGGTCCTTCGCGTTCGCTCAGGATGACAGCGGAATCTTCGGCTTTTTTCAGCCATTCGTCAGCGAGGCGCTCGAGTTTGTTGTTTAAGATTTGGCCTTTAGCTTGAAGGGCGTAGCCGTTTAGCTCAAAAGCTCCCCACTCAATAGGCAGGTAAACCTGTTCACCTTCGCGGAAGAACTCCTCAAAATAGGCATCGATAAATTCAATTAGTAATTGGCGGGCATTTTCTACGGTAATTTCCTGTCCATTAATATTCATCCGTGCGGTCACAGGGTAGAAAAAACTCTCATCTTGATTTTTTAATGTAATAGTCACCTGTAACATATTGTCGATTAAGTTCATTTCAGCAGAAAAAAAGCGATCTTTTAAATTATTAAAATAGTTACTTTCGAAAATATTCGCGACTTCGTAGTTATTGAATATCTCTAAATTTGCATCTGAATTTTCTTGCATAAAATACTCCTCGAAATTTAATCCGTTACTAATGAATGATCTTTTTATCCGATGAAGCTTGTCGAATTAAATCATAAATATTATTAAAAAGTTCTTTAAGAGCCAAATATTCGTCTGTTGTCGAAATAGGGATAAATCTAAATCGTTCCACGTTTGAGTCGCTAGCCTCGACTTGAATCGGCAGCTCAGGGAAGAGCCGAAATGCTGCTTTCAAAATTTCGGTTTCTTGCAGACCAAGTTCAATAAACAGATTGTCTAACTCTTTTTCAACGAGACTATACTGCTGCCTATTAAAGTATTTTTCGAGATTTTGGTAACGTTCTGAGTCTAAGAAAATGAGGCTCTTAACTAAGCTGGCGTTCAGATCGTGAATTTTTTTAAGGCCGACTCGAAAAAGAGTTTTCGCTGAAGTTTCGGTGAGTGCTGGCAAGGCAAGATTTTCGTTTTGTTGGCAAATGTGCTCAAGTCCCAGATTAAGTAATGCTGAGCTTCGGGTCAGTAGTTCACTAAGACCATCTTGGTTGCCTGGATCGAGGTGAACTAAACTACTCAGAGCATTCGTAAGCTGTAAAAGGCTAGTTTTGATTCGTTCCGCAGTTTCATATTGTTCAGCATTAGATGCGAGCTTAGCGAGTGTACGGTCGAGCAAATTTGTTCTTAAAGGTGCTTGAGAAAAGACGGCTAACTGTTCTTCGATAAGAGTTTTGCTGCTATTCATCGCTGCATCGGTGTCAATTGCCGTTGACTGAGTGTTTACAGCATTAGCATAAATCTTCTCTAAGTCTTGGCCTTTAGTATCGATAAAACTATAGGCCTCTTCTGTGCTGACAAAGCCATCTTCTTCTAGGCGAGCATCACGGAATTGTTTGATGAGAGCCTCTTGCTCTCCGGGAGGAAGATAATAAGAGTGGGCAAGTAGAGACAAAGTGTATTCGATGTTGCTTGAAAGTCCGCCCCCAATAAGGTTTTCAATCATTTCTGACAACTCAGTGCTATCTGTCGCAATGCGGTAAAATAATTGATGCCCTGGCAGTGCTATATATTGGTCTTGATTGAGAGTTCCGAGTTTTTCGAGTTCTTCTTGATCTATGATGCTAATCATCGGGCCCAAAAGTGCAAGTTGGTATTCTTCGTCGAGTTGTTTAAAGCGTTCAAAGGCTTGTACATGGTCAATTTGTTGGTAGAGTTTTAGCCACTTGCTCAAAGCGCTCAAACTTAATTCATCGTGGATCCAAGCGTCACAATCGACCAATCTCAGCC
>JAGOVF010000012.1:21776-45274 GCA_018060885.1 Oligoflexales bacterium | reverse complement strand
TATTGATAGATTAATGATACCGCAAGCCAAACAACCATAATACTAAGGCGAAAACCACTATGGCATTACTTGTAAAATGCTCGACTCCTTATGCAATTTCGCTCAATTTTTTCCGTGATGAACGCGGCATCATTCGGGTGCTTGATACAGATACTCAGCCTCCGGGTCTACGTTTTGTCGTAGCGCCTTTTGAAGCGATTAATTTACAAATTTTGAAACGTGTTTCTGAAAAACATGGCTGCGATCCTAAATCTCTGATCATTAACCAAAAGTATTTTTTTGAAATCGGCGCTGGCGAAAATGCATCGACAGTTTATTTAGTCGAATTAAGCGACTTTAAAGAGCCTGAGAAAAAGCCGCTTGCTTATGCAGAAATGTTAAAGCTCTTACCACAAACCCACTTGCGAAAAGTATATATGAAAGCCTTGCAGGTCTTATGCGGAACCGATCAAGAAACTATTCGCGTCTTAGATGGCCAGGCAAGCGCAAATCTATTAAGTGAAACTATTGAGCATAAAGAGTAGCAATGTGGCAGCTGCCAATGAAACTCCAGTTCGCGTAACGATTCTAGGCTCGGGCACTTCAACCGGCGTACCAGTGCTTGGCTGTGGCTGTGAGGTCTGCGCAAGCACAGAAGCAAAAAATCAGCGTTTTCGAAGTTCGATTCTTTTAGAATCTAATTCTGGTTCAAAATTAGTGATCGATACAGGCCCGGAGTTTCGGCTGCAAATGCTGCGAGTAAAGGTTCAAGACTTAGAACAAGTGCTTTACACCCATATTCACGCTGACCATTGTCATGGCTTTGATGACTTAAGAGCCTTCTATTTTCAAAATCAAAAAGTCATTCAATGCTATCTACCAAATGAATATATCGAAGAATTCAAAACGCGCTTTGCTTATGCATTTAGCGAGTCTGGTTATCTTGGGTCCAAGCCCGAACTAAAACTTCATGCTCTAGACCAAGATTGCTCCCGTATTGGCGACTTTAAAATTGAACGCCAACGCCTTGCACATGGGAATGTCTTAACGAGCTCTTATCGCTTCGGTGCCTTTGCCTATGCAACGGATTTTAAATCTTTTAGCCCAGAGCAAATCGAAAAATGGCGCGGCAAAATAAAAGTTATGGTGGCAAGTGGAATTCGCTTTCGCGAACACCATACTCATAGCAATGTTTCTGAAACCATCAAGCTCTTTCAAGCCTTAGGAGTCGAGCGCGGTATTATCACGCATTTATCCCATGATATTGAATATTTCCGCGACTCTGCTTCGCTTCCAAAACAAGTCGAGTTTGCCTACGATGGAATGTCTATTGACCTCTCCGCAATACTCGCATAAGAACTTGTGGGACGGTTGAAAATTAACGATAACTGCGTTAGACCTCATTCGAAAAGCCTCATGTACCTTCGATGTACACTGCGTTTTTCTCTTTTCAGTCTGCCTTGTTCTCCTTAATTTTCAAGCGTCCCATGTGGGTCTTGTCTTATAAAGAGGTAATCTTATGATCATCGGCGTACCTAAAGAAGTTAAAAACCGTGAAAATCGTGTCGCTATCGTACCAGGCGGTGTCTATGCCTTAGTTAAAAGCGGCCACCAAGTTTTGGTGGAAAAGGGAGCAGGACTCGGAGCTGGCATTAGTGATGATAAATATGTCGGTGCCGGTGCAAAAATAATACCTACAGCAGCAGAGATTTGGCGTTCAGCAGAAATGATCATAAAAGTTAAAGAGCCCATCGCCAGTGAATATGGCCTGATGCGCGAAAATCAAATTCTCTATACCTATTTACATTTAGCAGCTGTGCCTGAATTAGCATCTGCACTCGTTGAGAAAAAAGTGCAAGCTGTCGCATATGAAACTATCGAGCTTGAAGATCGCTCTTTGCCACTTCTGACGCCCATGAGCGAAGTAGCGGGAAGAATGGCGGTGCAAGTCGGAGCACAGTGTTTACAAAAGCATAATGGTGGTAAAGGCATTCTTTTAGGCGGAGTTCCCGGCGTAAAGAGAGGCAAAGTTGCAATACTTGGTGGCGGTGTCGTCGGAATTAATTCTGCAAAGATGGCCGTGGGTCTTGGCGCACAAGTGACTATCCTCGATGTGAGTCCTGCCCGTATGGTTTATTTAGATGATATCTTCGGCAGCAAAATAACGACTCTTATGTCAACCCCAGAAACAGTTGCAGAGATCGTTACACAATCTGATCTTGTGATTGGCGCTGTCCTTGTTACGGGAGCTAAGGCGCCTCGGCTCGTGACTCGCGATATGGTTAAAGCCATGGAAGCAGGGTCAGTCTTAGTAGATGTTGCGATAGACCAAGGTGGTTGTATGGAAACGATACGTGCCACGACGCATGACGACCCGACTTATTTGGTCGATGATGTCATTCATTACGGCGTTACGAATATTCCTGGCGACGTTCCAAAAACCAGCGCCTACGCCCTGACAAATGTCACGATTAAATATGCTCTCGAACTAGCCAACAAAGGCTTAAAAAACGCTTTAAAAGAAAACAAAGCCCTTGAAAAGGGGCTCAATACTTACGGTGGTTTTATTACCCACCAGGCGGTCGCAGAAGCTGTGAATATGCCATTTAGATCGGTTGCGTCATTGTTTTAGAATTTGCACAGGTCCAGTCCTGATACATAGGTAACATTTTAGTCTGGAAACATTTGGTTTACTGATTCAATTTGAAATAGCAGGTGGCCAAGTCCATGCCTTTGAAAAGGCAACTCCAAGATTGGCAATGAAGATATCGATTGGAACATTATAAAAATAGGCATCCTGTAGAAAACACCTTTGCAAGGCTTAAGTACTTTTTGCTCAGTTGACAAACTCTATGAAAAAATAAAGAGAAATTACGAAGGAATGTTCGCACTTGGCTGCACCATAATTTGGCGACCTTTATGAAAGGTCAACACGCCCTAGTTTTTTGGGCGTTGGTATGTGCAAGCCAATACATAGGTTACATTTTTTACCGGAGACATGGGTGACAGTTTAACTTTGGCTTACTACTATTTAATTTGATTAGAGTTTGCTACATGAAACGTTCCCTCCTGTTGGTCAAAAGTGCCGAGATTCATATCCATAAAATCTACATCCCAAAGAGTTTCATCTACTTGCTTTAATCCGACCATTTCGCCAGCAAGAATCAAACTTAAATTGAAATCTCCACATCCAGGGACGAAAACTTTACCGCTTTTGTTTACATAACAGCAGTAATCATGTTCAGGATAATCGGGTTCAGGGAGATGGGAAGGAAACTTTCTCTCAGAATCTTTGTATTTAGAAGCTGGTGTTGCCATTTCTAAAGCAGCATGTGGCCTTTCATTATTGAACTCATGAATAAACAAATCAAAGCGCTCTTGCTGATGTAGAAAATTTAAACCACTTGGACGTGTCGTCTCTTGTTTCAATGTTAAATGCATACGCTCGTGTCTGCCATTTTGTTGTGGCTTGCCAGGCACAATCCTCTCATGATGAATGCCAAGCTTTAACCACCACAGCGAAAGTCGACTGAGACCTAAAAGACCACGAGTGGAAAACGGCGAGCCGTTATCTGTTCGAATTGCTCGAGGAAGTCCAAACTCTTTGAAAGCTATTTCAAATGCCGCTTGTGCCTCTTCCGTTCTGGTGTTTTCAAGTCCTTCACAACAAATCAAAAATCGTGAAGCATAGTCAGTTATTGTTAACGGATAGCAATAGTGTCTATTCTGTAACTTAAACTGACCTTTAAAATCAGCACACCAAAGCTCATTAGGCTGATGGGGATCGCTTAGTCCGGTAGGACACGCTTTAAAGCGCTTTTGGCGGTGTTTGTTTTTTATAAATCCATTACGGTCTAAGATTTCGTGCACAGTACTGCGCACAGGAAAGCGCATGCCAGGATGCTTTTTAGCTAGAATTTCTCGAATTTTTGCAGCACCCCAAGTCGGGTGCTGCTGTCTTGCTTCGATGATTAGATTTTCAATACTTGGAGGAGTAGACCTCGCTAATCTAATTGGTCTTTTCGTTTGATTGAAAAGACCAGCCTCACCATATTTTTGAAATCTTTCTAGGAATTTATAGCCTGTTTTACGGGAAATTCCGAATTCAAGGCATAAATCCACCATCTTTTCACCATCTTGAAGCCTATTGATAAATAACATTCTTTCCATGACTAAGTGACTCTCTTTCCACGGCATGGCAGCACCTCCTGCCGACCGTTTATAATTTTGTCACCTATGTCTCCAGACTAAAATGTTACCTATGTATCAGGACTGGACCCAGGACCGGACCCACCCCACGATAACGTCAGCGCTCACGCCTACGAAGAACGTTTATCGTTTAACATCTTGTCCTGGAAGTGACAGAATCCTTTGCATGATCCAAGGATGGATAATGCTAAAGATAAGGAGTGTCACTTATGAGTAAGAATATCTATCGAGTTAAAAACTGGTCAGAATATAATCGTTCACTTATAAATCGAGGAAACCTCACTGCTTGGTTTGACGAAGGAAGCTTGGCTCTGTGGCGCTCTTCAGAAGAAAGTGGCCGTAGAGGCCGAAACAAAAACTATTCTGACCATGCAATCGAGTGTGGCCCTTACTATTAGAAATTTATTTCGCTTAACGCTTAGGAGGACCCAAAGGTTTTCTCGAAGGTTTGAAATGCACCTTGAATCTTAAAATTGAAATTCCCGACTACACCACACTTTCGCGTCGCGCTGAAAAACTAAAAATTGATCTTGGCAACATCAACTGGATTCGACCAGTGAATATCGTGATTGATGCTACGGGCTTAAAAGTTTATGGCGAAGGTGAATGAAAAATGAGAACGCATGGTAAATCAAAGCGTAAAACTTGGCGAAAAATGCATGTGACTATAAACCGCGAAACACAAGAAATTACCAGCATTTCGCTTACTGAATCAAATGTACATGACTCTATAGAAACAAAAAATCTTCTTTCAGAAATATCTAATATCTCAAGCGTGACTGGAGACAAAGGTTATGATAATAAAAATGCCTATGATCCTATGGCCGCAAAAGGTGCCCGCGCCATCATTCCTGTGCGCAGTGGAGCGGCACTTAAACAAATAAACATCAGCTGGGGCGATGTGCAAAGAAATCGCATTGTGAAAGAAACGCATCTTCTGGGTAAAGATGTCTGGAAACATAGCTCTGGCTATACCAAGCGCTCTTTAGTAGAAACTGCCATAAATAGATACAAGCAAACAAATGGCGATCGCCTACATTCAAAAAAATTAGTAAATCAACAAACAGAAGTAAGAATTGGCGCAAAGATCTTAAATAAATTGACCCACCTTGGGATGCCTAAATCATACAAAATATAGAATAACACTTAGGGAGAGGGCCTTTGCGGACTATATTGATTTATGCAACAACACCAGTTTTTTGCTCTAAGCATTCGGAAAAATTAAATTCAATAAATGCTCAAGCAGGCAAGGTTATCCTATTGGGTATTCTTGCCTTTTCATTTACAAGTTGACATAATCGATCATGAAACTAAATATTTATCGGGTAAATTTGTAGTATGTTCGACAGGCTTGTTAATCCGCTAAAAACAAAGAGCTTTTTCTTATTTGGGGCACGTGGCGTAGGAAAAAGCACTTTTATTCAGGGGTTTACCAAGAATCAACGGACACTAGTTTTTGATCTACTAGACCCGGAAGTTGAGGATCGTTTGTTGCTCGCCCCTGAGTCATTAAGGTCAGAGGTTTTGGCAGCTCTGCCGCAGCTAGATTGGGTCGTCATTGACGAAGTTCAAAAATGCCCCAAGCTTCTCAACGTGGTTCACAAGCTTATTGTTGAACAAGGCGTAAAGTTCGCGTTAACAGGATCTAGTGCGCGGCGGCTCAAACAAAAGGGCGTGAATCTTTTAGCGGGACGAGCCTTAACTGAGTCACTACATCCTCTGACTTCCTTGGAATTAAAAACGGCATTTTCTTTGTCTGAGGTATTGGAAGGTGGAACTTTGCCGGAGGCTGTGTTGGCAAACTCAGAAGAAGAGCGTCGAGCATATCTTCGATCTTACGCTTTGAATTATATTAAGCATGAAATTCAAGCCGAACAGTGGGTCCGCAATTTAGAACCATTTCGGCGCTTTTTGGGAATTGCTGCGCAGATGAATGGCAAAGTTCTAAATTATTCTGCAATTGCTCGCGATGTCGGAGTTGAAAGCAATACAGTGCAATCTTACTTTGAAAACCTTGAAGATACTTTGGTGGCATTTCGACTACCTGGATATAACCGGTCTATTCGTAAACAACAACGCCAGTCTCCAAAGTTCTATTTTTTTGATCTCGGAGTTAAACGTGCTCTAGATAGAACCCTAGAAATCCCTTTAAAACCAGGCACAGCAGCTTATGGCGAAGCATTTGAGCATTTTATTGTACTTGAGATATATCGACTTTCTTCTTATCAAAAAAAAGACTACGAGCTTTCGTATCTCCTCACTAAAGATGGAGCTGAAATTGACCTGATTTTGGAGCGCCCTGGAAAGTCTGTGGCTCTGATCGAGATTAAGTCAAAGAACCGCGTCGATGAGCATGATGCCCGTCATCTTGAGCACTTTCGTAAAGACTTTACTACTCCTGAATTGTTCTTACTTTCAAATGACCCCAATAATAAACGCCTTGGGGCGGTTTCGGCGCTTTATTGGAGAGATGGTCTGAGAGAAATAATGACTTAAATTTCTAGAAATCTTTTGCAAGCCCTAATCCGATACTAGCATAAGTAGTGTCATGGATTAAATTCCCAGCTACGTAGATTTCTAAATTGGCAATACTGACATCAACCAGTAAAGATGCGCCGATACGACCGCCTTGGCCGAAACCATTTTTCATTTTTGTGTCAAAATCTTTATCTTCGAACAGATCTGCGTCTTCGTCGATTTCTCCGCTGACATAATTTAGTCCATAGCTCGCATCAAATTTAAATCCAACTGCTCTTGTTTCAAATACTGTGTAAGAAGCAGCGGGGTAGACTCCAAAATAATTAACATCCATATAACCCCAATTATAGCCATCGGCATCAAGGTTGAGTCGATTGATGTCACCGGAGCCTTTGCCAACTAATATGTTTCCACCAACCTTTAAGCCTTTCCAAATGCGTTGCTCACCTTTCGCCATAGCTTCAAAGCCATTGAGCCCATCGCTTAATTGAAAACTAGATACACCGCCTACGACACTGGCGCTGAATTTTTTAAGCTTCGGCACGATTTGATAGTGCTTGGTGACATATTGGCGCACCGCTTGTCTATCACTTTGGTTATATTTTTTAGATCCATATGAATTATCTGAAATTCCCAGATCATCATCGATAAATTTAATTTTCGTAGAAGCATAAATAGTCGCATAGCGATCAACAATTTCTATACGACGTTTTCCATCATACAAAATATCTGAAACGCGACCGATTGCCGCGAGTTTTTCACGATGAAAGAAGCCGACTCGGTCGCCAATGGTTAAATCGCCGCGATTGACGAGGCAAAAAGATTGTCGCTTATCACAAGTCTTTGGCTCAGCAAGAGCTTGTTGAGTTGCGCCTATTAAGAGATAGATCCCTAAAACATGTGTTAATAAATTTTTCATCGCGCCCGCCTCCCCGCATCGAAGTTTTCAGCTAACCCAAAACAAATAAGTTAGGTTTAATCGAAATAATTGATAAATCTTTTGATACTAGTTCTGTGGTATTAGCTGCAATTTGCAGGCCAGAAAAATTTTAGCAGCTAACTTATTCGATTTTCGCCTATATCATCTTGAAACTAGGGATTTTTTATTAATACCTATTGGTAGACGAGCTTTGAAAAAATTGCTAATTTGCTTAACGTAGTGACAAAAATTTTGACAGATAAGCGGGTCTTCACTTTCAGGGGTCTTGATCATATTTGTGTCACTTTCAGCAATGATTGATGGAATTTGCTCTTAATATGAGAGTTATCTTTCACCGTGCCAATTTCTGTAAGTTATTGATATAACGTGAATTCAAATAGCCGCAAACCTCCATAATTTTGTAACGAAAATTTTCTTTGTTTTTGTGGCAGTGTGATTATTTGTGCTGGATTTTTTTTCCAGTCACTTGAGTTATTTTCGCTTTTACACTTCGCAGTTCGTTTAGGAAATGAAATGCCATAAAGCACAGTGCTATGTGATGGTGTAGCCCCGACCACGTTCTACCTTCATAGTGGTCAACTCCAAGCTCTTCTTTCAATTGTTGATAGCCTTGCTCTATTTTCCATCTTGATTTTGCTAAGTAAACTAGTTTTTCTATGGGGGTGCTTTCGGATAAATTCGAAATATAATATTTGAAATCTCCGCTGTCTAATTTTTCTATTAGCAGTCATTTCTTTGGTCCTGGGCGACGATAAGACTTTCTCACAGGCTGGTGGACGCGCACAGCGCACACATTATGAATCCAGTAACTCGAGTGCAATTTCCCATTTTGTTTTAGAAACATAACAATCCCTACTTACTCCACATTCAGCAAGTTTATTTTTATCTTTTGTCCAAGCTTGTGGAAGATACAATCTTGCGATTAGTGGAAAATGTGTGGAGTGTACTACCTAATGCCAACTTACTATAGATTGACAATTAGCTACCTTACCTAGGCGCCGCAGTACTGCCTAGCAACTGCGACAGATTTTTTACCTTGTTTGGGTAGTGCTGTATCATCCAGATCTAAAATACCCGCTTCTTTTTTGTTCCAAGTCTCTTGAGCCATAAAGTCCTGGAGACTGCGAGCACTAACGTTTCCGAGCCGCTGGGTCATCGGCTCTATAGATTTACGTTCTCCTTCGAGCACAAAACCAGTAACGTATTGTGAACACCTTGTTAACCGATCTTGTCGTCGAAAAATTGGTTTAAGTTATCTACAAACTTCAAAAAACGCCGACGAATAACTTCAAATCCCTTTTGACGCATAAATCTTCTCCATGATTTACATCAGGAGATTATCTATAGAAACTAAAATAAAAACTAGAAAATTATCCGCATTGTAGTGCCAATTAGTCACATGTTCCATTAGGGGGTTTCGAATTGATGTCTGTTACTTGTAGTTCGTCCTTGCCCAGTTCAAAATCTAAACTTATATAAACTTTCGTAAACTCCGTAGTCCCCTTAAACGCCCCTAAAACTTCAACATATACGAAAAGTGGGTAGGAAAGGGATTCCCAGAATCCGGTATTTAAACCACTTGAATAAATTATGGCTGGGGCATACGTCTTGTTATTTCGGACGAATCTTCCAGTTCTAAATAGGTCGTATTCAACTATTCCCAAATATTCATTTTGGGAAAAGTTCACAGAAGTTGAGGCCGTTAGATATTGACTCGTAGTCATCTGCACTGGCGAAGCCGTAGTTGGAAAAGCCAAATTGAAGATTGAATTTAAACAAGTTTGAATATTATTAGAAGAACAATTTGGCATATCAACACTAATTAAATTTTTCGGAACCAAAATACTAATTGGAGTATCCGGGTTATAGGACTTTAAACAAAAATCGTAACTTAAGAAAGACAGTGATTTTAACCCAGAACGATCTTTTAAAGTCCAGGTACCTGAATATAGAATACTCGCGTTTAGGCCCAATACAGTAATAACTAGAGAAAGTAATTGAATAACTCGCATTTTAAAAATCTCCTGAGGTGCTGATGTTAGAGGTGGCGAAATAATTTTGAATGAATTTGATCTCCAAATTTTAAAAATTTTTTTCTCACAGACGCCTCCTCTTATCAAAAGGAAAACGTTAAAGCAAGCGCAGATTTTGTAAATTTGTTGCAAAATAGCGAGAAAATTAAATATTGCACTGCGGAGCGATAATCTTGATGGTTATTTCTGGCTATTTGGAGGCGATGCTACTGACGAAGCTGGAAATGGAGGCGCCACTAATGTTCTGTGGAAATTTGATGGCACAAATTGGACCTGGGTTAAAGGCTCAAAAACTCGGAATGCACTAGGAACTTTTGGCTTTCAAAACACAGCAGCACCTGCCAACACACCCAGTTCTCGTTATGACGCTATGTCTTGGCGAGATGACGATGGAAATTTTTGGCTGTTTGGTGGCCAAGGTTATGACACAAGCTGGAGATGGTGTGAGTATAGTGACTTATGGAAGTTTGATGGTGAAGATTGGACCTGGGTGTCTGGGCCACAAAATATCTTTCAAGCTCCCGTCTTTGGAAACTTTGGGTCAATTTGGTGCTGCCAATACACCTGGCAGCAAGTCCGATGCCTGCACCACACTAGATGATCAAGGTGACTTATGGCTTTTTGGTGGATATTACTTTTAGGTGACTTCGGCACGAAGGGCATTTTTGCTGCGGAAAACACCCCTCCCTCATTAAAAGACTGCTCTTTATTCGCTACTGCAGATGATGAAATTATTCTTTTTGGTGGGAGGGCCATAGTTGACAACAGCCCTTATGAATATGTTTACTATGATGCAGGATGGAGTTTTAAATCTGGGGAATGGGCTTGCGTTTCTGGATACGGCGGGCCTCAAGCAGATATGACTTTAGATTTTTTTTGCACCGCCAATGTATGGGTCCATAGGCCAAGCTGGCACAAACTAATTTCCCATGATGAGACTAAGCCTGCCCGATTGCATACCATTTGACCCTACCAGTTGCATCTATTTGACCCCCCCTATTGCATGAAACTGACCCTAGTGATTGCAAGGATTTGCCCCCCTTTTGTTGCGGATTCGATAGGCAGGCATTATTCGCTCCCTCTACAAGTATTGGGGGGAGCAAATGAAGGGAAAAAGCCAAGCCATGATCGAGCAAATCCAGCAGTTGCGGAAAGCTGGCCACAGCTTAAATAAAATTTGTCGTGCTCTAAACATATCTCGTAATACCGTACGGCGATATTTGCGAGGTAAGGAGCACATCGTTGTTAAGCAAGAAAACTCTGTTTCAGAAAAGTTTATAGACTGGGATTTTATTACTAATGAAATCAAGCGCGGACGCACTTTAAAAAATATCCACCGGGAAATTGAATCTGATTATAGTTATTCTCACTTTAGTCGTTTAGTTGGCGAGCGTGTCAAAAAACCTCAGGTCGTTGCGATTCGTTTGCAGCATGAGCCAGGTGAAAAAGCGCAAGTCGATTATGCTAAAGGCTTATGCATTATAGATTCTAGTAGCGGCAAAGAAATCCAGACGCAATTTTTTTGCGGCGTGTTGCCCTTTAGCTCTCTTACTTTTGGAGAGTTTTCTTTCAGTCAAAAAATACCAGACTTCGTAAGATCTCATGAGCGTATGTGGTTATATTTTGGAGGTGTTGCTAAATACGTCGTACTCGACAATTTAAAATCTGGTATCAGCAGAGCTCATCGCTATGATCCTGACATAAACCCGACCTACTGCGATTATTGCAATCATGCAGGTTTTGTACCGCTGCCAGCACGAGTACGTACTCCGAGAGATAAGGCTGCGGTCGAAGCGACAATTGGCGTGATTCAAAGAGATTTTTTTGACCGCTACCGCGACAAAAAATTTTATTCACTGTCTGAATTGAATAGCTGCTTTCGAGAATATCTCGATGCATTTAATCACAAAATCATGCCCGACTACGGCTGCTCTCGGCGTGAAAGATTTGAGGGTGAGCGGCTTCTATTAAAACCGATATCATCTGTACCTTATGAGTTTTATGAATGGAAACAAGCAAAAGTCCATCCAGACTCCTGTATCGAGCATCAAAAATCAGTATACTCCGTACCGTATGAATATGTGCATAAAAGTGTGCATGTAAAATACAGCGACAAATTGTTAATCATTCTTGACCCACAGCATGGCAAGACAATTGCTGCGCACGCAAAACAGCCACGTTTTAAGCATTCTATTCTCAAAGAACATTTGCCCTCAGCCAAAGTCCAATACTCCAGCTTCGACATGCATAGAGTACGAAAATTTTCAGAAATTGTAGGTCCAAACACCAAAGAGTACGTCGATTGGCAGCTGGAAGCTGAAATAGAAAGCCCTCTACGAGCACTACGAAGATTGATGGGGCTGATGCGCTTTTATGAAACAAAACATCCTTCAGTGGAAGCGATGGAATATGCTGCAAAGCAGTCGCGACAATTTCATAAACGTAATCTGCGTTATTTTCAAGATTGCGCCTTGTCATTTAATGCTTCAGGCCCGCGTATACATTTGCTCAAACCTCCAATTCGGGAGGAAGCACATATTCACATCAGATCAGAAAAAGGGGATTAAGGTATGTACGAGTCAGTACAAAAGCTAGCCGGTCAGCTTCGATTAAATGGTATTTATCATTCTGTAATAAAGCGCTGTGAGGAATCTTTGAGCGCAAGTCTTCATCCTGCAGAGTTTCTAAGGCTCATCTTGGAAGATGAGCAGCTTGCTAGAAAAAACATACTTGCAAAACGTCTCGCGACGCGCGCAAAGTTTCGTAGTCAGTGTGACATCGAAAATTGGGATATGAACACACCAAGAGGCATTAGCAAAGCAAAATTACAAGATTTATCCTGCGGGTCATTTCAAAAGCGAAAAGAAAATTTAATCATTCGCGGTCAAACAGGAGTCGGAAAAACTCATCTAGCAATTGCTCTTGGTAGAGTTTTATGCAGCCAAGGTGTGTCGGTAGAATTTTATTCGATAAATCTTTTCTTTGAGTCAATACAAGCAGAGAAAGCTGCTGGTCGTTATCTGGCGAAGCTCGCAAAATTAACAAAAACAGATGTATTAATATTTGATGATTTTGGTCTTCGCAACTATAGCCACGACGAGGCAATGGTACTTCTTGAAGTACTCGAAGAACGTTATGGTAAAGGTACCGTCATCATAACAAGCCAAGTCGAACCGGATGGATGGAAAAGATTATTTGAAGATTCTGTCGCCAGCGATTCCATTGTCGATCGCCTTAGCAATCCGAGTGACAGCGTACTTTTAGTGGGCGATACCTACAGGAAAAAGATAAAACGGAATTGACGATTTAGCTGAATCAGAATACATAAACTTAAGCCGTCGCCTACGGCTCCGCTCAAGGGGGTCAAGCATTGCAACTCCTGGGGTCAAACGCATGCAATTCGGCACCCTTGAACAAGTTTTGCCAAAAACGCCGTGATACTACGATATATTTCACTTGATCAGATATTTTGGCCAAGCAATCCTGGCAATAAATCATGTCCGTGGCCACTATAAAATTTACATGCGTAATTGCCAGATACGGATTCAACAAGCCGCTCAAAAAGGCTACAATGCCAGCGATTCCATCGTATTATTACAAAAAAATGTGAAAGCCATAGCTGAAACTAACGCCCATGTGCTTAACATCAAAACATGCATAGGACGCTTACTCAAAAAAACAACAAATCCAGATCGCAATATTTCTGGTAATGATAGGCAAGCGTCCTATAAAAAGAACCAGGACATGATTTACAATTTATGCCATTTTTATGGTGGCCTGGAAGACCCGTGTCGCAGGCCATTGGAAAATATAAGCGCACTTTTACATCAACAGAAAGAAAATATACTTGGGCTCTATGCCACTCCAAGCAATGTTCCCATAGTGAGGGCAAGTTCGATGGTGGAAAATTTCAACTATTCATTGCGCGAACAAACACGCCGTTTTTCTCATCTTAATGAAGACATGAAAGAATTAGCTCTTTTTTATATTAATCACCATAGATTTCTGGTGAGCAAAAATCCTAGATGGAAAGGGAAATCGCCAGCAGAAATTTTCTTGAATAAAAAGTTGCCGGGGTGGCTAGATTTGCTGCTGGAATTTCATTGAAAAGTGTTACCCAAAAGGACTCAAAAATGAACACCGCCGTAAAGTTGGAATAAACAGATTGCTACCTACACCTTGCTGCCAACACCAATAAAGCGGCCTCTAAGCTTGGTGCGCCATTCTTCTACGAGGCTAAACAAACAGGGCACGACAACCAGCGTCAATAGAGTGGACATCATAAGACCACCAATTACAGCAATGCCCATCGGTGCCTTAGACTCACCACCGTCGCCGTGGCCAATCGCAATTGGAATCATGCCGGCACCGGCGGCGAACGTTGTCATTAGGATCGGCCGCAACCGGATGGGACCAGCTTCCATGAGCGCCTGATCGACCGGCTTCCCTTCCGCTATGCGCTGCAAGGTAAAGTCGATGAGTAGGATACCGTTCTTCGTGACGATGCCCATCAGCAAGATGATGCCAATCATTGTAAAAACTGACATGACCTGCCCGGTTATTAGCAACGATCCGAACGCTCCGGTTAGCGACAACGGCAGCGCGGCCATGATGACAAGGGGCGCTAGGTAACGTTCATACTGCGCACAAAGAATCATAAAGACCAGTAAGACCGCGATGGCCAGGGCCCTGAGAATAGCGCCAATCGCATCCTTCATCATCTCGGTCTGACCCGACAGACGGACGGAGACGTCGGGTGGCATGTTTTGGTTGATGTATTCAAGTACCCGGCTGGAGGCCTTATTGAGGTCTTTGCCGGTGAAGTTGGCGAGGAGCATGATCTGCCGCTGCCCGTCAAAACGCTCGATTGACGAAGGCGCGTCAGTTTCGAGTAGAGACGCGATCGCGCCGAGCGAGATCTGTTCGCCACGGCGGTTTGTCAACGCCACGCCAGCGATATCTTGGGCATTGAAGCGATCCTTGTCCGCGATTCGCATACGCACATCATAAGACGTACCTTTTTCCTCTATCTCACTGATCTTATCGCCCTCATAGAGAGCCCGGAGCGTCGTGGCAATCTGGGCTGTGCTGACCTCCAGGTCAGCGGCCCTAGACGGATCAATCGCAATCCGTAACTCCCGCTGGATCTTTGGCTTCGAAGTCTTCACCTCGACGGCACCTGAAATGTTCTCCTTCACAAAGGCAGCCGCCTTGTCCGAGAAAGTGACGAGCGACTCCCAGTTGTCAGATGTCAAAATGAACTGTAGCGGCTCAGTACGGCCACCAGGCCCTCCACCGCCCATGCCCGCATCGGCAATGGTTAGCTCCGCTCCATCGGTCGCGAACTTAGGACCCAAATCGTCACGCAAGCGGCTCATTAGATCATCTTGCGAAAAGTTGCGGCGGTTGGTGCCTACAAGCACGACGTCGAAGCGGACGATACTCGGCTTCCGCTCGCGGGTGGCGCCAATCGCTGTCACGACCTTCTCAATTCCAGGGTAGACGCTTAGGGCATCGACAAACGCAGCGCTTCGCACCTTGGCGGCATCAAGCGAGGTACCTTCCTTTAATGTGTAGGTAATGGCAAATTGCGAGCGGTCTTCCTTGGGAAAGAATGAGACCGGGACAAATCGGAGCATTAAAAAGCTGATGATCAGAGAAACGGCGCCCACAGCGAGCGTCGTCTTTCTGTGGGATAGACACCAGCCGAGGGTATGCTTGTAGCTAGTATCCAGCCATGTGAGAGCAGTCTCAACTGCTTCCCAGCCTTTCAAAAGGTGGGGGTTCTCAGGCTTGTGATCACCCGGTTTAAGCAGGCGAGCGGAGAGCATCGGAGCCAGCGTAAAAGCGACAAAAAGCGAGATAGCGACGGCAAAGGCTACCGTCAATCCAAACTGATAGAAGAAGCGACCGATGATACCTTCCATGAAAGCGACCGGAACGAAGACGGCGAGAATAGTGAGTGTAGTAGCCATCACCGCAAGACCGATCTCGGCGGTCGCGTCTCGTGCGGCCACCTCACCGCTTTTTCCCATCGAGAGATGTCGGTGGATGTTTTCGATTACGATAATGGCGTCGTCAATCAGGATGCCAATCGACAGCGACAGGCCGAGGGTAGTCATCATGTTAAGAGTAAAACCCATATACTCCAGGAAAGCAAACGTGCCGATGACGGCTGTGGGTAACGCGACAGCGCTGATGACGGTAATCCAAAAGTTCCGCAGGAAGACAAAGACAATGATGGTCGCAAGAATTGCCCCAAGCACCAGGTCGAGTTTTACCGCGTCAATGGATCCCTTGATGTAAGTCGAATTGTCTGTAATAACCTCGGCCTTGATTCCGGGCGGCAATAATTTTTCAAGTTTGGCTAGCGTCTTTCGCGTGTCCGCGGCGATCCCCGGGGTGTTAGCACCTGCGACCTTTTGCACCGAAAGCAGGATCGTCGGCGTCTTGCCGACGAAAGCCGCTGTCTGCTCCTCGGCGATGGTATCTTTGATGGTGGCGACGTCAGAAATACGCAATTTCGTCGCAAGTCGCGAGATAATCGGGAGCTGGGCGATCTCGTTGCCGGAGCGGAGCTTGCCTTTGACTCTGAGTGCCAAGTAGTTTCGGTCATTTTGGATTTTGCCGACAGGCGCATCGAGATTTTGCTGAGCAAGCGAGTTACTGATGTCGGCTGGAGTCAACCCAAAACTAGCTAGGCGCTCACGATCGACGAAAATCTGCACTTCCCTAAGCCGAATACCTGCTGCCTCTATACTTGCAACGCCATTAACGCGCTCCAGGGCCGACTTCACTACGTCATCGGTTACCTGCGAAAGCTGTCCATACGGAATGGAAGACGAGCCGCTAACGGCAATGTTGAGAATCGGCATACCGCCGACGTCGAACTTCTGGACGATTGGTGTTTCGGCTTCGGGAGGCAGTTTTCCAACGGCAGCAAAGACTTTATCTCGCACCTCTTGAGCGGCTTGATCGGAATTCTTATTGAGTTTAAAGCGCATCATGAGCTGAGCAACATTTGGAAAGCCGGTGGACGACAGAAGCTCCAAGCCGGCAAGTCCTTTCAGTGCGTCTTCCAGCGGCTTGAGCACACGCTGCTCGACCGATTCCGGGTCGGCACCGGGATACACAACCGTTACTGTGACGACAGGAAAGTCAACATTAGGGAATTGGTCAACTGCCAAGCGAGGCAGAGAAAAGAGCCCGAACACGATGAGCACTAGGTTCAACATCGTAGCAAATACCGGCCTTTTGATCGACACATCTGATAGAAGCATAGAAACTTTCCTTAATGCCCTTTGGGCTCTTGCTGACGAAACAAAGAGTCATTTATACGGTATCATCGCACCAGCGTCGCCTCAGCATATGATCCAGGCAGTACCCGACTCTCGCTGCTGTCAAGTTTAGCGATAATCTGAAAAGTCCGAGTTTTTTCCGAGATCACCGGCACAAGGCGGACGATCTTGGCGTTACCTGAAAAATTTGACGACGGCACGATTACCTTCAACTCCGTACCTAACGCAAATTGACTGGCAAGCAGCTCAGGTGCTTCGAGCGAGATTTCTATGCCACCGGTGCCATAGATTTCGAAAACTGTGGCGGCCCCGGCCTGACCAGAGTGAACGTGTTCGGCTTCGTCTTTGAGCTTCTTTGCAACAACGCAGTCGTAGGGTGCTTTTAGCTTCGTGTCCTCCAGCGCGTCTCTCGCGGCTCTAAGATCGAGCTCGGCTAGCTTCAAGTTGAGTTCTGCCTGATCGTGAACGGCTCTTACTTTGTCGAAGGCTGTCCCAGTTGATGCATTTTCTTTCTTGAGCTGTTGTTCACGCTCAAACTCCTCTTGCGCAGACTCGAGGCCCACTTTCGCAAGGTCGCGCTTGGCCTTGGCCAGCTCAATCCTCATGACAAAATCCCGATCGTCTAGCACGGCAAGCACGGCGCCCTTTTTGACCACCGTTCCAGGCTCCGCCTCGATCTTTGCTATGAAGCCACCGACCCGAAATGCTAGGTTCGCTTTTCGCGTGGACGAGACAGCACCGGTCAGACGGTACTGCATTTCGCTACCTGAAGATTCGCCCTTGACACTCGAAAGGAGCGGCGGAGTCGCGGCGGCAGACACCGCAGAGACGTCGTCTTCTCGAGTATTTGAGGCCCTCGCTTCGGGGGTTTCATTCCCTAGTGATTTGCGATGATCTCCAGCGCTCGCCGGAGTCGAGCCGACTTTCGTGCTCTCAACGGAAACTTTTTCTGCGGGGGGTAATGACGCCTTCTTCTCGCCACTGTCTGTGCATGCGGCTGACAACATTGCGGCCACAGACATTGAAATCAACCTTCGTACGTTTAGATTTGACACCTTTGAAACTCCATATGCAAAAAAACAGTTACAGTTTTGGTTGATCGCTACCCACTGCCCGTTGGAGCTTGAGCCGCCATACAAGGACGTTAGTGCGACCCGATACTAGCCTACCTCGCGCGCCTACCTGCGCAGTTTCAGCCAAGACCAGATCAGTCGCTGACCTGCTCCCGGTCGAAAATCTAGCTTTCTCGATCCGGTAGGCTTCCTCCGCCTGAGAAACGGCTACTTCCGCCAAGGCGAGCGATTCTCGTGCCGCTTGGAGATTCGCGAACGCCTGATACACGTCGAGCCTGATCTGTTGATCTAGACCTAGACTTGCAGCCTCAGCTTTCTGCATTTGTGCGACTGCTTCTCTAACGGCAAAAACTCCGGCGCCATTGTTCCAAAGATCCCACTCCAGTTTTATTCCGTAGGTACGGGTATCCTTATCGGTACCAGCAAGACCGGTAGGCTCACCAAAATTGTGGTCCCACTTAACGAAAGCACTGATGCTTGGTGTAAAACCAGTGTAGGCAAGATTCTTGCCGAACTCAGCAGATTTTACGCCAAGTTTTGATTGCTTGGTTTCAAGGCGACGTTCAAGCGCCATCTGGTAGGCGGTTTCGACAGTTTGAGGAATATCTGCAAACGATGTCTCTCCAACGGTATCGATTTCAAAATCGGTTCCAGGGGATAAACCCAGAGATTCCCTGAGGTTCGCCAAAGTAATGTCGCGAGCAGCTTTGGCTTCAGCTGCACGAGCTTTTGATTCCGAGACGGCCAGCTCGAGCCGGAGAACATCCCCGCGATTTATGCGTCCAACTCGTTCTAAGGCTTTAGCATCCCGCAGTTGGCTATCCACTGATGTGATCGAAGCTTGTGCGATGCGATACATTTCATTCATCAGGCTAGCGCGGAGATAGGTTTCTGTTACGAAGAATAAAGTGTCACTTTTGGTCAAATTCAAGGTATTGCCTTTCATCTCCTCTTGCACACCCTCAAAGCGAGCGCGGTCTGTTAAAGCCCAAAAACCCGTGATAGGCTGGACTAATGTGAGGCTGCCTGTCTGGCTCTTGTCATCTCGGATTACAATTTCCTGGGGACCAAATTGAGCGGTCTGCTTGTCTTCAAAACGGACATCGCTATATTCACCTTTAAGCTTTGGTCCAACATTAGACCATGCGCCTCGCCGGCGTTCAGTTTGTGATTCAAGATCGGCCTGTGCTTGCCGAACGAGCGGCGACACCGAGGTGGCCATTGACTGGGCCTCTCCGAGAGTGATGCGTCTGATATCAGTAGCGCCAGCCTGCTGTGATTTCTGTCCTTGAGCGACTTGAGAAAAAGCCAAGAACAAAAAACTTCCACCGAACATCAAACTCTTATTGAGATATTGACCGCTCTCGCTCATTAATTTGAATAGCTTCTGCATTAACTTCACCTTCATTTGAACCAAACCTACTGACTGATATATTCACTTGGTCATAACGTCGCGCAAAAAAACAGCCTGTCCAAATGAGACGACTGTCGACCGGAGGCAAAGCTTCCTGCACAATTGTCGGTTATCGAGGACAAACCTTTAAAATCAGGAAATACGCCTCCCGATTCCATTGACAAAAAGATCCATCAAAACAGAGACTTTATCCTCTATCTTAATGTCTCGCCCCTGCCATATCCATGGCATTTCTAACCCTTGAAAGGCCGATGAGATGGCCAATGCCGTCAACTGCTTTTCGCGGATGAAAAACTCGCCCTTAGCAACCCCCTCGTCGAGAATGCGAGCGACCAACTCAGCCTCTTTGTGCAGGTACTCATTTCTGAGTAGCTCCATTTCGGGTTGCAGCTTTGTCTCTCGAAAGATTTCAAGCGTCGTCCCATGGTCCCGAATCAAATCCTCAACAAACCGCAACCTGGTAATGAGAAATCGAGAGAGCTGGTCGTGAGACGTTTTCTCGCAATCAACTGCAGAACGAATTCTCATGAGAAGTAGGTCGCCCTCTTTACGAACCACCCGAGCGAAAATCTCTTCCTTGCTATTAAAGTAAAGGTAAATAGTACCTTTACCAATTCTAGCCTCCCGAGCTATATCATTAATGGTCGCTTTCCTAGCTCCATATCGAGCGAAAATTTTAGTCGCAGCAGCCAGAATCTTTTCCTCTTTCTCCTGTTTCTCACCTTGTTTATGCTCCACTGCTTTCATCGCTGCCTCATTGTGACTAAAAAACTATTATAGTCATTTATTCATACAATTGCAAGAATGTTGATACCAATTTTTAAGGGGATATTAAGTATTAATGGTCAATTATATACATAAATTTGAAGTACTAAAGATACGGTGGGAGTGGCTTCCATCGCTACAGTTTGTACCCAAAGTCATCTTTATGTGAGTTAAATTTACCAACCCCCGAAAGCAAATTTATTGCGAAGGGGGTCAACAAGCCACCTCGTTGCTGGCAATGTTGGAAATAGTCATGCTGGCGCGTTAGCTTGCCAGATTTTAAAATGATATTTTTAAAAGTTCTATGACTACGGATTCTAGAGAATATTTATATACCTAATGATTCTTTATTTCTTGATCTCTTAAAGCCATTAACACCAGATCAAAAGAGCCTTTCAAGGCAGACGCTATCTAAAATCTGTATAGCCCCTATTATTTCTGTGAGTAGTCGTTTGATTCTTTGCAAAATCACCGTATTCTTTATCTTTAACATTGAATTCTGATATATATCCTCCTGTTCCTGCATAATTTCAGTTTTACCACTGAATTCTTGAGTAAAAAAGAGATTTGGATCGATCATTAGTTTACTCGCGGATATATTTTTTAATGTGGCAACGGCTTAATGCGATTTTTCGGCATTATTTACCGGCAGAGCACCAGCCGAAGGGCTATCATTGAAAGCTTTTGGATGATTTGGCAATAGAGAACCAATGGCCAAAGGGCTTTGGCGGGGAGTTATCTTGGTTTTAATTGCCGTTATTAACTGGTCATCGGTTGATACTTGTCTTTGTACAAGTTCAAAAGACGGGATAGTTCTTCTTGTTTGTTGTTGGGGACTTGGTTATTAGGGAGGACGCTTTGGGCGTTATCTAGCTTGATATCGGTCAAAGCCTTTTTAAGACGCTGAAAACCACCTTTAAACCGCTCTACCAACGCAATTTTTTTGATTTCGGCAATGCCGTCATCAATTTTTTGAGCAATGGATGAAAATTTGAGGCCATTTGATACTACATTGAATAGAATTTTAAAAACGTTGGCGCTTAAGACAATTTTACCAAAAAATGCTGATACAATAGCCAATGTCTTATTTACAAGGTCGGAGCGCTTTGAAAAAAGGTCTGAACGCTTGCCCATTAAGCATGCCAGCGATTCCAGATCAAAACTCTTTTCGCAATTGTCAGGCTTTTCCGACGAGCTCGGAACATGTGCTGCAAGCGCTGTTAAAAGCCGAATAGTCGATAAGGAGAGCGTCGTTCTGTGGCTTCCCTGCTCTGTTGCTGTAAAGCCGCAGTCTTTAAGTATTTCAGGAACTTCACCTAATGATATTGAAATATCAGGATTATAATAGCGGGTCATGTGTCCGTTATATTTTAGCTGATTTTTCTTTTCACCGCGTGATAAACGGCGAGCGTAGCTTGATTCGATACCAAGGCCACCAAAATCAAGAATGCTTTCTTTGCAGAGTTCCAGGATACGTTCACGGCTGTTGGCAAGGCTTGAGGCTTCTTCTAGCATATCAATAAAACTGCGGCCAGAGCTGTGACGCAGTTCATATAAGGGCAATTCTGGCAATGCGTCATCTTCGCGGGTGGCAATGGTAGTTTTGGCACCGTTGCAAATATGAAATAGACGGCGGCAATAATCATCGGTATTTGATGTTTTAGTGGTAGCACGGATAAAATCGTGCAAATTGAGCGACAAGAAATTACCTTTACGGCCGAAATAGAGCACCTTTAAAAATGTATAAACGTCATCACGACGCCAGATAGGGCCTTTAACGACAACGGTTCGGTCTTTATTGAGACCCTGGTAGGTGGTTTCCTGATAATCATCAGAATATTTCAGATACGCCGCCATGTCTACCAAACTAAATTTCTCGCCTTTAAAGTAAGCGGGGGTGAACTTGCGGTTTTCATCACCAACCTTGTAGCTATAGGCGAAGTTATGGACATTATTTGGAGCATGGGCAAATAGCGCCATCCACTCTACAGGCCCATAAATATACTCCTGAAGGTTTTCTATGTCGTAGATGGCTGTACCGATGCTATAACCCATGGTGGGGCGTCCCCTGTGGGCGCTGGCCGGTTTAAATTTGATGTCTACTACCGGCGGTCTGGCATTGACGCTTTGATGACGGCGTGAGTTTTTAGATGGAAGTAATATCATGCTGCCACCTCAGTTCTCTTTTGTACTGAGGTGAGGCGGGAGAGTAGTAGTCGTCCAAACAAAATATTCAGCAGAAGCAGTGATACCCGCAGCAAAAAGTCAGCATGTCCTACCCTACTGACCAAAACCTGACTCTGTGAGGTAGAAAAACTTGTAAGGTTCTGTGAGATGTCGGCATTAATTCTTTCTAGCTGACTAATCAGTTGTTGCCGCTTAGTAACCTGAATATGTTGTAAGGCGCTAATATTATTGACTGTGAGGTTTTTAATTTCTGTGAGGTTAGCAAGCTTTTGGTTGATGGCGTCTTCTTGACGCAAGCCAGAAGTAACGTGTGTGAGGTTGCTGTTGTGTAAAACAAATAGCGTCAGGCCGATTAAAAAAACTGACGTCAGCTTGAAGGTTAGGTTTTCAAACCAACTGTGAGGTTTAATGACGGCAAGTGTGAGGGCGCCAATTTCAAGCAATGCTGCCTGACTCCAGGCTGTAGGGCTATTGCCTAAAGCTTTTGAGGTTGCAGATATCAGTAAAGCAGAGCAAGTGACAATGAAAGCTAATGAAATAACTACGATCAACATGTTTTTGAAGCTAAGTTTCTCAGTTTTAGGCTGCTTTGAGGCAGCTATTTCATTAACAGAGGGTTGTTCTGGTAGTGGTTGGGATTCAAAAGCTTGGATAGACTCTTTGGGAACAAGCGACAGCTTAGCACGGCTTGTTTGGCGGCTTAGGGCTCGTTGTATTGCTTCGTCTTCGCTCATACCTTTTTTCTTCCAGTAGCTCTTGCGTTGCCGAAATGCCGCATCGTTTGGTAAACTCAACATAGTTCAATCTCCTTGGCTTTTAAGGGGTTTGGATTAGCGGCATCAAATATCTGATACATATTTGATGCTGCGACTATTTTTAAACTTCCTTTATTCTATAAAAAATATTTACACCTTACTAAGTCCCAAAGTTTAGGTAGCACTGATTTAGTGCTACCTAAAACTTGGTGCTACCTAAACTTTGGTGCTACCTAAAACTTGGTGCTACCTAAACTTTGGTGCTACCTAAACTTTGGTGCTACCTAAACTTTGGTGCTACCTAAACTTTGGTGCTACCTAAACTTTGGTGCTACCTAAACTTTGGTGCTACCTAAACTTTGGTGCT
>JAGOVF010000012.1:0-21676 GCA_018060885.1 Oligoflexales bacterium | reverse complement strand
TACCTAAACTTTGGTGCTACCTAAACTTTGGTGCTACCTAAACTTTGGTGCTACCTAAACTTTGGTGCTACCTAAACTTTGGTGCTACCTAAACTTTGGTGCTACCTAAACTTTGGTGCTACCTAAATAAGCTATAAATTCTGTTGGTTATCCGTGCTTTTCAAAATTACGGCATATCTATTGGAGGTTCCATTATCAGCTCGTTCTTTCTTTACAATTCGCTTAGCTACTAATTTCTTAAGAACGCCTGAAACATGGTTTTTATATACACCAGAAACTTCACTGATTTTTTCAAGTGATAAAGAAGTGAGCGAATCTCCGCCGCAATTAGTTTCCACTAAAATGGCAAGAGCGACTTTCAATTCTCGGGCATTAAAAGATTCCTTGATCAAGGAAAGAATAAAAAAAGATAGTGATGCATCGAGGTGTAAACTGTCTTGAGTTTCAAGGCTCAAACTGTCGGATGATCTATTAATAGTACTTTTAACTGGGGCTTTCTCGAATGAATTAGCTCCTTTTCGAACTGACGGTGCAGTAAAAGTGCCACTTGAATTTGAAGACGATTGTACAGTTTCAGCAGAAGCGCTCTTTTCAACTTCTGATAAGGCACTAGTCTGCAATTCATTAAAAGCTGGTAGGTTTTTAGCCTCAACAGATTTAGGCTGTTTAGTCTTCGGAGGTGTAGCAACCTTAGTTTCACTCAAACCGTTCTGTTTTTCTTCCTTGGCACTTACTATTCGGGAACCATGATCAAGGATATCGTATTCAACTTTTTGTCGCTTACTAGCCTGTGCCATTAATTCAGATAGATCTACAGTTCTTTTAGACATTTATCTCTCCTCTTAATTTTGAGGGATGAGATTTACGTGCTAAATCAGTTTTTGACTTAGAATTTTTCCATTCATTAATATTAAGTAATGATTCAAGAACATCTTGGAATCCAACAAGCGCAGCACAACTAGAAATTTTCTCTTTCCAGATACAAGTGTCATGCGCCAGTAAGTTATCTATTTGTTTAGAAACAGGAATAACTTTTTTACAAAGATCTGAACCATATTTATTGGACAGATACGATGTCAAATCAAAAGCAAGTGAATGGCGTTGGTCAAATTTATTTATAAGAATAAGTCTATTCTTAATTTTATGATCTAAGCTTTTACCGATATAATCTAGATGATCATAAGTAAGTTCAACACCATCAATCGACATCCTATCCATATTTACCGGAATAATTGCTAAGTCAGAAAAACAATGGGCGCAAATGGTAACTCGATCAATGTCTGGCGATAGATCAAATATAATTAAATCGTAAAAATTTTTAATGGGGCTGAGAATCTTATCAAAAAGTGTGTCGTACTTTTCAATGTTTTTTTGCAAAATTAAATCAAGATTTGTGAGCTTTAAAGTTGCCGGAATAATATGAAGATAATCAGTTATTTTAACGATAGAATCTTTAACGGTTAAATTTCCTTGCTTATAATCTTCATAGATATCAAGGAAAGTATGATAATCAGTATCCCGTAGGCCAAAGGTATTTGTGAGATTACTTTGTTTATCAAGATCGATCATAAGAACTCTAAAGCCATATTGTGATGCACGTGATGCTAGAGCGTGAACTATGGTGGTTTTACCAACGCCACCCTTTAGAGAATGTACGGCGATTTTTTTCTTTATTTTTTTAATCCCTCTTAGTTGCAAGATTCTTTCAACTTCGGCGGGATATATTTTGTGCTGCCTAGATCCCTGCTCTTGGGTAGCTACTTTGTTTTCCTTACAAATTTTGTGAAGGCCTTGAACAGTAACCCCGACTGCTTCAGAAAGTTCTTTTGGAGATAAAAAAAGGTCAACCTTCGGATTTTTATTCATAATTTCCCAGTTCAATAAAGTGGTTGTGCTATAGACTTATTTTAAACACATTGGTTTAAATATACAAGATCTAGTGACGAATATTTTAAACCGATGTTTTCTGAAATTACATCAAAGTTTTATTTTCACTCCCACCTCCTGCCGTGTAGGTATGTTTCCTTTAATAGAGCCCATTTTTTCAGAAAAACTCGCCAAACGCGCATCGAGATGGCTTTCATGCGCCATTTTAGGGACGATCTCAAACGCCGATTTTTTCGCCTGAGTTTTTTGAGCAGTCGCGAGTGTCGAATTAAAATTTTCACAATATATGCTGATGTCGCTTACAGAGCGGGATAGAGCCACATACATGGATTCTTTGGCAATGGTTTTATCAGCAAGTAAAAAGACATGGTCGGCCTTTTTGCCCTGTGAACTATATGCTGTGGATACCAGTGAATGGTCTAAAAACTGCGGTTGTGTAAGATCAATCGTCTCACGCCGGCCCTTGTCAGAGACAATTTCAGCTTTTTTATCGTCAGTGATTTCTAATATGCGAAACTCCTGGCCGTTGTTGCGCTTGATCTCGCGATGATTGAGTGTCCATTTGAGCTTGTCGCCTTCGGCAATTTCAAGCTGTGATTGAGTAAATACGAGCTTTTGAGGAATCTGTTCGGGAATGATAGCCAGCTTTTCGCCGCCTTTTGTTGCTAAAACAAGGCGGGCACCATCTTTGCCAACCACTTCATAGGCATGGTTTTTTAAAAGTGGGATCTGCTTTTGCTGCGATCTAGTCATTATAATGTCGCCTACTTCATAGGATGAAGCCTTGTTTCCTTGATCTTCAGTGATATTTTTGCGTAATAGAACACTGGTAGATAGAGACTTACCAAGCTGCCCATCTTTTTTTAATTCTTTTCGTAGATGTTGAGTCAGCAGCAAGCGTTCATGGTTGGTGCCGGAAAGAACCAGAGATTTATCGCGCTCTTCAGGCGAAAGCGCCATGTAGTCTTTAACCAAGGAGCGAATTCGCCGGCCTTGATCGGGCTCTTCTTTAATGCGGTCTTTAAGGATTTCTAGACTTTCTGTGACCTTGCCCTCTGAAAAACGCTCTACGGCGGCTTTTATTTGGGATTTCTTTTGCCGACGATGCTCATTTAAATGCGCAACAGCCATTTTGTTGTCTTGTAGTAACTTAAAGGGGTTACCAGCGCCGACTGCGGACAATTGCCGGGTATCACCAACAAACAAGACCTGCGTTTTTTGCTTGGCTGCTTGCTTTAATAGCTCATGGGCTTCTTTGGCATTTAGCTTTCCTGCTTCATCAATGATCCAAATGTCATGCTTGGTGGCTGGTGGAGTAGGGGAGGGCTGGTTTGCTTTTGCTTGTAGAAATGACGCCACCGTCCGGGAGTCAGCTATGCCGGTGGAGTCACTTAAAACCTTTACTGCTTCTGCATCAGGAGCCATACCAATGACTTTATGTCCTTTGCCTTCAGCCAAAAGTCGAAAATCCATCAATGCATAACTTTTGCCTGAACCCGCCACGCCTTGCCATCCAGAGATTTGATCAGTTGTCGATGCAACGAGACGAAGACCGTCTTCTTGCCCTTTGGTAAACTTCTCAAAACCCTGCTTTGACTGAATAAGCTGATTGACCTCATCAATGCTCGTCACAGACACCAACGACCCCTTGCCGATTTGCAAATAGTTGAGGATTTCCTTTTCTACGAGCAACGCCTTCTGGGTGGTGAATTGTTTTTCCCCATAGCGGTTGACCGTATGAAGGATTAAGCCCTTTTCAGACGAGAGCTCTTTTTTGAGGACATTGTAGGAAGGAAGATCCCCAAGATGGTTGGAAAAGGCATAACTTATTGTTTTATTTTCTGAAAAGGACACATCTCTTTCTGCTAAGTGCAGCGTTGCCGACTTAATTGCCTCACCCACAATATTTTTCTGCACGACCGTATCGGGTTTGAGTGGTTGCGGGTGTTTGATACCAATGGCTTCGCAGCGATCGAGCCAGTGCTTCTCCAGTTCTGCACGGGGAATCTTTTTACCTTTTGCAATCCGATTCATCATTTTTAGTTGCCGCTCTTCCTTTTTAGAAGTGGCTTTAAGGGCAGAAATTTGAGCGGTACGTTTGGAGAATTCGGCTATCTGTTCACGGTTGTAGCCTTTAATATCGAATGTTCCATTGCTGTTTATTTCAATTTGATAACCAAGGCGCTTCGTCTCTTTAGCGAGTTCATTCTGATAAACAAGACCTATGAGTTTTGAGTTGTTGTAAAAGCCATCATTTAGAAGTGTCATCCACTTGTCATTCTTGGAGTTCAGCCCATTTACTTTGGTCATATTCAGCGCAACGCAATGAGTGTGAATTTGTGGATCTGGTAACCCATGAGCGAGAGATTTTCTGGAAGTATCGTGGTGAAATTGAGCGACGACTAGGTTGCCAGTTTTTTGTACGTCACGGGTTTTACCGCGACGTACATATGAAAATGATTCCTCAGCTGCTTCTAATGCACTATTGACTGCTTTTTGATGCGCATCTAGGAGCCTTTTATCTTTTAAAGACGCCAAGGTGACGCTTTTTGGTGCTGAAAAAGTCAGGTCTATACCGGCACGTTGTTGATGCTCTTTTTGAATATTACTTTTATTCATAAGTAAGTTTCCACGTGGATCTTTTGCTTGCAAAAGATGCTCAAAATCTGCGGCAAAAACATTGCCCGCCAGACCCAGCTCTTGGGCGCCTTTGCCCCACCATTGACTATTTTCAACAGCGAGATCTTTGGTGTAATAGTTGTCGCTACTATAGTAGTGAACGGCTTGGGCTGCTGATACGTTTGCGAGACTGAGCATGTAGCATTACCGCAAGGTTAGCTGTTGATCTGACCCAAGGTTCCTGGATACAAAGTCCCTAGGGTTTTGCCTTAAAATGTTTCCAACTTCCTCCAATCCTGGATTGATTTTAGTCGGTTCCCGACGCGGTCTTTCATAAACAAGCGGCTCTAATCGCGCCGGAGTTGATATCAAAGGAATATTGGCTTTGACGGGATTAAAGGGGCCAATTTTTACAAAACATTCTCCGTCCTTTAATGCAGATATTTCTGATGCCAAGAGCACCCGCTTATTAACTGAGCGCCTGGAAATTGAGAAAGAATCTTGCTTTGAACCATAAGAATGCTGTTCTGAAAGTTCTTCGACCTCATGGTCGCCAAAATAGCGCGAAAGTTCCTCACAAGCCTCGGGTTCGCCGACTGAGTAAACAATTTTATTTTGTAGGATATCTTTAAGATTTTTGGCGCCGTTGCGGCCATAAACATCTTCAAGTTGGGAGTTGTTTTGATAACCAGTAATGATGGTGCCGCGATGCTTCCTGAGTCGCTCAGCCCCCTTTTCAAACTCCTGCAATTTACCTATTGATTTTAGTTCGTCCAAAACAAAGCGTATGGAAGGATAATCTCCTTTATAGCAGCGATCTTCATCACGCATAAGACACCCATGGATGGCCAAATTAAACCATGTTGCTATAAGCGGCTTTGCTGCCGGCAAATCGTCATCTTTTACCGCGACAAAGACCCAGGAAGTATCTTTATTTTGACACCAATCAAGGATGGAAAAAGGCTTAGTACCTGAGACTTTCTTTTGTGTAGCAACAAACTCTTCCAAAAAAGAAAATTGCAAAATTGCGGATGCAAAAACACCGGCGCTTTGATCAGATCCATCTTTGCCAAAGACTTTGGCGGCTAGACCGCCTTCCTCTTGAACTCGCTGAATCACTTCCTTATTTGATGTCTGTAGTTCCTCTAACATCGCCTCCAATGATTGATGCCTTTGGAGCAAAGAAGTCACATAAATCCTGGCAGCTTGATTAAAAAAAGCATTGGAATAAGGTAGATCTGGCACTAAATAGGACGCCAGCAAGTTCATCGAAACCGATTCGTTCCAAAAATTCCATCGGCTGCTTTGCGGGTAATTGAACCCAAGAATAATGTCTTTACTGGGATCGCCAAAACGACGCCAGTATTCGCCGTTAATGTCGATGATAAAAGCTTTTACATTTTCGCGCTTGCGATCCTGCGTTAAGAGATGTTTGATCAGAGTAGATTTGCCAGTTCCGGGACGGCCGGCAATAGCAAAGCTCCTCCATAAGTACTCTTCAGGAATTTGAATTTCCTTATTTTTTTCGCCAATGAAATAGCCGTTTAAAAACGGCATTTTGCTGCTCTTAATCAGCTGCTTATTTAGCTCTTTAATTGAACTTAAACTAGCGCCACGCAAGTGATGCTCTTGCTCAGAGTTTTGACTAGAACGACGGAAGAAATAGAGTGCCAAACTAAAGGCCGCTACGCCTATGAATACAGATAAAATCACCCCCTGCCAAAACACCGATTCATAGCTAAGAATCACGGTTTTATCGGTGGCTATTGTCGTAAGGTACTTGCTGTCATGAAAGACATCGTAGGCCAATGAATAAGCGTAATATTCGGGAATGTATAAAAACTTCTCGCCAGGTATTTTCAGAATCAAATAACCGGCAAAAGTCGCGATCATTGATCCTAAAGTAATGAGGAACAAATGTTTAATGTAGTCTACCGACTGCGACACTTTTTTATAGGCGACGCGTTGCCCGACAGGGCCAGATTTAAGTCTGTTGTTCATGTTTTTTTAACTCCAATAATTCTTTATAAAGTGATTCAAATTCTTTGCGAACCTCAAGCCCTGTAGAGAGAGCTTTTGGCTTATCGTTGGTTAGCCAGCGCAGCTGACCGGATACTTCCAAAAGCTCCAACAGTGAGGGTTGTAAGATGAGATTGAGCAATTCCAGGTAGCGCAAAATTTTACCTGTGTCGTTCGAAGATTGTTTTTCAATATTCAGATCGAAATAGGCATCTACTACCTGATTTGTAGCGTCGCTAAATGAAACGCCGTTTTGTTGGCAAAAGGACTTCAACTTTTCAGCTTGGCTATAGCGAATATATGCCTTTATTCCTTGCAAATTTGAGCGGTGTTTTGGCTTCATAACATCCTATATGTATTGAATAAATTTCGTGGGCCGATTATGGGGCCATGGATAGGCCGATGGTCAGACCATGATTAAACGGACTGCTGACGGGCAGTTGCTGCAAAAATGCGCTTCCGAAAAAAGTCGCTTTAGCGGCGTAGTGTCTGAAAGGAGCTTATTCCCCCTCAAAGGAATAATAGAACTCAGAAGATTGTGGCTCCTCAGCAGCTCGGCTTTGGCAGCGGAGTCACCACCCTTTTGGGTGGTGGCGTAGCTATGTTGTGCTTTTGCTTCGCACCTCATGTCTCTCTCCGCGCCTTCCACCCTCTGAAGTTACGATCTTTAGACAGCTTGGCGATGAGTGTTTCTAGCACCAATGTCTCATCGATGCGCCGCGCATGGTGGCTTGAAAGAAAGCTGGTGTACTCGGTCAAAAGCCGCGAAAGCTGCTCTTTGAGTAAGAAGGTCTTTCTTACATGGGAATCGGGCAGCGGGATGCTGAGGCGAGGTGCTACGGTTTTCTGGGTCTGGTGTTGAACGTCTGACATTTTTTCCTCCGTGAAATAGTGATGATGACTAGCGGGCCATGGGCACAAGCCGCATGACCCCTGATAATTTTCCAACCAAAGTATCTGACAGGCCGCCGCCGATGCGACGCGCCATAAAGAACACCGACAACCCACCAGCGGCGCACATTGCCGTCAGGCCGAGTTGAAGAACAAAGTAAACGGCTTGGATGCGGGCGAGGTTGTCGTCAATGATCGCAGCACCAGACAAAACGAAGGGATCGCTTTTAAGTGCCTGCATCGACGCGGTGACCTGTGCCGAGCCACTGAACTGCATGGTGATTTCGTAGAGCAATGTCGAAGCTGGCTCATAAATAGTAAAAATAAAGAGCATGCCAAACCAAGCCACTATGTACTTTAAAGAACCAAAGCACATGGCAGCGGCGGCAAAGACGAAGGCAAGGGCAATAATGCCTTTGGCGTAACCGCGAATGGGCGGCAAAAACTGAATGATGCGGTTATATAAAAACGCCGATTGATTGCGGGCATCAGCGCCGTAAATATCTGTACCCGTTACAGGCGCCAGGAGCCGGTGCATGAATCCACCCACCGACAGACTGTTGCCGAGACCGACAAAAAACGAGGTAGATGATCCAAATAGATCGCGTGGCTGGGAGTTATCCAAGAGAGCCTGGCTGTTGGTAGCGTTTGGAGAGCTGTTGCCCATTTTGGCGCGGGCCATATTGACCATGGCCGAGGCGATGATTTTGTTTTTAAGTGTTTCTTGGTCACCATAGCCGAGCTTAGAGGCGACATATTGCGAGCCAACATCACCGACGTCATAAAGGGATTTCACCCAACGCGAGTCAGCCCAAGATTTAAGGTTATTGACCAGCTTGTTATAACGATCCTTGCAGCTGGGGTTGGCGAGGTTAAACAGGGCGGAATAACTGGAAGTTGGCTCAAGAATGGGGGCAGTCTTGTTGTCACCGCAGTTTTCAAATAACCAGTTTAAGTCAGCCAGGGCTTTCGGGTCGTCAATGGTGGCGGCGGCCGTTTGGGCCATGGTGTTCAAAAAAAGATAGGGACTTTGGTTGTAGTGATCGTCGGAAAATAACTTTGCTACGCGAGCAGACATAAAAGTTGCTAATTGATTGGTGGCACCATGAATCATTTTATATGCCTCTAATCCGCTAGAATTGCTTATGGCATATTTTTTCAGTCCAGGGGTGACCGACCCCTTTCCTGCCTGAGCCCAAGCTTCAGAATTAGCGTTAAGCGGCTTAAAAGCCGAGCTTGAAATCGACAAAAACGAAAAACCAAAAGCACTGATAACGACGGAAACTAAAAATTTGCTTAACGCTTGGTCGGGTTTTTCATAGGAGCTCATGGAGTAGACGGCCTTGATAAAAAGAAATCCCAGCCAAGTGAATACGGCGGCCTTAAAGGTCACCGTATCAAGGAGATTTGAGACGATGAAATCTTGTACTGAAACAAAACTCGACCAGATGGCAGCTTCGATTGGACTTTGGGTAAACATGGCTTATAGCCTCCTTTTCGAACAGGTCAGGGTGTCAGTGCATTCTGACTGGCGGTTTTGATCGCTGTCGGCGTTGTTCTTTTTGTTCTCGCTGATCAAAGAGGCGAGGAGTCGGTTTTTTTCCCTGGCTACTCTCGCCAATGTAGCTATCGCGTCCCGCACGGAATCGATGCTTGGAATTTGGTCGCCTTCAAGCGATTTTCTAAGGGCATTAAAGGCATGGCCGCTGCGCTCGGAATACTCTTGGCGGAGGTTCTGCGGCACGGCGTTATTAAGAAGGCCACTTGAGAGCACCGCTTCTGCCTTTGACGACGACTTTTCGGCTGCTACCTTGCCGATAGCCCGACCTAGAGCCGCGCAAGCAAGGTCTCGGTCTTCATTGGCGAGGTCCTCAAGGTTACTGATGTCGTCTTTGGTCACCCGTAGTTTGATGGTCTCAAAAACACTGGTTTCAAAGACGCTATCTTTTTTAGGAGTAGTGCTGCCCTTTAGGATTCCAGCAAGACTGCGGCAGACGCTATTTTCACCGCTGGCCAAAAAGGTTGTGGCAGCGTCATTGGGATGATACATGCCTTGGTCAAAAAGTGGCTGCCAATAGCCGTCTTGCTGGACTTCGATTTCACCTACCATCGAAGCGAGAAAATTGTAGGTGGCAGGCTCCTTGTTTTGGGCAAAGTTGACCATGCTTTGCAAAACCTTTTGCTTACGGTCGGTAAAGCGCTTTTCTAGGCCTGATGAAAAATCCCTCAGTGGTAAACCGGTCTTGCCCTGGCACTTGGCGGTAGCAGATGCCATGTCGTTGCCCCCGCGTAGGCTGTCGTCAATACAGTTGGCTTGGGCTTCTGCTCGCAGCTGCTTGGCGCCGACATCGGCTTGGTTATCAAGATAGCTATCAATGGCCTTGCAAGCTTGCGCTCGCAGGTCAAGGTTAGCCTGGAGTGATAGAAAATCGTGCCGCAACTGTGCGCATAGAGTCGGGTAGGCGTAGCAAACGCTGAGCATAGCCATTTTGCCACCAAGACTTTTCCATTCGTTGGCATTTGACGGAATAATTTGTTTCAGCTGCTCTTGCAAACGCTTAAATTCAGCATCGAAGTTGGCATTAACGTCAAGATTGCCGCAATCAAGCCGGGTACTGGCGGAAATCTTCCCTTTGCCCATATTAAGGCGCTTTGCTTCTGAAAAGCGGTCGGGATTGCCGAAGTAACTTTTGGCGTAGTCACTAGCGCGGGTATTGCGATCATATTGAAACTGCGTTGTTGCTTGCTGGGCAAATAGCGATGTGTTTATACAAATCGCAACCCCCGTTATGGTTCTAAGAATCATAAACCCCCCCTTGCTTTATCAAGCTGAGCTCTTCGTCAGTTAACGCCCTAAGACTTCCGTCCCCGTGTCTGACGCCAAGGGGAAAATGCTGGCTTAAGTAGCCCGCCGCTAAAAAAAAAGGTTTTTTAGAGCCAGAAAAGCATCCTGCTACCTTGTAAACGGTGTTGACTTCAATGGGCTTGGAGGCCGCGCACCAATAATCAAAACCGGTGGGGTTGTAAATAAAAGTTCCCTTGGCAACATCTGACCACCAAAGCCCTTGCGAAAATTCGCCATCTTTTTTCACGAGAGTGCGCAACACTTGGCCGATAGTAGAGTCAGTAATGAGCGGAACTTCACCAAGGACAGCTTTATCGAGGTCCTTTTCAGACATTTTTAGAAATATCTTGTTGGGGGAGACGTTCCAGATTTCGCGTGGACCGTTTTTTAAAAGATAGTCATCCACTTCGTTGGTGAGGCCGATGCAGCAAATGCCAAGCTTTCTAAAGGTCTTCCAAGCATCTTGGATAAAGGCCACAAGTTCTTTTGAGCCAGCTGCCAGTACTCCCACCTCTTCTATAACCAGAAGTCCCGGCCGGCCGACGTTTTCAGGTTTTCTAACTTGGCGGATGATCTCTGACAGAATCATCTGCGAGGTAATGGTTGATAGAACCGGATTTGATGCCACGGCATCGATGTCATAAAGAGTTACACCGGGAGTAACGTTTTCACTGTCCTGCATGGCCGTTTGATCAAATAGCGCTGCATAAGGGCCATTGCCAATAAATGGCGCAAAGTTCGCTGCCAGTTTAGCTGCTGTGTCCTGGGGGATATCGAGCTTTGCGGCTATAGGGAATAGATTTTGTACGATATCGCTCAGACGTGGTGTGCGTCGCTGCTGGCTTTGAACTTCTTTAAAATGACCGTCGCCATAGGCGAAGTTGGCATCAAGTTCATTGTGGTCAAAGGCCGATTTTATCGCCGTAGCCAAAAGCATTTCTTCAACGGCACCAATAAATAAGTCTTGGCTGACAAGGCTAATGGCGGTTTTTAGCAACCCGACAATAATAGGCAACCGCAGCTCATCAAGCTCGCCTTTGAAGATATTTGGAAAGTATGCAGGCGGTTTAATGATTTCTGAGCCAAACTCTTCACCGGCTACCTTGGCAAAGATTTCATAGCTGGTTTTCTTGTCGATGATAAAAATCATCGGCTTTATGCCGTCAGCTGGGCGCTTTTGGGCCAAAAAGCTCATCATCATGTTTTGAGTAAAAAAACTTTTGCCGCCGCCTGAACTAGCCAACAGCGCAACATGTGGGCTGGTTTCACTGTCAAACGGACTGAGCCACAAAGCATTTCCGGCCCGTGAAGTCATAAGCTGCATCGGTGTTTTGGTGCCCAAAAAGCCATCAAACACCGGCAAGTAAGCCGCAAGAGATCGACTTAAAATACGCTTTTCGCGGCCAGAGACTTGCGCAGCAGCGGCACTAAAGCCGAACGGCAAGCAGCTAAGAAGAAGGGCTGGCGCTGCGTATTTTTCGTGGAGAAAATCAATGCCGGTTAAGGTTCTGAGCTTGGCGATGACTTTCGGTAAGGTGCTTTTATCGTTTAAGTCGCCAAGGTCGCAATTTTTGGTGCGTACCAGCACATGCAGAGAGCTATAAATGAGCTTGTTGCCACGGGCCAGCTTGTCTTGAACGTCTTTAATCTCTGTTTTTTGCAATTCACCAAAGGCATCCGTGGCGTTTTTAAGAAAAACCATCTTGGTGTCTAAGTCAGATGTATCAAGGCACGGTCGCAAATTTAAAACGACGCGAATGGGTTCGCTGATCTCGCATAGCCGGGTTAATAGCCCGTTAAAGGTAGTGGGAGGCTGCTCAATCCAACTTGCTACTTCCCACACGTCTTGACCGGCAGTAATAGCTCGCGGTGATACGCCAATGAAATCTCTAAGCACTTGCTCAGACAAGGGTAGATCCTCACGCAAGGGGCTTTCATCTTTTACCTGCCATAGGTCTTTAGACGATTGGTGATGAAAAAACCCTCTGAGGTGATGAATAAAGGCATTGGGGGACAGGGTATTAAACTCCATCTTGGCAAAGCCAAGGGTGTACTCAATTTCTTCCGAAAACTGCATAAGGAGCTTGCTTTGTTCATAGTAGGATTGGGCTTCATGGCTGAGTTCATCGGTTTTTGAGAGCAGCTTGAACCGACTTGCCATGGGGTTTAGGCTTCCTATCCGCATCGTAAGGATCAGTTCGCGTTTAATCAGCTTTTGCCGTGATCCGGGACTGTCAGCAAAAGACTGGATGGCCTTTACACGCTCGGCCAGAATGTCCTCGGCGACCGTTTTTGGCGCATTTAGATGAACAGGAACTGTGAACTCAGCTGAAGGCTCGCTGGCGAAAATTAGTTGAAAACTGACTTTGTCGTGGTCAATCTTTTCAAAAACGGAGCGCAGAGCTTTCAGAGACTCGGTGAGTTCGCTTTCGCTCATCAGTTCATGGCTTAATAATTTGAGTTGCCAACCTACGCAAAGACTGCCGTCTTTGAGTAGGTAAGTCGGACGCTCCAACGGTATAACCGCCTCATAGGGCAGATATTCAGAAAAACTGCTGGTCATGTTGCCGTGAGTAAGACTGGGAATGCCTAAATAGCTGTGTTTGGCGTTTGTAATAAACTCTTTTCCAAGCTGCCACATCGTAGATCCAAGCATAGCTATTCCCCCCCATTGCTGCCGACGGACCAGCTAGTGGGCTCTACTTCCATGTAGATATAGGTGCCCTTCATCCAGAAGTCTTTGCCAAGCGACTGGTCGTAGACCCAAACCTTTTCAATCCAGGGGGAAGTGCGTACCGGCGCGCCGGCGATGGTGGTCTTATGACTTTTTTCGAGTTTTAAGATTTCTTTTTCGTTAATAGGAACTTCGACGCTAGGGGTGAGGCCAGCGCGTCGATCAAGTTCATATTCAGAAGGGGCACGGGTGATACAACTTGTTAAAAGCAGTGAAAAAATAAGCAGTTTAGTCATAAAATAAGTCTCCTTTACAAAAATTAGTTAATACCGTATAATGGTATAGCGGTATAAATGAGGTGGTTGAATTGATTGCGAATTTTGCTAATGCTGGGACTGAAGATATATTTTTGCTGGCATCGACTAAAGCATCTAGAAAAGTGCTTCCCATTAAGTTGCATCCAATAGCAAAAAGAAAATTGAACTGGATTAACGACGCAACAAAACTTCAGGACCTGAAAGCGCCTCCCAGTAACCATTTGGAAAAACTTTCTGGAAATTTGAGCGGCTTTCATTCGATTAGAATTAATGATCAGTATCGAATTATTTTTGAATGGGATAACGGCAACGCTAAAAATGTTGAAATTATGGATTACCATTAAGAGAGAAATAGAATGAAAAAACCGAGAACACCATTTCCAACGATGCCAGGTGAGATGCTCGAAGAAGAATTTTTGAAGCCCCTCAACATGTCGCAATCGGATCTTGCTAGAAAGCTCAAGGTTCAACCAAGGGCTATTAATGAAATTTGCAGAGGCAAAAGAAGCATTTCCCCCAGAATGGCGTTTTTGCTTGCTGAAGCTTTTGATACTACCCCTGAAATTTGGATGAACCTTCAAACATCTTGGGATCTCTGGAAAGAGTGGGAAAAGCTGAGTAAAAAGAACAAAGCCAGTTAGAGTTAGTTTTAATTCCATAATGTCGGCACCTGTATACTTTCCAGCATGACCACATGCACGCTCTCGCCTGATCCAATAGCAATCGATGGAATGAGCTGACGGGCGTAGTCGAGATACCACTGAGCAATCATCGTTCCGGCATCAACGACAGACCTACCGGCGACAAACGCAGCTTGTGAGCCAGTTACATTCGTAGCAGTTGCCGCGCGGTCACTGCCGCTAACAGTGGTGGTTTGTTGGGCCGTAGCCAAAGCTTCCCCCGCATTTTTGGCGATATTGGCCAGCACGGCAGCTAAAAGCACTTGCCCCTGTTTAGAAATGAAAGTTCCCGTTGATCCAAAAGTAGAGTCAGTTCCAGCCGTATAGCCCTTTGACTCCAATGGAAACTCTGCAAAAAGTATTAAAGCACTACTTCCAATTCGCACGAGATATTGCCGAAATTTTAAAAAATCATCCTCACGATCCTACAAAGCCCAGCGTTATCGTCGGTAGCATGGTTCCAAATCCTGAAACATTTAAAAACCTATATGCCCATAGCAAAATGCGCGATGAAATCAGGCCGGTTGAAAACGAAATTTGAGCTTTGAAGCACCGCTGGGCGTTATCCACAATAAGCTGGGCATAACTTATACTTCTTCGCTTTGGCATTCCCGAGGATAGGGCTTGCTACCATCCTGCTCTCATTTGAGCCACCTCGTCCTAAACTAGTTCAAGCAGGAATCATCTTTCCCCACCTCTTTGAAACAATCGTAATTACAGTAAGATACGAAAAACTTGCAATATATCTAAAAGATATCTAAAATATACCGATAAGAGGGATGTAATGTGGAAGTTGTTTACGACTCAATAATAGAGCTTTGGTTGGCTGAAACCTGGGACCTCACTCTAGATTGGGATGAAGCTAATACAGAAAAACTTGGTAAACACGCCACAACTGTAGATCAGGTGGAATCGTTGTTTGATAGCAACTTTATTTTAGGCGGGAAAATCATTCCGCCAGCAACTACCGCTTGGAATGAAGATCGTTTTATCATATTCGGTCAAACTAGGGACGGAACCAGACTTACAATTGTCTGGACCATAAGAGAAAACAAGATCCGTCCCATTTCTTGTAGGAGAATGAGGTCAAATGAAAGCAAAAACTATCAAAAAAGAATCACCTGATACCGCAGATGAAGATTCCGCCATTGAGCAGTGGTTGGATAAGTCCGACTTATCGGAAAACATCAAAAATGGCGCTGTCGTGCAGGGGCGTAAAGGTCGTCCTGCGGTTGGTAGTAAAATATCAATCACCTTACCAGATGATTTAATTATTGAGCTAAAGAAAGCCGCCAATAAGCGGGCTATCGGCTATCAAACCCTTATTAGAATGATCGTCAAAGAAAACATTAAGGAATATGAATAGAGCTTGTTAAGGCAACTCATATGGGTGAAGAGATGCACGATTTCTAACCTCTGCAAAAAGCGCCTGAATAGCGGATTCATTCGTCTGTCCAGGCTTTTTCAGTATATCAATTGCCCATTTGCAGTCAGACAACACAAAATGCTGTTCCCAATCTAGGTTTGAAGTTAGCTCTTCAAAAGCAATATCATACCAGCCACCCATTTCAGCGTGACCACCTCCAATTGATTGACTGAGGGAAATTTGTTTTTTCAAATTGAATGGCCTTATATATACAGAGTATTCATGATGTGTTTTATGCTTATCAGTTGGTGCCTGGTTTTTTCGACCGATGATGAAACATTCGTTGGCAATGTTCTCTAAAGTGCATATTTTGCTACTACCATACAAAAATTCTGCTGATAACTTCCCACTTGCTGTCCAAATTATTTGGTCTGAATAGTAGCCTTTGCTTTCTTCTTTCAATGCTGGCAGCCATTCGATGTAATCTTCTGTCTGAATAAAAGATTTGAATTTTAGGGGGTGTGAAAGAAAGGAAAACCCTTTGAGTAGAGAACTACAAGAGAATTTGCCAAATTCACCATTTGAAAACTCAATTAATAAATGCCAGTTTTCGTTTGGAAAGGCTTTAATAATTTTCAACTCAGTCACTGATATCCTCTCAAAATTAAAGACTTATCCAAAGTTATAAGGCTTGCTAAATTTCCTGTAAAAAAGCCTGATGAACCTCTTTGTCTTCAATACCTAAATAATCCATCGTTTGCTGCTGGGTGGCATGATTGAAGGCTTTCATCAGCGTTGGAAGATCAGTGCCAAAATATTTCCGGTGATGGTAGCCAAAGGTCTTGCGCAGCGAATGCGACCCAAAATTGCCGGTCAAGTTGATGGTAGAGCACCATCTTTTTACCAAACGATGCAAATAATTTACCGTCAGCCCCTTATGGGGCCGTCTTTGCGATAAAAAGAGCGGCTTGTCATCAGAAGTGGCGGGCCTTTCTTTGAAATAGTCATCAAGTACCCGGTGAGTAGCCTTGTTGATAGTGACGGGGCGTTCTTTGTTGGTTTTTTTCTCGCAAATGGTAAAGCTGGCTTCTGCTTTAAGATGCCGCACATCGCCAACCCGTAGACGCACAAGATCGCTAGCGCGAAGATTGGTATTAATACCAAGAGTAAAGATGGCAAGATCGCGTTTATGGTTGGAGAGAAGCTTTTTGATGGCAGCAATGTCTTTTTTTTCTCGAATGGGGTCAACACGAATTTTTTCTCCTGGCTGGGGGTGATTATACTTTTGGGTATGGGCCAAGAGGAACCTCCTTGTTAAGAAAATTTATTCCAACATCCTGCCGGAAAGTGAATATTAGTTGGACGATGAAACCTATGGTGATTTTAGCAGTTTTTTTAACGCATTGAAATAGCTGGGTGAATTTAATTAAGTCCATCTTTACCTAGAAAGTTGGAATAGTGTAGGCGACGATCTTTTCACTGTTTGAATTCAATTCAAAATTCAGTGTCCCGTTTTTAGCGTAGGATAGCATCACATTAGGTAGCAAAATGGTAGTGCTGGCTTTATGACGACAGAAAGTGGCTTAAAATAATAGGTTCGCTAGCCCCTCTGCTATAGGTAAGAAAGATTAATATCAATAATCACAGAAAATATAACTATAAAAACAATCTATTAATATTTTTTTTAAATTTTTCTGAGAAAATACTTTACTTTTCTCAGAAAAATCCCGATAATGAAAGAAATGAGGATTGTGAGAACCCTCATTGAAGGAGGTTTGCCTATGCGTTCGATAGCAATTAAGACTAACATCAATGACCAACTTCAGCTGGCTTACCATGATAAAGATAGGTGGCCAGAGGTACGAAGTTGGAATTTGAATCAGGTAAAAAAACTCTGGGATGAAGAGCCCGCTCGTGTTCAAGTTATTAAAGACCCACGCCTCGGCGAAACATCGCTCGTAATAATGCGCAAAGATCATTTGGAGCGCATATTAAATCTCATTAAGGATATTGATGCAGGTCAGGCTAGCATTTCCCACAATCTAGATTTAGCTATCACCCAGATTGAATGCGTTGAACATGGTGTTTCCAAGCATGATCAGGAATTGACTCAAAAAGCTGTGAGAGTATTAAAGGGAATAGTTGCTAATCTTACATCGAAAATTCATATAATGAAGGGACCTTCACAGATAAAGCTATCGTCTCCTTCTCCTGATGAAAAAGACGCTGCGATTGAGAATGATGTTCTTTAAATCAAAATAGCATCGCCACTTCGGGGAAACACAAGGATGGTAGACGTAGGTAAAATGGCTATCTTTAAAAAAATAGATCAACTTGGTAGAACGATTCATGATGATCAGATTTTTAAAGAGATTCAATCTATTTTAGGCGAGTTCAAAAATACCCAACAGAGACGTGATTTATTAGCTTCTAAAATGCTTCAAGATGTTATTAACTTTGATAACGTTAAAGATGTGATGTGGCCCAATGAAAATGACCGTGAGAAAAATCGGTTTCCTTTCCTTCAAGGTGACATAGTTGCAACGAAAAGTGTTTTGGTACCAGGCCAGGCTCATTCTGCAAGCGGACAGTCGCTATGGCTTGTTAAAAGTGCAGATTGTGATGTCGCCAGGGTTGAACCGTTTGTCGAGGTTTCTCCGCTTTTTCCTGTTCGGTTTGATAAATCAAAAAATAGTGAAGATCTGATGACCAAATGGGCTGCCGCTTGGAAATTGGGTTCAGATAGGTCGTTTCCAATACCACCATTGCAGTGTGATACTGATGATTCTGATTTGGCCGGTTATATAGCAGATCTTACATCGCCAGGGTTTATTCGTAGAGAAGATTTTCCGCTAGTTAGCCCCATCAATTCTCAGGCATCAGTTGGGTGGATCTTGCTGAAGAATTTGCTGCACCGCAGATATACAAGGGCGGTTCATATGAAAGAAGCTTATGCATTAAGAGGAATGACCGTTTATGGGAGTGAAATTGGCAAAGATAAAATTTAAATGCTGGCCGGCGAGCTGATATTTCTTGATCACCCTTGAGTCAAAGGAGTGGAAAAAACCATGTTGGCTTTTTTTCACTCCTTTGACTCAAAGCTAACTACCAGAGAATATCTACGCGCCGGCCGCCAATTTTTAAACCTCGCTTTTGCCGATATCACCAACATCGGTGAACTAAGCCGCGATCACCTCATTTTTTATCAGAAATGGCTTAAAGACAGCGGACAAGCGCCAAAAACTATCCTTAAAAAGATGGCCGCAGTGGCGTCTCTGTGTAAGCATCTCGCCCACGAAGGGTTTATCGACAGAGATCTTTCCTATGGCCTTAAACGGCCTAGATCGGATAATAAACGCCAAACTGCCGACTTTTCCGACGAGGAAGTAAGAAAGCTCTTTGCTGTTTTGAATCCTAGCCGCAAATGTTTTACTTCGCATCGAGCGCTACTTGCCGTCGGATTTTATACTGGGCTGAGGTCCGCGGAAATCCGCCATTTGAAAGTCAAAAATTTGAGTGAGCTTAAAGGCCACCGCATATTGTCACTTATTATCAAAGGCGGCAAACCTCACGAAGTGCCGCTCAATCCCTTTGCCTACCGCTGTTTAAGCGAACATGCTGATGTCCTTCACGAACTTGGTTTTGATGTTAAAGACCCCGAACAGTGGCTTTTTCCTGCGCTTAATCCCATCCGCAATCAACCTATTTCAGCTAATGCTCTCGATAAAATTCTCAAAAACTGCATTAAAAAAGCGGGGATCTCTTGCTCAAGTGTGCGACGCTATTGTCCGCATTCCATGCGCGCAACTCTTACGGGTCACCTGCTCAACACCGTGGAAGCTCCCCTTGAACAGGTGCAACGCACTCTAGGAGCGTGGGACACATTCACCGCCAAGGACGCTAAGTACGCAAAGGATCTAGTCTTATTTTATAGATTCACTTCCCCTAAATTGGCATTCTCAACTGAGAATGCCAATTTAGGGAGATATTCTATGTTCAAGGCTGACCAAACCAACCAACGGCAACTCTTTGCTTTCTCTGTTCGTGATTTAATTCCAGAAAACTCCGATGCGTGGCTTTATATCGATCTGTTTGATGAGCTCGATCTCTGCGACTTTGAACAGGATTATTCAAGTCAAGGTGAAGAAGGGCACGACCCACGTTTTATTTTAAGGACAATATTCTACGGTTTGACTCATGGAATCGTGAGCGGCCGCAAACTTGCCGATGCTTGTTGCCATGACAGCCGCTATCTGGTGCTTTCAGGCCAGAATCAACCGAGCTACCGGACATTTTCACGTTTCATCATTCGACATCAGCAAAGAATAGAATCTCTTTTTGTGCAAGTTATTCGAATGGCGCAAAAAATGGGCCTGGTTTCACTCGGGCGCATCGCAATCGACGGTAGTCGATTCAAAGCCAAAACATCGAAGCATAAGGCAATGTCTTATGGGCGCATGGTGGAGGCAATCAATACCATTAAATCTGAGCTGGAAAAGCTCAAAGAAGACCTCATCAAGTCGAATGCGAAAGAAGAAAATGCGGCGATTTTGCCGGCAGAAATTTCTCGCTGGGAGAAGCGACTTGCTAAAATTCAGGCTGCAAAGGCTGCCCTTGAAAAGGAGGCCATTGAAGCAGGGCAGAAGCAAGTAGATCCCAAATCGCAGAAATCCTTTCATGATTTAGAGGCAAAACCATCAAAACGGTCAAATGGCAATTTCATGTATGCCTATAATTGCCAGGCAGCTGTCGACGCAGATAACCAGATTATTATTGCAGCTGAAGTCCATGATAGCCCTAGCGATGCCAACGCTTTGGGCAAAATGCTCGATAGTGTGGAAACCAACTGTAAAGCCTCTGCCTCACAAGTGCTTGCCGATGCTGCTTATAATAGCTACTCCAATTTGATAATCGCATCTGAAAGAGGAGCTGAAGCTTTTTTTGCAACTGGAAAGGGTGAGAAAAGCACCCCTAACACCGCGATTGCTTCCCTGAAGTACTTTAACAAGAATGATCAATTTCGATGTATGAAGGGAAAAAATCTCAAAAGCATCAATAAACAAAGTCGAGGCAATCGTGGTCTGGCAATGCCCATAGATCGTTGCAGAGGATGCCACCTAAAAAGGAAATGTGATATTTATAGCCGAGGAGCAAAGACATTTTGGGTACCAGACGCTGAATTATTTATCGAAGCTAGACGTCACCATAGGCGAATGAGCTCCAGCCGCGGCAAGGCGATTTATTCACGACGCAAAGTAATCGTCGAGCCTGTCTTTGGAAACATAAAAAATAAAAACATGCGCATATTAAGAATAGGCAGCAGCAAGACGTCATGCTGGTGGAAAATGGCCTGTACAGCCCATAATATTGAGAAAATCATCAAGCATCGATAATGTCAGAGGCGGCTTACTGAATAGACAATCGCTTGCCGACCATATTAAACTCTTTGCGCACTCAGCGTCCTTGGCGGTTTATATTCTTAGCGCCTTGGCGGTGAATGTGTCCCGCGCTCCTAGGTCATTCCTCGCCGACAACTACCCTCAAATACAATAAACGCGAAGCCGATCATGATAAAAACCCAATTTATCGCATTGAATATTAAGCGGTGAGGAGATTTGGCCAGTGTATTTGTTCCGCCAAGAAGATTATTCCCAAGTTTCTGGATTTATCCCTTCCTCGCACCGCTGCCATCCTAGTGAACGCGAGAAAAAGGAAATGGCTCTGGCGGCTATCGGCGGCGAACATATCCATCAAATCGCCAAACGTTTCGGTGTAAGTCGCAAGTGCGTTTATGCACAAATGCATCGAGCTTTAAAAGCAATTGATGATGAGTTTAAAGAGAAGCCCCATGATCAAGAAAAAGCGCTTTTCACAGTGTCATTCAACAATGGCCTGGTTAGAAAGCTGGTCCTGGCGATGTTTCTTTGTGGCAAATCATCCTACCGAGCAATTGAGCGTATTTTTGAAGATGTTTTTCAATATCACATATCTCTTGGAAAACTATCGGCGATAATTGCCGATGCTTCACGGGCAGCAGTGAAAATCAACGCCTCCTATGATCTAAGCGAAATTTCTGTCGCTTGCCACGACGATTTTTTCCATGATAACCACCCTTACGTGGTTGCTATAGAGCCCATGTCGAGATTTTGCTTTCTTCTAGAGACTTCTTCAAAGCCACTCGATGAGCTATGGGCCAACGCTCTAACGCGACTCGTCAACCTTGGATATGCACCCAATTATGTTACTGCTGATGGTGGTGTCACTCTAAAGAGCGCCCTTTGCCCGATTGCATACCATTTGACCCTACCAGTTGCATCTATTTGACCCCCCCTATTGCATGAAACTGACCCTAGTGATTGCAAGGATTTGCCCCCCTTT